>JAGKSX010000077.1 GCA_018993155.1 Hydrogenophaga sp.
GCCACAGAGGGTGCGCGCCAACCTGGTGTTGACGAGGGGGTTGCGATGGACCCGGGCAGCCGCCCGCGAGGAGGGCCGGAGCAGTCGGGCATCGCCACCGGCCCGACGCGAGGTCTCAACAAGAAAGAAGAACTCAGGGCCGCAGATAAACAAAGCCTTCACGCGCCTGCAGCCGGGCCACTTCGGCCACGCCAGAAGGCACGATCTTGGCTTCCATGGCCACCTTGCCCGGATCGATGTTGCGCGACACCAAAGTGTTGTTGCAGACAAAGAAGCCGACCCCCTTGGCAGACAGGTCGCCGATCGCCCCGGAGAACGGCTGGCCGGCCGTGTTGTTGGCGCCGTCCAGCAGGAAATCGATGCCCGCACCGTGCGTCACCACCACGATCTTGGCCGTGGGGTCCGCCGCCAGGTGGTTGCGGATGTTCTGAATCGCGCGCGTGGCCTGCGGGATGCCGTCGCTCAGGTGGTAGACCACCTTGACGGCCGGCTGGGTCTGGGCCTGGGCATTTGCCTGCAGAGATGTGGCCAGCACGGCGCCCAGCATCAGGGTCTTGAGCACGGCGAGAAACTTGAACATGGGTGTCTCCGGATGAAGTGAAGAAAAGCGATCGCGCGAGGCGGTCCAGCATCCTACAAGCATTGCCCCGGACAGGGGTCCTCAGGGGCATGCCTCAGCGGGAGCGCGGCGGTCGCGGCGTCGGCGTGATGTCCAGCGGCTCGGGTGCCTGGCCGGCCCGGCTGCCCGCGCGCGGATGCGCCGCGTCGTACACCTGCGAGAGGTGCTGGAAGTCGAGCCGGGTGTACACCTGCGTGCTGCTGATGCTCGCGTGGCCCAACAGCTCCTGCACCGCCCGCAGATCGCCGCTGGACTGCAGCACGTGGCTCGCGAACGAGTGCCGCAGCATGTGCGGGTGCACCGGCGTGGACAACCCGGCCAGCAGGGAGCGGCGCTTGAGCCGCACGCGAATGTGCTGCGGCGTCAGCCGCTGGCCGCGCGAGCCGATGAACAGCGCGGGGTCCTCACCGGCCCAGGCCGCGCGCTGCACCAGCCACGCCTCGAGCGCCGCCAGCGCCTGGCGCCCCACCGGCACGCTGCGTCGCTTGGAACCCTTGCCCAACACATGGGCCTCACCATCCTGCGCATCGATCCAGCCGCGCGCGCTGCCGCTGGCGGCCACGTCCAGCCCCACCAGCTCACCGATGCGCAGGCCGCAGCCGTACAGCAGCTCGGTGATGCAGGCGTCGCGCGCTTCCAGGGCCGGGTCGTCAGATGCCCCCTGGTGCGAAGCCAGCTGCACCGCGTCGTCCACCCCCAAAGCCTTGGGCAGCGGCTTGCCGGCCTTGGGCGCGCGCACGTCCTGCACCGGGTTGTGGTCCACGAGGCCCTGGCGGCCCAGCCACACATAAAAACCGCGCCACCCCGAAAGGATCAACGCGATGCCGCGCGCGCTGCGCCCGCCACCGTGCATCTGCGCGATCCAGCGGCGGATGTGGGCGTTCTGAACGGCCTTGAGGGCCACACCGGCCTCGCGGGCATGGGTGGTCAGGCGCTCCAGATCGAGCGTGTACAGAATGACGGTGCGGTCCGCCAGCCGCTTTTCCACCCGGACGTGGTTCAGGTAGGCCTGCACCAGCGCGGCATCGCCGCCCGTCCCCGTCGGGCCAGCCAGGGTGCGCTCGGGCAGGTTCATGGGCGCCAGAATCAGTACGGGGGGCGCAGGCGCGACAGGGCCGCGCTGGTCAGCTCACCGATGCGTTCGAGGAAGTCGGTGCCCATGTCGGGCGCGAAGCGCTGGGTGTCGGGTGAGGCCAGCACCAGCAGGCCAAAGGCTTGCGGCGCGATGCCCGCGCGCAGGGGAATCAGGGCCAGCGAGGCGGCCGAGGCCGAGTCGGCCAGCCACTGCGCCGCCTCCAGCCCCGGGTTGGCTCCGCAGTACGGGCGCATGAGCGACGAGGCAAACGCCTTCACGTCGTCGCTGGCACCCTGGGCGAAGGCTTCCTCCACGTACGCGGGCTCCACGTCCCAGACCTTGATGGCCACCTGTGGCACCAGGAAATGGTCGGCGATGGCCTTCGTGGTGACCTCGGGCAGCTCGCGCGCGTCGCGGGTCAGCAGCAGCTCGCGCGTCCAGCGTTGCAGCTTGTCGGCGATCACGGTGTTCTCGTTGCCGTGGCGGATCATCTCCGCGCCCTTGAGCTCCAGGCCCCGGATCTTCTCGCGCAGCATCTCGGCCTGGCGCTCCTGCAAGCTCACCGCGCGCTGGCCGTGCGGGCTGGTCAGTTGCACCGCCGCCAGCAGGCTGGCGTGGCGCTCGAAGAAGTCGGGTGTGTTCGCCAAATAGTTGGCGATGTCGTCTTCGGTGATCGGCGGGATGTGGTTGGCGTTCATGGCGTGTGCGGTTCGGTGGCGGGATCAGGCGAGGTCGGGAATGTCGATCTCGCCGTCGAAAACGGTGGTGGCGGGGCCGGTCATGAAAACGGGCTGGTCGTGGCTGGGGGTGTCTTTCCACTCGATGGTGAGCACGCCGCCCCGGGTGTGCACGTCCACCCGTTCGTCGAGCAGGCCCAGCCGGATGCCGGCCACCACGGCGGCGCAGGCGCCCGTGCCGCAGGCCAGGGTCTCGCCCGCCCCGCGCTCATAGACCCTCAGGCGCACCTCACCGCGGCTCACCACTTGCAGAAAGCCGGCATTGACGCGGCGGGGAAAGCGTTCGTGCGTTTCGATCCCGGGGCCCCAGGACGGCACCGGGGCGGCCTGCACGTCGTCCACCAGCAGCACCGCGTGCGGGTTGCCCATGGAGAGCACCGCCACCGGCACATCGCCGGCATAGGGCAGCGCCAGCGGCCAGCGTTCGAAGCCGCCCATGGGCTCGGGCGTGAGGCCCTCGGCGTTGAAAGGCACGCGATCGAGCGCGAACACCGGGGGGCTCATGTCCACCGTCACGCGGCCATCGGTGTGCATCTTCAGTTCCAGCTCGGCGTTCATCACCTTCACGCGCAGCGGGTTCTTCGCGCTCAGGCCCTTGTCGTGCACGTAACGCACGAAGCAGCGCGCGCCGTTGCCGCATTGCTCCACCTGGCCGCCGTCGGCGTTGTGGATCACGTACTCGAAGTCGAGCCCGCGCCCGGGCGAGGCGCGCACGCTGAGGATCTGGTCGGCACCGACACCAAAGTGGCGGTCAGCCAGAAAGCGGTATTGCGCGGCGCTCAGGCCCAGGCGACCTCGCGTCTCGTCAAGCACGACGAAATCGTTGCCGGCGCCCTGCATCTTGGTGAATCGGATGTGCATGGCCATCGATTATCCGCCCTGCGCCGCGCGGGCGTCAGCGCGCGGCGGCGCCTTGCCGCAAAATGACCGGATGGTCCGCCCCACCCAACTCCTCCATCCGCCCCGCCCCCTCGCCGCCGTGAGGCCCGCCGCCACCGTGCTGCTGCTGCGCGACAGCACCGACCCGGCCCCCCCCGGCATCGAGGTGCTGATGACCCGCCGCTCCATGACGGCCAGCTTTGCACCCGGGGCCTACGTGTTCCCGGGCGGCGGCATCGATGCCGCCGACGCCCAGGCCCACGGCATCGCCACCCGCCGGCCCACCCAGAGCGATCTGCACCTCACGCAGGCGATCGCGGCCATCCGCGAGAGCTACGAGGAACTCGGCGTGTTGCTCGCACACCGGGCCGACGGTTCGCCGGTGGACGACAGCGACATCGCCACGCTGGACCGCAAGGCCCCGTTCGCCGCGCAGTGCCAGGCCCGGGGGCTGACGCTGGACGGCGCGGGCGTGTTCGTGCTCGCGCACTGGATCACCGACCGCGACCTGCCGCGGCGCTTCGACGTGCCCTTCCTCGTGGCCCGCATGCCCGCCGGCCAACAACCGGTGGCCGACGAGGCCGAGCAGTTCGAGCCGTGCTGGGTGCGCCCGGCCGATGCGCTGGAGCGCCACAAGGCCGGCGGCTTCTTCATCATCTTCCCCACCATCCGCACGCTGGAGCGCCTGCAGGCCTACCCCACCGTGCAGGCCGTGCTGGACGCCTGTGCCCGCAACGACGAGCCGCTGTGGACGAGCTGCCCGCGCGCCGGCCTGGTGCGAGGCGCCGAAGAGCGCTACATGGAACACGAGTCCCCGTTCGGCGAGCTCGCCATGGTGTGCCCCGACGGACAGATGGTGCACAGCCTGGACTGGCAGAACGAACAGACGGTGTCCTTGCTGAAGAACGTGCAGCGCCTGACCGCGCCCAACCCCGGCTTCATGACCGGCCCGGGCACCAACAGCTACATCGTGGGCGACCCGGCCAGCGGCCACATCGTGATCGACCCGGGCCCGGACGAACCCAGCCACATCGAGCGCCTGTGGCGCGCGGCGGGCGGGCGCATCCAGGCCATCGTCTGCACCCACTCGCACCCCGACCACTCGCCCGGCGCGCCGCGCCTGCAGGCGCTGTGCATGGCGGCCGGCCTGGAGAAGCCGCCCATCCTAGGCCTGCCCAGCGCCCCCACCTCGCGCGAGAACAGCCGCTTCACACCCGAGCGCGTGCTGGCCGACGGCGAACAGCTCGTGCTGCTGGGCCAGGCAGGGGACGCCACGGTGTCGCACACGCTGGAGGTGGTGCACACCCCGGGCCACGCGGCCAACCACCTGTGCCTGGCGCTGGTGGAAGACGGCCTGCTGTTCACTGGCGACCACATCCTCAACGGCAGCACCACGGTGATCGACCCACCCGACGGCAACATGGGCGCCTACCTCGATTCACTGGACAAGCTGGATGCGCTGTGTGAACGCCACGGCATCGAGTTTCTGCTGCCCGCGCACGGCTACGTGCTGGGGGACCTGAAGCGCACGGGCGACAACCCCAGCGCCCCCGAGCATGGCGGCGCGCGCGCCGCCATCGCCCACCTCAAGGCCCACCGCCTCGCCCGCGAGGCCAAGGTGGCGCGGGCCATGCAGGCCGTGCCCGAGGGCAGCATGGACGACTGGGTGAAGCTGGCCTACGACGACGTGCCCGACCGCCTGTGGCCGGTGGCCAAGCGCTCGCTGATGGCGCACGTGGAGCGCATCCAGAGCCTGGGCGGTTTCAACCTCTGAAGACGCGGGAGGCCGCCATGCCGAAATCCACCAACCGGTACTCGCGTTTCGCCAAGGCGGCCGCGCGCTTCAGCGGCCGCCCGCGCGTCTTCGCCCTGGCGGTCGCGCTCATCGTGGTGTGGCTGGTCACGGGACCGCTGTTCGGCTTCAGCGACACCTGGCAGCTGGTGATCAACACCGGCACCACCATCATCACCTTCCTGATGGTGTTCCTGATCCAGAACACGCAGAACCGCGACACCGAGGCCATCCAGGTCAAGCTGGACGAACTCATCCGCGCCACCCAGGGCGCGCACACCGCCCTGCTGGACCTCGAAGAGCTGGAAGAGGAAGAGCTCGACGCCTTCCGCCAGAAGTACGAGGACCTGGCCGCCCAGGCGCGGGCGCGGCTCAAGGGCGGCGGCACGGACACCGACATTCCCGAGGCCTGAGCGCGCCCGGCCTCAGTCCGCCGCGACCCACACGCCATTGCGCGCCTTGAGCACGAAGCGGGCGCGGTGGTCGTAGCCGTAGTGGTCGGCGGCGCTGTACTTCAGCACCCCTTGCGGCACCACCACCTCGCCAGTGTTCTCGATGGCTTTCTTCAAGGCCTGCCGGAACTCCACGGTGCCGGGCTTCGCCTGTTTCAGCGCCACCGGAATCGCCTTGTCCAGCAGCAGCTTGGCTCCCCAGATGTTGGCCGCGAACTGGTTGTAGCTGCCGACCCCGAACTTCGCCTCGTACAGCTTGACGAAATCGAGCGCGACCGGCTTGGACGGGTGGCTGTCGGGCAGTTGGTCGGCGCCCACGGCCGGGCCTGACAGGCCCAGCGTGCCTTCCACGTCCTTGCCGCCCATGCGCAGCAGGTCGGGCGCCACCGCGCTGAAGGTCTGGTAGATGCGGCCCTTGTAGTTGCGGTCGACCAGCGCCTTCTGCGGCATCACCGCGCCGCTGCCCGAGGCCACCACCAGCATGGCGTCGGGGTTGGGCGAGAGCACCTTGAGCGCCTGCGCGGTGACCGAGGCGTCGGCACGGCCAAAGCGCTCCACGCTCAACAGCTTGAGCCCGGCCTCGTTGCCGTAGCGCGTCATCTCGCGCAGCCAGGATTCGCCGTACGCGTCCGAGTAGCCCAGGAAGCCGAAGGTCTTCGCGCCGCTCTTCTTCATGTGCTCGATGGTGCCCTGCGCCATCAGCGAGATGCTCTGCGGCAGGCGGTAGGTCCACTGGCCGCGCTCGTCGGGCAGGTCGATCGGCGCGGCGGCGAGTTGCACGGTCTGCGACTCGCTGGCGACCTGGGCGATCGCGATGGCCGGCGGGCTGGCGGTGGAGCCGATGATCAGGTCCACCTTTTCCTCGGTGACCAGGCGGTGCGCGTTGCGCGCGGCGTTGGTCGGGTCGGTGGCGTCGTCGAGCACCACGTAGCGGATCTTCTCGCCCGCGATCTCGGTCGGGAACAGCTGGATGGTGTTGCGCGGCGCAATGCCCAGCGCCGCCGCCGGCCCAGTGATGGAAAAGCTGGCGCCGATCACGATCTCGGCCTGGGCCCCGGCGCCGCTCAGGGCCAGGGTGGTGAGCGCGGCCAGGCGCAGGAATGGCTTCATCTTGTGTCTCCTTCGGGTGGTGAATCGATCGGCTCTCAGGCCACGGACTGCAGTGGAATCACGGCCGGGTTGGCGGCGGTTTCCTCGTCGTGCAGGCGCTTGATCAGCCAGCGGAACTGGTTGAGCGCCGCGTCGGCTGCGATCGGCTGCATGGGGCTGGGCGGCGTGCGGCGGATCAGGCGTTGCTGCGCCTCGATGATGCGGCGGTCCTCCTCGAAGGCCGTGCACAGGCTCTGGTAGATCGACTCGGTGATGGTCGCGTCGTCGAGCCGGAACTTGTGCGCCTGCATGAAGAAGTAATGCGTGGTGGTGTCGGTCTCCGGCGTCAGCGCCTGGCAACTGTGGAACTGCAGGGCCCCGGTCATGTCGTCGTCGGGCGCGTCGGCGGGCTTCACACTGGCGGCCATCAGCAGGATGCCGGGCACGAGGTAGTCGTAGCTGAAGCGCCGGTTGACCTTGCCGGTGAAGCCGCCCAGCCGCGCGTGGTACGGCGCCGGCACGGTATTGAACACATCACGCGTCACGCGCACGCCGCGCTCCAGCCGTTCGATCACGGGCTTCACCTCGGCGATGTTCGGTGAGCCGCCCAGGGTCTTCTCATGAACGTAGGACAGGTGCGAGAAGTCCAGCAGGTTGTCGGAAATCAGCTGGTAGTCGGCGTCGTAGTGCAGGTAGCCCGGCTTCATGCGCCACTCGGGGTGGTTGAGCGAGTACGCATCGGGAATCAGCGCCGGGTCGGCCCGCTCGGCGTCGCCCATCCAGATCCACAACCAGCGCCCGCGCTGCACCATGGGGTAGCTCTTCACGCACAACTTGGGGGGGATGCGGTCCTGGCCCGGGATCTCGGTGCACTGGCCCGTGGCGTCGAACTTGAGGCCGTGGTACATGCAGCGCACACTGTCTCCTTCGCGCCGCCCCAGGTTCAGCGGTGCGTGCCGGTGCGGACACTTGTTGTCCAGCGCCACCGGCGTGCCGTCGGCCAGGCGGTAGATCAGGATGGACTGGTTGAGAATGCCGCGTTCGAGCAGCGTGTCGGCCAGCACCTCGTGGTCCCAGGCCGCGACGTACCAGCAATTCTTGACGAACATGTCTTTGTCTCCGTGCTTGCCGGCGGCATCGTGGGCTGCCGGTCTGGGAACGGAATCTAGGGCCACCGGCCCGCTCCATCAATACACTATCCAGATACCCACTATCTGCCGGAGCGATGATGGACTTCGACCTCAACCTGCTTCGCGTGCTCGTCAACCTGGACGACACCCGCAACGTCACACGCGCCGCCCAGCAACTGGGCATGAGCCAGTCCGGCTTCAGCACCGCGCTCAACCGGCTGCGCCTGCAGTTCGAGGACACGCTGTTCGTGCGCACCTCCAAGGGCATGGAGCCGACGCCGCGCGCCCGCGAGATGGTGGGCACGGCGCGCGCCGTGCTTGGCCAGGTGCGCACCGGCATCCTGGCCGACCCGCAGTTCGACCCGGCCACCACGCAGACCGAATTCCGCCTGGTCATGGCCGACGTGGCCGAGATCGTGTTCCTGCCCCGCCTGATCCGCCACCTCGCGGTGCACGCGCCGCACGCCTCGGTGCGCTGCTTCCCCCTGCCCACTTCGCAGCTGGAGGCGGCGATGGAAGCGGGCGAGGCCGACCTGGCCATGGGCTACTTCCCCGATCTGAACAAGCAGGTCTTCTTCCACCAGCGGCTGTACATGCACACCTTCGCCTGCGTGATGCGCGCCGACCACCCGCATGCGCAGACCCACCTGAGCCTGAAGGACTTCGAGTCGCTGGACCACGCGCTGGTGAGCTCGCCTGCGCGCAGCACCGACCTGGTGGACCGCTTCATCGAACGCAAGGGTATCCACCGCCACGTGGTGCTGCGCACGCCGCACTACATGAGCCTGGCGGCGGTGATCGCCGAATCGGAACTGGTGGCCACGGTGCCGCTGGCCGCCGGCATGAGCGTGGCGCGCAGCGGCGCGATCCGCCTGGTGCGCCCACCCTTCGACCCGCCGCGCTTTGCCGTGCAGCAGCACTGGCACCGCCTGTACCGCCACGACACGCGCAACCAGTGGCTGCGCGCGCAGGTGTCGCAGCTGTTCAACGAACAGTCGGACGAGTGGCGTGCGGTGGAGCAGTCGATGTACGGCGGAGAAACGATCCGGCGCCGGGCCGCCCCAAGCCGGATCAGCTCTCCTGGGGGGCAGCGACCCGCGCAGCGGCGGAGCGTGGGGGCCAATAAAGTGTGAAGCGCACCGATAAGCCGGATTCTGTGCGGCGGGGTTGCCCCCACCGTGACCGCCATTCATCTGGGCCGGGGATCGCTCCCCGGCTCGGTGCCACCTACCCGCCAGCTCCGCGGAACCACGTCAACGCTGGCCTATTTGGTGTTGCTGCGCGCAGAGATTGCCCGTTTCACCCGAACTGAATCGGCTCGTCTCTGTTGCTCTGATCCTCACCTTAGGGCCCACCGAGCGAACTCGATGGGCTTGTCGGTGGAGAGGTGTTACCTCCTGCGCTGTCCTGTGCAGTCCGGACGTTCCTCCAGCACACCCTTTCGGGATGTCGTGCCAGCGGCGGTCTGGTGCGCTTCACGCGGCGATTATCGCCTGCTCAGACGAGGCGCTCGATCTTGCGGTGGCGCCACACCAGCCGGTAGTAGGCGGTCTGCATCACCAGCATGGCCACATAGGCCACCGGGAACGCGACCCACACACCGGGCAGGCCCATTTGCGCGTCGAGCACATAGGCCGCCGGCAGCTGGATCGCCAGGATGCAGAAGACCGAGATGGCCATGGGCACCATCACCACGCCGCTGGCGCGCATGAGGCCACCCACCACCGCCTGGAAACCGAACACCAGGATGCTCCACAGCATGATGTGCAGCAGGTGCTCGGCCTGCGCGCGCACCTCGGGCTGCGTGAGGAACAGGCCCATCAGCTTGTGCGAGAGCGCGTAGCCCAGCAGCACCAGGACGCCGGTGAGCACGGCGTTGAGCCACAGGCCGGTGCGCAGGATCGCGCCCAGGCGGTCGACCCGGCCCGCGCCAATGGACTGCGCCGCCAGGATGGAGGCGGTGATCGCGATGGACAGTGCGGGGAACTGCACGTAGTTCACCACCTGCGTGACCGCGCCGTAGGCCGCCGTGGCCTGCGAGCCGTGGCCGTTCACCAGCGCCAGGATCACGAGTTCGGAGACCGAGATCACCACCATCTGCAGCCCGGTCGGGATGCCGATGCGCATCACCTTGGCCAGGATGTCGCGGTCCAGCCGCAGCGCACCGATCAGCTCGCGGTCCACGGCCAGCACATGGTGCTTGCGGCCCAGGCGCCATGCCAGGAAACCCAGCGCCGCCGCGTAGGACACCAGCCCCGCGTAGGCCGCGCTCTGGATGCCCAGCTGCGGCAGCCCCAGCCAGCCCTGGATCAGCGCCGGCGTGAGCAGCAGGCCGAGCGCGGTCGACAGCAGCAGGGCGATCAGCGGCGAGACCGTGTCGCTCACGCCGCGCAGCAACTGCGTGAACAGGATGAAGACCAGCAGCAGCGGCATGATGAGCAGCATCACGCGCGCATACGACACCGCGTCGTCGAGCACGTCCACCGGCGTGCCCAGGGCCTGCAGCGCCGGCCGCGCGAACACCACACCCAGCACGGCGGCCACCAGGCCGATCAGGGCGCCCAGCACCAGCGCCGTGCCCGCGATGGCCTTCACCTTGTGCGGCTCGCGCGCGCCCCAGGCCTGGCCGATGAGCACCGAGGCGCCCGCGCCGATGCCGATCACCAGCGAGATGAAGAAGAACACGATCGGGAACATGCCCGAGACCGCCGCCAGCGCGTGCGTGCCCAGCATCTGGCCGATGAAGATGCCGTTGAGCGTGCCCGACAGCCCTTGCAGGATGTTGGACAGCACCATGGGCACGAGGAAAACGAGGTAGACGCGCCAGAGCGGGCCTTGGGGAGCATTGGGCATGGAGGGCTTCTTGTTGTCTTGTTGAAAGGGTGTCAGGCGGATGGTGCCGCCGTTTCGGGCGCGAACGCGTCGCGCGCGAGCCAGGCCAGGTGGGCCTGCACGTCCGCCGGCCAGTCGGCGATGCAGCGCGCGAAGGCCTCGGCGTCGTGGGCAAACAGCGCGCGCGAGGCTTCTTCGAACCCCTCGAAGCCCCCCGCGATGGCGCTCATGAAGCGGTAGGCGCGCTCCTTGGCCTGGCGCCAGCCGTCGCGATCGGCGTGGGTGCGGCGCGCTTCCTCGACCAGGCGCCGCAGGGCCGCCGACGCGCCACCGGGCTGCTGCGCCAGCCACGCCCAGTGGCGCGGCAGCAGCGTCACCTCGCGCGCCACCACGCCCATGCGCGGTCGGCCCACCTGGGGGGCGGCGGCGGGTGCCGCGCGGCGCGCGTCATCGGCAGGCGGTGCCGGGTGGCCGGGCGGCCAGGGGGGATCGACCTGCGCCGCGGTGGCGTCGTCGAACACCAGCAAGCCGCCAGCCGAGAGGTCGAGCGTGGCAAGGGTCCGTGCCACCTCGTCGTAGGTGCCGAAGGCCACCCGTTTCGAGCCGATGAAGGCGGTGCAGGTGGGCAGGCTTGTGTCTTTCATGCGTCGAATTTTACCCGGTTTTAATAATTTCACCCGGATTATTTCAAGGGCAGCGCATTGACGACAATACGGGGGCTTCGTCTTCTGCTTGATCAACACAAGCCCCACGACACATGATCCGCCTCTCCGAACTCAAACTGCCGCTGGCCGCCGTGCCGGCCGAACACCGCCGCGCCGCCGACGCTCCGACCGAAACCGAGGTCGACCGGCAGCCCCCGCCGCATCCCATCGACGCCCTGACCGCCCTGGCCGCCACCGCGCTGGGCATCGAGGCCACGCAGATCGCCCACCTGGACGTGTTCAAGCGCAGCTTCGATGCGCGCAAGGCCGACCTGCTCGCGGTCTACATCGTCGACGTGGCGCTGACCGACCCGGGGCAGGAAGCCGCCCTGCTCGCGGCGCACGCGGGCAAGCCCCACATCCAGCCCACGCCCGACATGGCCTGGCACGCCCCAGGCCACGCACCGGCGCATTGGCCCAGCGACGAGCGCGAGCGCCCGGTGGTGGTGGGCCTGGGGCCCTGCGGCCTGTTCACGGCGCTGGCGCTGGCGCAGATGGGGCTGCGGCCCATCGTGCTCGAGCGCGGCAAGCCGGTGCGCGAGCGCACCAAGGACACCTGGGGCCTGTGGCGCAAGCACGTGCTCAACCCCGAAAGCAACGTGCAGTACGGCGAAGGCGGCGCCGGCCTGTTTTCCGACGGCAAGCTCTACAGCCAGATCAAGGACCCGCGCTTCCTCGGCCGCAAGGTCATGCACGAGTTCGTGGAAGCCGGCGCGCCGCCCGAAATCCTTTACACCGCGCACCCACACATCGGCACCTTCAAGCTGGTGCGCGTGGTGGAGGCCATGCGCGAGAAGATCGTCGCGCTCGGCGGCGAAATCCGCTTCCAGCACCAGGTCTGCGACATCGGCCTGGCGGGTGAAGGAGAGGCCCAGCGCATCGACCGCCTCACGGTGCGGCGCCTGGACAGCGGCGACACCATCGACATGCCGGTGCGGCGCGTGGTGCTCGCCCTGGGCCACAGTTCGCGCGACACCTTCGCCCTGCTGTGGGACGCGGGCGTGTTCATGGAGGCCAAACCGTTCTCCATCGGCTTTCGCATCGAGCACCCGCAAGGCGTGATCGACCGCGCGCGCTGGGGCCGCCACGCCGGCCACCCGCTGCTGGGCGCGGCGGACTACAAGCTGGTGCACCACGCGAAGAACGGCCGCGCGGTCTACAGCTTCTGCATGTGCCCGGGCGGCACCGTGGTGGCCGCCACCTCCGAACCCGGGCGCGTGGTCACCAACGGCATGAGCCAGTACTCGCGCAACGAGCGCAACGCCAACGCGGGCCTGGTGGTCGGCATCGAACCCAGCGACTTTCCGCAGGCGTTGGCGCAAGACCTGCCGCGGTGGACCGCCGCCTTTGGCGAGACCGACGGCGCGCGCTACACCGAGCAGGCCCGTGCGCTCGCAGCACAAGGCCGCACACACCCGCTGGCCGGCATCGTGCTGCAGCGCGAACTCGAAGCCCGCGCCTACCAGTTGGGCGGGGCCAACTACGAAGCGCCCGGCCAGCTGGTGGGCGACTTCCTGAAGCAGACGCCTTCGAGCGCGCTGGGCGAGGTGGAGCCCTCGTACCGGCCCGGCGTGAAGCTCGGCGACCTGGCCCCTGCCCTGCCCGCCTACGCCATCGAGGCCATGCGCGAGGCGCTGCCGGTGTTCGGCCGCAAGATGCGCGGCTACGACATGCCCGACGCCGTGTTGACCGGTGTCGAAACCCGCACCTCGTCGCCGCTGCGCCTGACGCGCGGCGACGACTGCCAGAGCCTGAACACGCGCGGCCTGTACCCGGCCGGCGAAGGCGCGGGTTATGCCGGCGGCATTCTCTCGGCCGGTGTGGACGGCCTGCGGGTGGCCGAGGCGCTCGCGCGAGACCTGCTCGGCGAGGCCACCCCGGCAGCCCTCAGGGCCGCTTGAGAAAGTCCACTGCCAGCGCGGCCAGCGAACGGGCGCCCACCGGCAGCTGAGCCTCGTCGAGGTCGAACAGCGGCGAGTGGTTGGACGGCGCCTTGGCGAAGTCCTGCCCCTTCTGCGGCGCGCCCAGGAAATAGAAGAAGCCGGGCACCACCTTCTGGAACTCCGAGAAGTCTTCGGAGCCGCTCACCTTGGGGATCAGCATGACCTTGCCACCCAGTGCTTCGCGCAGCGCCGGCAGCGAGGCTTCGGTGAGCTTGGCCGGGTTGGTGGTGACCGGGTAGGCCACCGGGCCGAAGCTCACGCGCGCCTTGGCGCCGCTGGAAGCCGCGATCGACTCGGCAGTCGCGACGATGCGCTTCTTCGCGTCCTCGCGCATCTCCTCGTCGAAGGTGCGCAGCGTGCCCATCATCTCCACGCTGTCGGGAATGATGTTGTAGCGCGTGCCACCTTGGATGGAGCCGATGGTGATGACCGCCGGCTCCTTGCTGATGTTGAGCTGGCGGCTCACGATGGTCTGCAGACCCAGCACCACCTGGCTCGACGCCACGACGGGATCGACCGCGGCCCAGGGCGACGACCCATGGCCGCCGCGCCCGTCCACGTGGATGGTCAGCGCGTCCGAACCCGCCATCAGCGGGCCGCTGCGGTAGCCCACCACACCCGAGGGCAGGTTGGACGTGATGTGCAGGCCGTAGATGGCCTGCACGTCCTTCAAGGCCCCGGCCTCGATCATGGCCTTGGCACCGAAGCTGGGCACCTTGCCGCTGGCATCCGCCACCACGGGCGCGCCCTCCTCGGCCGGCTGGAAAATGAACTGCACCGTGCCCGGCAACTGCGCGCGCAGGCCCGCCAGCGCCTCGGCCGCGCCCATCAGCATGGCCACGTGGGCGTCGTGCCCGCAGGCGTGCATCACCGGCACCTCCTTGCCGAGGTAGGTGGCCTTCTGCTTCGAGGCGAAGGCCAGACCGGTCTTCTCTTCCACCGGCAGCGCGTCCATGTCGGCGCGCAGCGCCACCACCTTGCCCGGCAGACCACCGCGCAAGGTGCCCACCACGCCGGTGCCGCCCACGCCGGTCTGCACCTCCATGCCCAGCTTGCGCAGGTGCTCGGCCACCAGCCTGGCGGTGCGCACTTCCTGGCCCGAGAGCTCGGGGTGTTCATGGATGTCGCGGCGCCACGCCACCATCTTGGGCGCGAGCGCGTCCACCGCCGTCTCGATCTGTTTGAAACCGGCGGCATCGAGCGCCTGGGCCGCCACCGGCGTGGTCAGCCAAAAACCACCACTGGCCGCGAGTGCCGCCACGAGCGAGGACGTTGAAAGGGACAAGCGCATCAGAAGTACCCCTGGGGGGAAGTGAATGAGACGTCCATGCTAAGAGCGGGCTTCCCTCGGCAGGAAGCTAATATCGCCATTCAGGAAGCCGATACCGCCATGCCCACACAGCCCCTGTTTGTCGTCGAGATCGCCGTGTTGCCTGAAAGCGCCATGGGCCACGCACTGGCGCTGGTGGAATTGCTGCGCACCGCCAACCTGATGGCGGGCCTGCGCCTGGGCGCCCGGGCGCCGCGCCTGGCCTGGCGCTTCGTCGATGCCCTGGGCCAGCCGCTGCGCGCCGAAGAAGGGCTGCTACAGGCGCTCGCGCTCGAAGGCCAGGGCGGCGACACCCCTGCTGCAGCGCTGTTCATCGCGCCCCTGCATCTGGCCGACATTCCAGCGCTGCGCCAGGCCGTGCAGCGCCATGCGGCGCTCGCGCGCCGGGCCGCGCTGATGGTGGACACGGGCCGCCGGGTGTGCACGCTGGGCAACGGCGCCTGGTTCGCCGCGCGCAGCGGGCGGCTCGATGGTCACCGCCTCGCCCTGGCCTGGTACTACATTGCCGGCCTGCGCCGCGACTTTCCCTCGCTGGAGCCCGAGGTCGGCCAGGGTTTCTGCGAAGACGGTCCCTGGCTCAGCGCCGCCTACCCCGCCGACCTGAGCGCGCTCGCCATCGCATTGGCGCAGCAGGCCCTGGGCCCCGAACCGGCCGCCGCCCTGGCGGCGGTGCTGCGCCCTGACCGCGACCGCGAACTGGCCGCAGCTCAAGCCACACACACCATTCCGAACACCCGCGACAGCACCCTGGCGCGCGCCATTGCCTGGATGGAGCAGCGTGTGGAGCAGCCCTACGACCTGGCGGCCCTGGCCATCGCCGCCGCGGTGAGCACCCGCACCCTGCTGCGCCACTTCCAGCAGGAGCTGGGCCATTCGCCGCTGGACCACCTGCACGGCCTGCGCTGTGCCCGGGCGCGCGTGCTGCTCGAGATCACGCTGGAGAGCGTGCCCACGGTGGCGCTGGCCTGCGGCTACACCGACCCGGCGGCATTTCGCCGCGTCTTCGCGCGCCACACCGGGCTCACCCCCACCGCCTACCGGCAACGGCACGCCCTGCGCGCCCCACGCCGCCGCTGGCGGGTGGACACCGGTGCCAGCGTGGACACCGCGCTCTCGGCTCTGCGATCGGCGGCAAAAAAGCCGGGAACCCCGTAGAACGACACGAATCTTTACAGCATGGGCATCCGGGCTTGACACAAGCGGTGCATGCTTCAGGCTACCCCCATAAGGAGTTCTCCATGAAAACCCCCGTTCTGATTCCCGTGATGACCGGCTTGCTCGCCCTGGCCGGCAGCGGCGTGGCGCACGCTCAGGATGAACAAGGCCGCGTGGTCAGCAGCACCCCCGTCATCCAGCAGGTGGCCGTGCCGCGCGAGGTCTGCAGCGACCAGCAGGTGACCTACCAGGGCCAGAAATCCGGCGCCGGCGCGCTGATCGGCGGCATCGCCGGCGGTGCGATGGGCAATGCGATCGGCGACGGTGGTGGCCGTGCCGCTGCCACCGTGATCGGCCTGATTGGCGGCGCCATGCTGGGCAACCGCATCGAAGGCCCGAGCCAGCCCTACACCGAAACCTACCGCCAGTGCGGCACGCAGACCTTCTACGAAAACCGCACCGTGGCCTACGACGTGGTCTACGAGTACGCCGGCCGCCAGTACCGCACGCAGATGCCGCAGGACCCGGGCCGCTTCGTGCGCCTGAACGTCACACCGGCCGACGCCATGCCGCCGCCTCCGCCGCCCGTGGTCTATCCCTCCTACCAGCCACAGACCCAGTACGTGGAGCCGTCCACCCGCATCACGATCGGCACCACCTACTACCCCGCCTATCCTGGCAACCGCTGGGGCCCGGGCCACCCGTACCCGCGCCACGACGGCTACTACAACCGCCGCGACAACGACCGCTGGGAACGCAACCGCTGAAGCCCCGCACAAAAAAAGCGACCCGAGGGTCGCTTTTTTTTGTTGGCCTTGCCGATCAGGCCTGCTGCTGTTGCTGGAGGGCCGCGATGCGTTCCTCGATGGGAGGGTGGGTCGAGAACAGCTTGCCCAGGCCGCCCGTGATGCCCAGCGCCTGCATGGTCTTGGGCAGCTCGCCCGGCGTGAGGCCGCCCAGGCGGGCCAGCGCATTGATCATGGGCTGCTTGCGGCCCATCAGGCTGGCGGCACCTGCGTCGGCGCGGAACTCGCGCTGGCGGCTGAACCAGGCCACGATGATGGCGGCCAGGAAGCCCAGCACGATGTCCATCACGATGGTGGTGATCATGTAGCCGATGCCGGGACCGGAGTTGTTGTCGCTGCCGCGGCGCAGGAAAGCGTCCACCGCGTAGCCGATCACGCGGCTGAGGAACACCACGAAGGTGTTCATCACGCCCTGGATCAGCGTCATGGTGACCATGTCGCCGTTGGCCACGTGCGCGACCTCGTGGCCGATCACGGCCTCGACTTCCTCCTTGGTCATGTTCTGCAGCAGGCCGGTGGACACGGCCACCAGGGCCGAGTTCTTGAACGCGCCGGTGGCGAAGGCATTGGGCGCGCCCTCGAAGATGCCGACCTCGGGCATGCCGATGTTGGCCTTGTCGGCAAAGCGGCGCACGGTCTCCACGATCCAGGCCTCGTCGGCGTTCTGCGGCTGGTTGATCACGCGCACGCCAGCGCTGAACTTGGCCATGGGCTTGCTGATCAGCAGCGAGATGATGGCGCCGCCGAAGCCGATCACAAGCGAGAACCCGGCCAGTGCCGTCATGTTCAGCCCATTGGCCGTGAGGAAGCGATCCACGCCCAGGATGCGGGTGGTGATCAACAGCACCGCCATCACGGCGAAGTTGGTCAGGACAAACAGCAGGATGCGTTTCATGGGAACTCCGGGTTGTAGGAATCGACGACAGCGGGATGATAAGTGGGGCCGCCCACGCGGTTCTTCAAGCGGCACCGCCCTTTCAGCGCGCGCCGGCCTCACACCTGGGGCAGAAGGAAGCGCCGCTCCCAGGCGCTGATCTCGTTGAGGAAGCTCTCGTGTTCCAGCGCCTTGACCGCGAGGTAGGCGCGCGCGAAGCGCTCGCCCAGCAGGCGCGGCGCGTGAGCGCTCTGGGCCATTTGTTCGTGGGCGGTGAAAAAAGTTCGCGGCAGGCCCCGGGGGAGGTCGTAGCCGTTGTCCTGCACCGGTTCGCCCGGCAGGCAGCGGGTCTGCAGGCCTTCCAGGCCGGCGGCGAGCGTGGCAGCGATGGCCAGGTAGGGGTTGGCGTCGGCGCCGGCCAGGCGGTTTTCCACCCGGCGCGCGGCCGGTGGACTCACCGGCACGCGCAGGCCGGCGGTGCGGTTGTCGCGGCCCCACTCCACGTTGATCGGCGCCTGGCTGCCAGCGACGTAGCGGCGGTAGGAATTCACGGGGGGCGCGTAGATCAGCGTGAGATCGGGCGTGAAGGCCTGCAGGCCGCCGATGTAGTGCAGGAAGGCCTCGCTTTCGGCCCCATCGGCCTGGCTGAAGATGTTGCGGCCTTCGGCGTCCACCACGCTCTGGTGCAGGTGCATGGAGCTGCCCGCTTCGCCCGCCAGGGGCTTGGCCATGAACACCGCGTTGAGGCCGTGCTGCAGCGCGATCTCGCGCGCCGCCGTCTTGAACAGGAAGGCCTGATCGGCCACGGCCACGGGATCGCCGTGCAACAGGTTGATCTCGTACTGGCAAGGGCCAACCTCGTGCAGCCAGGTGTCGGCCCGGATGCCGAGCGCGTCGATGGCGGCGTGGAACGCGTCCCAGAACGGCGCCAGTTCGTTGAGCGCGTTCAGACTGAAAGCCGACTGCCCGACCTCGGGCCGGCCACCCCGCCCCACCGGCGGCGTCAGCGGCTGGGCAGGGTCGGTCATGGCGGCGGTCAGGTAGAACTCGATCTCCGGCGCGACCACGGGCGTGAGCCCCAGGGCCTGGTAACGCGCCACCACGTTCTTGAGCACCGAGCGCGGGGCGAACTCGCACAGGCTGCCGTCGAGTTCCACGCAGTCGTGCACCGCCAGGTAGCGCGGCACGCTGGCCCAGGGGGCGAGCTTGAGCGTGGCGAGGTCGGGCACCAGGCGCACATCGGGGTCGCTGTCGGGGAAGACCTTGTCGTAGGAATACTCGCCCGTCACGCACTGCATGGGAATGGCCTGGCAAATGCGCAGTTCACCACCCCCGGCGAAACTGGCCGCGGGCATGAGCTTGCCGCGCGGGTAGCCGGTGACGTCGGCGAACAGGCATTCCACGTCGCGCACGCCGGTGGCGCGGAAATGGGCGGCAAGCTCGGCGCGGTCGGCGTCCTGCGCCAGGTTCAGGTGGGACCAGGAGGTCGTGGCGGGCTGGGTCATGGGGTGTCCGTTGGGGCATCGGTGCGCCTGGGGCGAAACACCCCGGCGTCGGCATAGTAAGCGGGATCTTCGTTCGCCGCCCACCAGCCCGGCACGCCCAGCACCGGCAGCGGCGTGAAAGGTTTGGCCGCGAGCACCGGCGCGCTGAGGTCCTGCGCCAGCCATGCGTCCCACGCGGCGAGGTCGTCTCCCAAGGCCGATGGCACTGGCGTTCGGAACACATGGGCGGTGATGGACTTGTAGGGCGTCACCAGCTTTTCCAGCAGGGCGTGGCCGAACAGCACCAGCCTCGCCTGCGCCCAGAGCGGGCGCAGCGTCACGAACAGGCGGTACCAGTCGCGGGCCGTCAAGGCCTCCCAGAGCGGCGCGGGGGCCTGCAGCAAAGCGGCGTTTTCGTCGAACAGGGTGAGTGCGTCGCGCACCGGGCCCCGCACGTCGCGCACGCCGTCGGCGGCGATCTGCGCGGCCTGCAGCTGGTTCAGACGCTGCTTGGTCAACGGGAAACGGCGCCAGCACAGACCGTTGAAGAAGTCGTGCAGGTTCTCGCGCGTGGGCACGCGGCCAGTGTCGAAGATGAACTGCTCATAAGCGGTCCCGGCGGGCAGTTCGGCCTGCGGCACGAAGCGCACCGGGGCGCCGCCGCCCAGCGCCTGTGGCCAGGGCTCGCCACCGGCCAGGGACGCCGCCACCGCCCGCCCCTCGTTGGCCACGGCGGCGAACCAGGGGGCGGCCCAGTCGAGCGCCACTTCCAAGGGACTCAGGCTTGCAGGCGCCAGGGCAAGGCCTCGCCGCCACGCAGCGGCTTGAGATCGGCCTCGCCAAAGCGAAAGCTCTCGGGCGTGGTCCAGCTCTCGCGCTTCAAGGTAACGGTGCCGCTGTTGCGCGGCAGCCCGTAGAAGGCCGGGCCGTGGAAGCTGGCGAAAGCCTCGAGCTTGTCGAGCGCACCCACCGAGTCGAAGGCCTCGGCGTACATCTCGATCGCGGCATGCGCTGTGTAGCAGCCGGCGCAGCCGGTGGCGTGCTCCTTCAGGTGGGCCGGGTGCGGTGCGCTGTCCGTGCCGAGGAAGAAGCGGTCGCTGCCGCTGGTGGCGGCGGCCACCAGGGCCTGGCGGTGGGTCTCGCGCTTGAGCACCGGCAGGCAGTAGTAATGCGGGCGGACGCCGCCGGTGAAGATGGCATTGCGGTTGTAGAGCAGGTGGTGGGCCGTGAGGGTAGCGGCGGTGAACGCGCCGGCCTCGCCCACGTACTGCACGGCCTCCTTCGTGGTGATGTGCTCCATCACGATCTTGAGCTCGGGAAAGTCGCGCCGCAGCGGAATCAGCTGCTCATCAATGAAAACGGCCTCGCGGTCGAACAGGTCGATGTCGGGCGAGGTCACTTCGCCGTGCACCAGCAACAGCAGGCCGGCGCGCTGCATGGCTTCCAGCGTCTTGTAGGTCTTGCGGATGTCGGTCACGCCGGCATCGCTGTTGGTGGTGGCGCCCGCGGGGTAGAGCTTCAAGGCGACCACGCCCGCGTCCTTGGCGCGCGCGATTTCCTCGGGCGGCAGGTTGTCGGTGAGGTAGAGCGTCATCAGCGGCTCGAAGGCCATTCCGGTGGGCACGGCGGCGCGGATGCGATCGCGATAGGCCATGGCCTGCGCCGCGGTGGTCACCGGCGGCTTGAGGTTGGGCATGATGATCGCCCGGCCGAACTGCGCTGCGGTGTGCGGCACCACGGTGTGCAGGGCCTCGCCATCGCGCACGTGCAGGTGCCAGTCGTCGGGTCGGGTGAGCGTGAGGGTCTGTGGGGCGGTCGAGGCGTTCATGCCTCGATTGTCGCAAACCTGCGGGTGCGGTCAGGGCACCTTGTCGGTCGGGTATTTCCAGAAATCCCGCAGCAGGTAGCTCACGGGCAGGTTCAGCGACACGCCCTTGGGCGGGATGGGCTGGGTGAACCAGGTCGCGTAGATCGCCTGGATCTCACCGCTGTAGATGAGCCGGCGCATCTCGTCGTCCACGATCTTCTTGAACGCCTCGTCGTTCCGCGGCAGCATGATCGCCAGCGGCTCGGTGGTGAAGAACCGGCCCACGACCTTGAGGGAGGTCGGGTCCGGCCGTGCCGCGGCCAGACCGAACAGCAGCACGTCGTCCATGGCAAAGGCGTCGGCGTCGCGCTTCTCGACCATGCCCACGGCCTGCTCATGGTCGTCCGCCTCCACGACGCGCAGCGGGAGCCCGCGCTCCCGCACCATGCGACGCAGTGCATCCAGGGGCGTCGTGTTGCGGGTGGACACCACCACCTTGAGATCAGGGTGATCCAGCCGGTCCACCGCGCTGTCGCGCCGCACCATGAGGCGTGCACCGGTGATGAAGTGGGGAATCGTGAAGGCCACCCGCTGGCGGCGCGCGGTGTTGTTGGTGGTGGAGCCGCACTCCATCTGGGCCTGGCCCTGCTCCACCGCGTCCAGGCGGTTGGAGGGTGTCACAGCGAGGTAACGCACATCGAGCTTGGCCAAGCCCAGCTTGCGTTGCACGGCCTGCGCCAGGCGATGGCAGATGTCGAGGGCGTAACCCACCGGTTTGCCCGTGCCATCCAGGTAAGAGAACGGCACGGAGGATTCGCGGTGGGCCAGCACCAGCATGCCATCGCTTGCCACGCGGTCCAGCACCGGGCCGGCCTGAGCGGCGGCGGCCATGCTGGCCAGACACGCCGCGATGAGGATCCTGCGCAGACAGGTTACAAGGACCGATAGCACAACGACACCCTCCAAAAAAGAGTGCCGGAAGCATAGAAAAAGGCCCACCGCGAAGCCAATGCCCATCCCGCATCTGCCCATGTCAAGGGCACATGCGGGCGTGCCGGCAAGGCTCAGTGCGCCAGGATCTTGTTGAGGAAGTCCTTGGTGCGCGGCTGCCGCTCCTCCGGCTTGCCGAAGAAGTCGTCCTTGGAACAGTCCTCCAGGATCTTGCCGCCCACGTCCATGAAGATCACGCGGTTGCTGACCTTGCGCGCGAAACCCATTTCGTGCGTCACGCACATCATGGTCATGCCTTCGTGGGCCAGGCCGATCATCACGTCCAGCACTTCGCCGACCATCTCGGGGTCGAGCGCCGAGGTGGGTTCGTCGAACAGCATCACGATGGGGTCCATCGACAGGGCTCGCGCGATCGCCACGCGCTGCTGCTGACCCCCCGAGAGCTGGCCTGGGAACTTGTCCTTGTGCGCCGACAGGCCCACACGATCCAGCATCTTGAGGCCGCGCTTCTTGGCTTCGTCGGGGTTGCGCCCCAGCACCTTGATCTGAGCGATCGTGAGGTTCTCCGTCACCGACAGGTGCGGGAACAGCTCGAAGTGCTGGAACACCATGCCGACGCGGCTGCGCAGCTTGGGCAGATCGGTCTTGGGGTCGTGCACCGCGATGCCATCGACCGTGATCTCGCCTTTCTGGAAGGGCTCGAGCGCGTTGATGGTCTTGATGAGGGTCGACTTGCCCGAGCCCGAGGGGCCGCACACCACGACGACCTCACCTTTCTGGATATTGGTGGAGCAATCGGTCAGCACCTGGACGCTGCCATACCACTTGGAGACGTTCTTGAGTTCAATCATTGCAATTCCTGGGTTTCGATGGCATCAACGGATGATGGCAATTTTCTTGTGCAGTCGCTTGACGAGCCACGACAGCGCGTAACACATGACGAAATAGACCACGGCAGCGGCCAGGTAGGCCTCGATCGGGCGGCCGAAGTTCTTGCCCGCGACCTCGAAGCCCTTGAGCATGTCGTAGGCGCCGATGGCGTAGACGAGCGAGGTGTCCTGGAACAGGATGATGGTTTGCGTGAGCAGCACCGGCAGCATGTTGCGGAAGGCCTGGGGCAGCACGACCAGTTTCATGTTCTGCCCATAGCTCATGCCCAGCGCCTGGCCGGCGAACACCTGGCCACGCGGAATCGACTGGATGCCCGCGCGCATGATCTCGCTGAAATAGGCCGCTTCAAAGGCAATGAAGGTGACCACCGCCGACACCTCGGCACCGATCGGGCGACCGATCAGCAGCGGCACCAGCAGGAAGAACCACAGGATCACCATCACCAGCGGAATGCTGCGCATGCCGTTGACGTAGATCGTGGCTGGCGTGTCCAGCCACTTCTTGCCCGACAGCCGCATGAGCGCCAGGATGGTGCCGAAGAAGATGCCGCCCAGCGTGGCCACGACCGTCAGCATCACGCTGAAGTACAGGCCCTTCAGCACGAAGTTGCTGATGAGGTCCCAGTTGTAGAAGGAGAAGTCGAGGTTGAGGTTCATGTCAGTGGCCCCCCGCTCCGCCCGCCACGACAAAGCCCGGTATGCGCACGCGTTTCTCGATGAAGGCCATGATGCGGTTGATCGCAAAGGCCGAGATGATGTAGAGGCCGGTCACGGCGAGGTACACCTCCACGCCGCGGGAGGTCTCTTCCTGCGCCTGCATCGCGAACATGGTCAGCTCCGAGACCGACACCGCGAACGCCACCGAGGAGTTCTTGAAGATGTTCATGGTCTCGCTGGTCAGCGGCGGGATGATGATGCGAAACGCCATGGGCAGCAGCACATAGCGGTAGTACTGGAAGGTGGTGAAACCCATGGCCATGCCGGCGTAGCGCTGGCCGCGCGGCAGGGCCTGGATGCCCGAGCGCACCTGCTCGGCGATGCGCGCCGAGGTGAAGAAGCCCAGGGCAAACACCACCAGCACGAAGCCAGGGACGTCTCGCATGACGGGAAACATCGTGGGCACCACGTGGTACCACAGAAAAATCTGCACCAGCAGCGGGATGTTGCGGAACAACTCCACCCAGGCATTGCCCAGGCGCACCACCATGGGTCGATCGGGCAGCGTGCGCAGCGTACCGATCAGGATGCCCAGCACCAGCGCCAGCAGCAGCGCCAGCAGCGACACAGACACCGTCCAGCCCCAGGCTGACAGCATCCAGTCCAGATAGGTAATGTCTCCCCCCTTGCCAAAGCAGCTTTCCACCGGCTGCCGCTCAATGGTGTCCTCGCAGAACACCTGCCAATCCCAGCTCATAGGAGCCCCTTTTCTCTCTGTTGCTTGTCCGGATCACACCGCGCTTTGCGCGGTCGCCACGAAAACGCCCCTTCAAATGGGTCCACTTGAAGGGGCGTCTGGTAAGTGCGTGGCTTACTTCTTGGCGTAGTCTTCCATCGGCTTGTCGTTCGGGCTGGCCCAGGCCGCCTTGGTGGCGTCGGACAGGGGCAGGCCGATCTTCACGTTGGCAGGCGGGATCGGCTGCATGAACCACTTGTCGTACAGCTTGGCCAGCGAACCATCGGCAATCTGGCGCTTGATGCTGTCGTCCACGGCCTTCTTGAAGGCCGGGTCGTCCTTGCGCAGCATGCAGGCGATCGGCTCGACCGACAGCACTTCGCCCACGATCTTGTAGTCGGCGGGGCTCTTGGACTTGGAGATGTTGGCCGCCAGGATGGAGCCATCCATCACGAAGGCATCGGCACGGCCGCTTTCCAGCGCGAGGAAGCTGTCGGCATGGTCCTTGCCATAGACTTCCTTGAAGTCGATGCCGCCGGCGCGCTCGTTCTTGCGCAGGGTCTGCACCGAGGTGGTGCCGGTGGTGGTGGCCACGGTCTTGCCGTTGAGGTCCTTGATGCCGGTGATGCCGGAGTTGGCCTTGACGGCGATGCGCACTTCTTCCACGTAGGTGGTCACGGCGAAGGACACGTCCTTCTGGCGCGTGGCGTTGTTCGTGGTCGAGCCGCACTCCAGGTCCACGGTGCCGTTCTGCACCAGGGGGATGCGGTTCTGCGAGGTCACGGGCTGGTAGTTGACGTTGAGCTTGGCCAGGCCGAGCTGCTTCTGGATGTCGGCCAGAATGATTTCGCCCATTTCCGTGTGGAAGCCGACGTATTTGCCGTTGCCCAGTGTGTAGCCCAGTCCGGAAGACTCGCGCACGCCCAGGGACACGCTGCCAGACGCCTTGATCTTGGCCAGCGTGTCGCCAGCTTGTGCAAAGGCGCTGCCGACGGCCAGTGTGGTCACGGCCAGCGCGAGCAGGTGTTTCTTCATAGGGATCTCCTTGCTTGTAGAAAAGATGATGGAACCAGCGATCAAGACCGGGTGCTCAGCGCCGTTGTCGCGCGGAGGGCATCTGCATGATGCTCCCTACGCAAGCTCCGTTCCACCCGGGAATTCCCACCCTGTCAAAGGCGGAACCCGCGACTGTAGCCAGCGGCATCCTTCGCATCCAATGCTGATTGCAGCGGCCATTATGCAAACCATTCATGTACGGATTTTCCCCTATGGCCTTGGCAAAGGATCGCCTGTATCGCCTATGAGACAGGGTGAATCAGGGATTGCCGAGCTTCTTGCGCAGATCGTTCCAGAACTGCTCCACCGGGCCCTTGGCCTTTCGCGTGGAAGACCGCTCGCGGTAGATGCGGATGTCCAGCGCGGTCTCCAGCGACCCGCCGGCGGACACGAGCTTGCGGGCCCGCACCTCCTTGCGCACCGCGCTGGCCGGCAGGAAGGCGATGCCATGGCCCTCCAGCGCCATGGCTTTCAGGCCTTCGGCCATGTCGGTTTCGTAGATGCGGTCCAGGTGCACCGGTGTGCTGCTCTGCTTGAGCATCTGGTCCACCGCCCTGCCGAGGTAAGCACCCGGCGCATAGGCCAGGTAAGGCAGCGGCTGCTGGGGCGACCCCGGCAGGGCGTACTGCGGCAGGCCCTGCGCGTCCGGGCGCACATAGGGTGAAAGCACCTCCGAGCCCAGGTGCAGCATTTCATAGCGGCCCGCATCGAGCTGGATCGGCTGGGCCGCGTGCTGGTAGGCGATCAGCAGGTCGCAGCTGCCCTCGACCAGGCGCAGCACCGCGTCGTGCACATTCATGGCGATCAGCCGGCTCTTGATCGGGCCGCAGGTTTCGCGCAAGCCCGATAGCCAGGACGGGAAAAAGGTGAAGGCCAACGTGTGCGGCACGGCGAACTCGATCACGTCCTGCGCCGCGGCGGTGTGGGCGCGCAGCGTGGCACGCGTGCTCTGCAGCGCCTGCAGCATCTCCAGCGCCTGGTCGTACAGCGTCTGGCCCGCGGGGGTCAGGCGCGTGGGATACGAGGAGCGATCCACCAGATCGGTGCCCGCCCAGGCTTCCAGCGACTGGATGCGCCGGGAAAAAGCGGGCTGGGTGACGTGGCGCAGCTGCGCCGAACGGCTGAAGCTGCGGGTTTCGGCGAGGCTGACGAAATCCTCGAGCCATTTGGTTTCCATGGACGGCGATTATGGAACGGCCGGACAGAAGGCTCCTCGGAAAGGTACGACCCGAAGGGAAATCGGCATCAGTCGCTGCCGCTTTGCTGCAGCGCCCACATGCCCGCGTAGACGCCGGTCCGGGCGACCAGTTCGGCGTGGGTGCCCCGCTCCACGATCTCGCCGTTGACCAGCACCAGGATTTCGTGCGCGTCCACCACGGTGGAGAGGCGGTGCGCGATCACCAGCGTGGTCTTGTTGCGCGCCGCGCTCTTGAGCTCGGCCTGGATCGCGCGTTCGTTGGCGGAATCCAGGGCCGAGGTGGCTTCGTCGAAGATCACGATGGGCGGGTTCTTCAACAGCGTGCGCGCGATCGCCACGCGCTGCTTCTCGCCCCCCGAGAGCTTGAGACCGCGCTCGCCCACCATGGTGGCATAGCCCAGCGGCAGGTGCTGGATGAAGGCGTGGATGTGCGCCGCCTGGGCCGCCCGCACCGCGGCCTCGTGCCCCGCATCGGGGCGGCCATAAAGAATGTTGTATTCGATGGTGTCGTTGAACAGCACCGTGTCCTGCGGCACGATGCCGATGGCCTGGCGCACGCTGGCCTGGGTGACGGCCTTGATGTCTTGCCCGTCGATGGTGATTCGCCCGCCTTCATCGGCATTGCTCACGTCGTAGAAGCGGTAGAGCAGGCGCGCCAGCGTGCTCTTGCCCGAACCCGAGGGCCCGACCACGGCCACCGTCTTGCCCGGTGGAATCTCGAAGCTGATGCCATGCAGGATTTCGCGCGCCGGCTCGTAGGAAAAGCGCACATTCTCGAATTTCACCGCCGGGGGACCGTCCAGCTGAAGCGGCTGTGCACCTTGCAGATCCGCGATCTCACGCTCTTTTTCCAGCAGCGCGAACATCTTTTCCAGATCGGTCAGACTCTGCTTGATCTCGCGGTAGAGCACGCCTAGGAAACCCAGCGGAATGTAGAGCTGGATCATGAAGGCGTTGACCATGACCAGATCGCCCAGCGTGAGCTCGCCGCTGACCACCCCCTGCGTGGCGCGCCAGAGCATGAGCACCAGCGCCACGGCGATCACCAGTTGCTGTCCCGCATTGAGCATGGACAGCGTGGTCTGGCTCTTGATGCGCGCGCGCCGCAGCTTCTCCAGCGCCTCGTCGTAGCGCCGGCCTTCGAAGCTTTCATTGTTGAAGTACTTGACGGTCTCGTAGTTCAGCAGCGAGTCGATGGCTCGGCTCTGGCTGGTGGACTCGAGCTCGTTCATCTTGCGCCGGAACTGGGTGCGCCACTCGGTCACGAGCACGGTGAAGGTCACGTACAGCACCAGCGCCACCAAGGTGATCCACACGTAGCCCATGTCGAACTTGGTGCCCAGCAGCGCCAGCACCATGATCACCTCGATCAGCGTAGGGAAGATGCTATAGAGCGAGTAGGAGATGAGCGACTGCACGCCGCGCGTGCCGCGTTCGATGTCGCGCGTCATGCCCCCGGTCTGGCGTTCCAGGTGGAAGCGCAGGCTCAGGGCGTGCAGGTGGCCGAACACCTGCAGCGCGATGCTGCGCGTGGCGCCCTCGGTGGCCTTGGCGAACACCAGCTCGCGAAGCTCGGTGAACACGCTGGTGGACAGGCGCAACAGGCCATAGGCGAGCAACAAGCCCAACGGCACCACCAGCATCGATTCGACGCTGCCGGGCCGGATGGTCATGGCATCGACCAGTTCCTTGAGCAGCAGCGGCACGCCCACGTTGGCCGTCTTGGCCGCCACCATGAAAGCCAGCGCCAGCACCACACGCACCTTGTACTGCCACAAGTAGGGCAGCAGGCGCTTGAGCGTGCCCCAGTCGGAGCGTTGGGCAGGTGGGTGGCCAGCGGCGCCAGGACTGGCAGGCAGGGCGATGGAAGGTCGGGCGGGGTTGTCGGGGCGCATGCGGGAGAATGGGGGCCGTTGTCCAGAGATTGTGCCCATGTCCAGCCATTCAAGCCCGCCATCCGAAACCGCCCTGCCCACCGACCGGGAACTGGTGCTCAAGGTCATTCCCATGCCCGCGGACTGCAACGCCAACGGCGACATCTTCGGCGGCTGGGTCATGGCGCAGGTCGACCTGGCCGGTGCCGTGCTGCCCGCGCGCTGCGTGCGCGGCCGCATGGCCACAGTGGCGGTGAACCAGTTCATCTTCAAGCAACCGGTGCGCGTGGGCGACATCCTGAGCTTTTTCGCGCACATCACGCGCCTGGGCCGCACCTCGGTCACGGTGCAGGTGGAGGTGTTCGCCGAACGTTTCTCGGCCCAGGGCCAGTACGTGAAGGTGACCGAGGCCAGCCTGACCTACGTGGCGATCGACCTGGAAGGCCGGCCCCGCCCCATCCCGCGCGACGGCCTGGTGCTGCCCGAGCACCTGGCCTGAGGCCGTGTCAAGGCGAAGGCCAGCGCGACCGCCAGGTGCGGTAGATGCGCGCGGCCAGCGCCTGGCTGCCCGCCAGGTGCCGTTTCGTGGCGGCGTGCATGCCCGCCGGGTCCTGCACGCTGTCGCGGTGCAGCAGCACATTCACCGCGTAGGCTTCGCCCGGGCTTTCGAGCCAGTCGTCGATCTTGTCCGGCGTGATCTCGATGTGGAACTGCATGGCCAGGTGCGGCCCCAGCGCAAAGGCCTGGTGCGCGCAGGCCACTGAAGAGGCCAACGGCTGCGCACCCGGCGGCAGCACCACAAAGCCGTCCTGATGCCACTGGTACACGGTGGGCGTGAGCTCGTCGCCCAACCATTCGCGCGCCGCAGCGCTGCCGTTGTGCGAGACCGGCCACCACCCGATCTCGGGCTGGCGCAATCGCTCCACCTGCCCACCGAAGGCCCGCGCCATCAGTTGCCCCCCCAGGCAATGACCGATCACGGGAATGCCCAGGGCATCGGCCTCGCGGATCAGGTTCTCCGCCTGGCGCAAGGTCGGGCGCTCGTCGTTCGCGCTCCACGCGCCGCCGAGCAAGGCCAGACCCCGGTAGCCGCGCACCGTCGTGGGATACAGGTCGCCCGCCTCGGCGCAGCGCAGATGCCAGGGAATGCCTTGGGCGTCGAGCCATTCACCCAGAAACCCGGGGCCGTCCTCCAGCACGTGTTGCAGGACCAGAACGTCGGCGGTGGAAGCGGTGGTGGCGGGCATCGAACCATCCTGAAGCAAGTCTTGCCGCAAACCGTACCACGGGACGTCCATGTCGGCACTGCCGTGCATACACGAAAGTGGGCACGCCGTTTGCCGCCGGAGAGGCTCTCCCAACCCTGAAAAAAGGACAAAAATGAACGACCAGGACACTTCCCTCGAAAAGCTGTGGGACATGATCAAGGACATCCGTTTTGCGATGTTCACCACGCGCAGCCATCAGGCGGCCCATGCGGGCCACCTGCATGCCCGCCCCATGACCACGCAGAACAAGCGGCTGGAGGGTGGCAACCTCTGGTTCTTCATGTCGCGCCGCAGCGGGCCTGTGGCCGACGTGGCGGCGGAGCCCACGGTCAACCTGAGTTATGCCGATGCCGACAAGGATGTCTACGTTTCGGTGTCCGGCACGGCGCGCGTGGTCAACGACCCCGACAAGACCCGCGAACTGTGGAACAAGGCGGCCGAGGCCTGGTTTCCCGTTGGTCCGGACGACCCCGATCTGGCGCTGGTGGCGGTCAACGTGACGCATGCCCACTATTGGGACATCAAGGAAAACAAGCTGGTGCAGCCGCTGGCCATGACCAAGGCCGTGATCACGGGCAGCGTGCCCAAGCTGGGCGAGTCCGTCGAAGTGCAGGTGCGTTGAGCGCCTAGCGTTGCGCCCAGATCACGGGCGCCACCGACACCTCGCGGTCCATGCCGAGCAACTCGCGGTCGAACAGCGAGCCCAGCCGGTCGTCGGCCGAGCTGCCGAAGTCACCATGCGCACCACCATCGATGGTGACCAGGTAGCTTTTGGTGCCCGCCTTGTGCAGGGCGTCGTCCAGGCGCGCAGCCTGGCTGAAGGGTACGGTGCGGTCCAGCGTGCCGTGCACGGTGAGCACGGGCGGCGTGGCGGTGCTGGCGTGCGCCACGGGTGAGGCTTCGCGCGCCAGCGCCAGCCTGTCGCGGACCGCGCCCCCGAGCAGGCGGCCTTCGGGCGTGTCCGCGCCGCGCTCCAGCACGGACAGGTCGGTTGGCCCGAAGAAGTTGGCCACGGCCCTGACCTGGCTGCTGTGCTGGCGGTGTTCACCCAGCGTGCCTTCCAGGCGCGACACGTTGGCGGTCGTGCCGAGCATCAGCGCCAGGTGCGCGCCGGCGCCCCGGCCCCAGACGCCGATGCGCGCCGGGTCCAGCCCCAGGCGATCGGCGTTGCCGCGCACCCAGCGCACGGCAGCCTTCACGTCGTGCAGGGGGGCGGGCCACGGCGCTTCGCCACTGAGGCGGTAGCCCACGGACACCCCGGCGTAATAACCGCCGCGCACGAAATCCATGAGGCGCGCCGCGCCGTCGGCCTTGTCGCCATGCATCCAGCCGCCACCATGCACATAGACGATGACGGGCAGCGGGCCCCGGTGCCGCTCTCGGGGCAGGTAAAGGTCCAGCCGCTGGCGCGGGTTGGTGGTCAGGGCATAGGGCTGGTCCAGTGTCACGTGCACTGGCTCCCGCTCCAGTTCCTGGATCGACATCGCGCCGCTGGGCCCCAGATCGAACTCGTCGCGGGGCGACTGGGCGCGCACGATGGCCGGCGCCATGCACAACACGGGGGACTGGAGCAACAGACGGCGCAGCATGTCGGTTTTTCGAGGAGAGCGGAAGGTCGGCCAAGCGTAGTCGGCCGGGCCGCTTCCGGCAAGGGTGGGCGCTAGAACTTGCCGTGCCGTCCCTGCCCGGCCGCGAAACGCTGCGCACCGGCCAGCGCATCGGGAATGCGCTCGCGCCCGCGTTGCCATTCCTGCAGCAGCGCCTCGCCCAGGGGCAGATCCCACTGGCGCTGGGCGCTCTCGCGGTCGGCGCGCATCGTGGCCTGCGGGAACGCCGCGAGCTGCCGCGCCAGTTCCAGGGCGGCCTCGCGCGCCTGCCCGGGTGGCACCACGCGGTTGGCCAGGCCCATGCGCAACGCCTCGGTGGCCTCCACCTTGCGACCGGTGAGGATCAGGTCCATCGCATGGCCCATGCCGATCAGGCGCGGCAGGCGCACCGTGCCGCCATCGATCAACGGCACGCCAAAGCGCCGGCAGTAGACGCCGAAGTAGGCATCGTCTTCCATCACGCGCAGGTCGCACCAGAGCGCGAGCTCCATGCCGCCGGCCACGGCCGCGCCGCTCACGGCGGCGATCACCGGTTTGGAGAGCTGCAGCCGCGACGGGCCCATGGGGCCGAGCGCGCGCGCATCGTCGGCGGCGAAGTCCAGGTCCAGGCCGCCGGTCTCGCCCGAGGCGGCCAGGCGGGCACCGTACTGCAAGTCCCAGCCAGCGCAGAAGTGGCCGTGCGCGCCGTGGAACACCGCCACGCGGGCCTGCGCGTCGTCCTCGAACGCGAGAAAGGCCGCGTGCAGCGCTTGCGCGGTGGGGCTGTCCACCGCGTTGCGCACCTCGGGCCGGGCCAGCGTGACCACCCAAACCTCGCCCAGTTTCTCCGTCACCACCGCGCTCATGGCCACACCCCCACGCGCGGCGCATTCAAGGCCGCTTCCAGTTCCTCTTGCATCACGTCGATCTCCATCCGCAGCAACGCACCGGCCATGGCCTTGCCCAGGTTGTCCAGGCGCAGGTTGCGCGCACCGCCGCCCTGCAGCGCACCGCGCAGCACAAACTTGAGCGCCAGGATGTTCGGCAGCGGCCAGGCGTCCACCTCCCCTGGCAGCCAGGGCGCGAAATGGGCCTGTACCCGCTCGGCCGTCACCTCGCGCGCCAGCAGCCGGAACCCGGCTTCGTTCCAGGCGAACAGGCCAAAGTCCACCCAGTCGGCCTTGTCGCCGCTGCGCGCGTGGGCAATGCGCACCAGCGGAATCCGGATCGTGTTCATGCGCCCGCCCCCAGCATTTGCGTTTGCACGCCCGCCTCCACCTCGGCGCGGGGGATCAGCGTGGGCCAGATGCCGAGCAACTCGCTGGTGTTGTGCAGGCCGGTGAAGCCGCAGGTGTAGGCCGGGCCGCTCAGTCCCATCCACGGGAACAGGCGCCCGAAGCAGTCGGCCGCGGCCTTGTCGGGTGTGCGCAGCACCAGGCGCGTCCAGATCTCGTTGGCCTGGTTGAGCGCGTCGGGCTTGGGGCAAGGCGCGAGCGCGCCGTGCGCCGAGTTCAGGCCGGGGTACTCCACATACAGCTCGTCGTGCGGGATGCGCTTGTCCTTGAGCAGTGTGCGGATGGTGGCCTGCGCGGCCTGCGCCTTGTCCCAGGCGTCCGGCCAGGAGAACCCCCAGGTGACCTCGGCCTTGTAACCATCGCGGAAACCCGCCACCACCTTGAGCGTGTCGGTGGGCGCGGTGCCGCGCGCCCCGGTCAGCCGCACGCAGTCCCCGCCCTCGTCCTGGAGCCGGATGCCGCCCATGTCGAGCACCACATCGGGCGAGACATAGGCGTGGGGGTTGTGCACCTCGTACAGCAGCTGCTGGCGCACGGTGTCGAAGTTGACCCGCCCGCCGGTGCCGGGCGCCTTGGTGATGAGCGCGCTGCCGTCCTCCCACACCTCGGCGATCGGGTAGCCGATGTGCGCCAGATCGGGGATGGCCTGCCACGCGCCCTGGCTGCCGAAGTTGCCGCCGCTGCCCTGCCCTGAACACTCGAGCAGGTGGCCCACGGTGAGGCCTTGCGCGAGGCGGTCGAGGTCGCGGGCCTGGTTGGCACCGCCAAGTGTCCAGCCCAGGCCATGCACCAGCGGCCCAAGGAACAGCGCAGCATCGGCCACGCGCCCGGTGATCACGATGTCGGCGCCCGCGTCCAGCGCTGCCACGATGGGTTGCGCCCCCAGGTAGGCGTTGCCGAACACCAGGCGCTCGCGCACCTCGGCCAGCGGCGCGCCGGTGAAGAGGTGGGCGAACGCGCTGGCGGGCGTGGCACCGTCGAGCAGGCGGGGCAGCACGTCGTCGCCGCTCACCACGGCCACGCGTGCCTGCCAGCCGCGCGTCTTGAAGGCCGCCAGCACCGCCTGAGCGGCGCCCCGCGGGTTCAGGCCGCCCGCGTTGCACACGAAGCGCACGCCTCGCTCTTGCATCAGCGGCCAGAGCTTCATCAGCAGGGGCACCACGTCGCGCGCATAGCCCAGCGAGGGATCGCGCTGGCGGTCTTTCTGCAGGATCGCCAGCGTGAGTTCGGCCAGGTGGTCGCTGGCGACGAATTGCACCCCGCCGCGTTCGATGCTTGCGGCCACGGGCTCCCAGTTGTCGCCGTAGAACCCGAGACCGGCGCCGATTCGTATGGACTTCATGATGGTTTTGATCTTCATGGCACCTGAGCGACTCAGGATGGGGGACAACCCCTAGCGCCAGTCTCATGCAAGACAGCTATAAATTGCGCTCACCTGCTGGGCAGACTGCCACAAACATTGCAGCGCCACCCCGCCGCCACCGCGTCGACAGAACCATACAGGAGACATCGCGTGCAATTGCTGCAACTGCTCATCAGCGGTGTGGCCCAGGGCTGCATCTATGGGCTGATCGCGCTGGGTTTCGTGCTGATCTACAAGGCCACCGAAACGGTGAGCTTTGCCCAGGGCGATCTGATGATGGTGGGCGCCTTCGGCGGCCTGGCGGCGATGACCATGCTGGGTTTCCCGTTCTGGCTGTCGGTGCCCGCCGCCATCGTGGGCATGGGCCTGTTCGGCGTGGTGCTCGAGCGCGTGGTGATCCGCCCCATTCTGGGGCAGCCGGCCTTCTCCATCGTGATGCTCACCATCGGCGTGGGCTACACGCTGCGCGGGCTCATCACGATGCTGCCCAACATCGGCACCGACACGCACACGCTGCCGGTGCCCTATGCCAACGAGGTGCTTCGCCTGGGCGCGCTGGTGGTCTCGGCCGAACAGATCGTGGTGATCGGCTCCACCGCCGTGCTCTGCGCCGGGCTGTTCGCCATGTTCCGCTACAGCAAGCTCGGCATCGCCATGCAGGCCTCGTCGCAGAACCAGCTCGCGGCCTACTACATGGGCATTCCGGTCAAGCGGCTCAACGGCTTGGTGTGGGGCCTGGCCGCGGCCGTGGCCGCCGTGGCCGGCCTGCTGCTCGCGCCCATCACCTTCGTGCACGCCAACATGGGTTTCATCGGCCTCAAGGCCTTTCCCGCCGCCGTGGTGGGCGGCTTCGGCAGCCTGCCCGGCGCCATCGTGGGTGGCCTGATCATCGGCATCGTCGAGGCGTTCTCGGGCTTCTACCTGCCCGAAGGGTTCAAGGACGTGGCGCCCTACATCGTGGTGCTGCTCATGCTGGTGCTCAAACCCAACGGCCTCTTCGGCGAGAAGCTGCGCAAGAAAGTCTGAGGCACCACGAACATGCGATTCCTCTTCAAGACCGACTACAACCAGGACATCCGGCTCGCCAAGCACGGTGGCCACACCTTCTGGTACAGCCTGCTGGGCCTGTTCCTGGTGATGGCGCCATGGGCCATCCCGGAATACTGGCTCGCGCAGCTCACCTTCGTGCTGATCTACGCCGTCGTCGGCCTCGGCCTGATGCTGCTGGCCGGTTTCACCGGGCTGTTCTCGCTGGGCCATGCGGCCTTTCTCGGCGTGGGCGCGTACACGCAGGCCATCATGGTGAACGCGGGCATTCCCTTTCCGCTGGCACTGGCCTGCGCGGGCCTGCTCTCGGCGGCCGTGGGCATGGTGGTGGGCCTGCCGGCGCTGCGCGTCAAGGGCATCTACCTCGGCATGGCGACGCTGGCTTTCGGCTTCATCGTCGAGGAGGTGATCGCGCGCTGGGAGCACGTGACCGGTGGCAACGCCGGCCTGATGGTGCAGTACCCCGCCCTCTTCGGCTGGTCGCTGGACTCCACCGAGGAGTTCTACTTCCTGTGCCTGGTCGTGACCGTGCTGGCCACGCTGGGCATCGTCAACCTCATGCGCTCGTCCACCGGCCGCGCCTTCGTCGCCATCCGCGACTCGGAGATCTCGGCGCAAAGCATGGGCATCCAGCTCGCGCGCTACAAGACGCTGAGCTTCGCGCTCTCAGCCGCGCTCGCGGGCATCGGCGGCGCGCTGTACGCGCACAAGATCCAGTTTCTCTCGCCAGAGCAGTTCAGCATCATCCAGTCGATCGACCTGCTGCTGATGGTGGTGATCGGCGGGCTGGGCTCGATCCATGGCGCCTTCCTCGGCGCGATCTTCCTGATCGTCATGCCCCAGCTCATCGCGCTGGGCAAGGACTACCTGCCCGAGGCCATCGGCCAGGCCGCCGGCCTGCAGGGCGCGGTGTACGGCATCGTGCTGATCGCCTTCGTGCTGTTCGAGCCCATGGGCCTGTACGGCCGCTGGCTCAAGGTGCGCACCTGGTTCCAGCTCTTCCCGTTCTATCGCAAGGGCCTGTTCAAGCGGCAGAAAACGTTCCAGAAATCGGATCGCCTGAAATGAACCCAAACGTGCTTCTTTCGGCCAGGAACCTGAGCGTGCGCTTCGGCGGCGTGCTGGCGGTCAACAACGTGAGCTTCGACGTGAAGCGCGGCGAGGTCTTCACGCTGATCGGCCCCAACGGCGCAGGCAAGACCACGGTGTTCAACCTGATCAGCCGCATCTACACGCCCACCACCGGCACCATCGACTACGCCGGCCCGAATGGCGAGTTGCGCCTGACCGACCAGGCACCGCACCAGATCGCCAAGCTGGGCATCGCGCGCACCTTCCAGAACATCGAGCTGTTCGAGCACGCCACGGTGCTGCAGAACCTGCTGATCGGGCGCCACACGCACCGCAAGACCGGGCTGTGGAGCGAGATCTTCTTCACAGGCAAGACGCGCGCGGCCGAGATCGAGGCACGCGAGAAGGTGGAACGCGTGATCGACCTGCTCGACCTGCAGCACCACCGCGAGTCCATGGTGGCCGGCCTGCCCTACGGCGTGCGCAAGGTGGTCGAACTCGCGCGCGCGCTGTGCACCGAACCGCAACTGCTGCTGCTCGACGAGCCGTCGTCCGGCCTGAACGTGGAGGAGACCGAGGACATGGCGTTCTGGATCACCGATATCAAGGAAGAGCTGGGCATCACCGTGCTGATGGTCGAGCACGACATGAGCCTGGTCTCCAAGGTGTCGGACCGCGTGCTGGCCATGAGCATAGGCACCGAGCTGGCTTCGGGCACACCCGCCGAGGTGCAGAGCGACCCCGGCGTGATCGAGGCCTACCTGGGCTCGATGGACGACGTCTCCAGCCTGCGCCGTGAAAACCACAAGGTGAGCGCATGAGCGTGGCCACTTCCGATGCCCCTGTGCTCAAGCTGCTCAACGTCGAGAGCGCCTACGGCCCGATCAAGGCGATCCGCGGCGTGAGCCTGCAGGTGCGCCGCAGCGAGATCGCCACCGTGCTCGGCTCCAACGGCGCGGGCAAGACCACCATCCTCAAGACCATCAGCGGCATCATCGACCCGCGCAAGGGATCGATCGAGTTCAAGGGCGAGAACATCACCGCGCAGGACCCGGCGCTGATCGTGCAGCAAGGCCTGTCCCACGTGCCCGAGGGGCGCGAGGTCTTCCCCCTGCTCTCGGTGCGCGACAACCTGCTGATGGGTGCCTACACCCGCAAGGACCGCGACGGCGTGGCGCGCGACATGGAGGGGGTGTTCAACTACTTCCCCATCCTGCGCGAACGCGCGCTGCAGGACGCCGGCCTGCTCTCCGGCGGCCAGCAGCAGATGCTGGCCATCAGCCGCGCGCTGATGGCCGACCCCGACCTCATCCTGCTCGACGAGCCCAGCCTGGGCCTCTCGCCCAAGCTCACCAAGGAGATCTTCGAGATCGTGGTGCGCATCAACCGCGAGCGCGGGACCACCATCCTGCTGGTCGAGCAGAACGCCAACATGGCGCTCAACGCCTCCGACTACGGCTACGTGCTCGAGAACGGCCGCATCGTGATGGAAGACACCTGCGCCCACCTGCGCGAGAAGGACGACATCAAGGAGTTCTACCTCGGCATGAAGGAAACCGGGGCGCGGGGTGAGCGGCGCTGGAAAAAGAAGAAGAACTGGAGATAAGCATGCACGCAGCGCAGAGCCGCCTCAAGCAAGTGCGCGCCCCCTTGGGGGGCAGCGAAGTACGCGCAGCGACAAGCGTGGGGGCACTATGACTTACCTCTGGGATCTCTCACACATCCAGCCGCGGACCGAGGTGGTGCTACCTGGCGACACCATTCCCGCCCTTTTCTGGAATGGCGTGAAGGCGCGCGGCCCGGCGATCTGGATGCGGCAGAAGGATTTCGGCATCTGGCGCAGCTGGACCTGGGACCAGACCGGCACCGCCGTGCGCGAGATCGCCCACGGCCTGATGGCACTGGGCTTCGAGGCGCGCGAGACCGCGTCCATCCTCTCCAACACCACCGTCGAGTGGGTGCTGTGCGACCTGGCCGTGCTCAGCGCGGGCGGCGTGGCCAACGGCATTTACCCGACCGACGCGGCCGAACAGGTGCAGTACCTCTGCGACGACTCGGCCACCACCGTGCTGTTCGTGGAAGACGACGAACAGCTTGACAAGGCGCTGGAGGTGCGCGCCCAGTTGCCGCGCCTGAAGAAGATCGTGGTCGTCGACATGGACGGCCTGCGCGACCTGAACGACCCGCAGGTGATCAGCCTGGCCGCGCTGCGCGACATGGGCCGTGCGCACCTGGCGCAGCACCCCGGCCTGATGGAAGCGCGCGTGGCCGCGGTGAAGCCCGAAGACCTCGCCATCCTGGTCTACACCTCGGGCACCACCGGCCGCCCCAAAGGCGCCATGCACAGCCACCAGGGCCTGGTCTACACCGTGCGCGGCTACAACACGCTGATCGCGCGCGACGAACACGACGAGTGCATGTGCTTTCTGCCGCTGTGCCACATCGCCGAGCGCATGGGTGGCGAGTATTTTTCGCTCTACACCGGTGCCAGACTCAACTTCGTGGAGAACCCCGAGACCGTGCCGGAGAACGTGCGCGAGATCGCGCCGACGGTGTTCACCGCCGTGCCGCGCGTGTGGGAGAAGTTCTATTCGGGCGTGATGATCACGCTCAAGGAAGCCAGCCAGCTGCAGCAGGCCGCCTACGCCTGGGCCATTGGCGTGGGGCAGAGGGTGGCCGACCGGGTGATGGCCGGGCAGCCGGTGCCCGGTGGCCTGCGGTTGCAGTTCCGCCTGGCGCGCGTGCTGGTGCTGGACAACGTGCGCAAGCTCATCGGCATCCACCGCGCGCGTTTCCTGGTCACCGGCGCGGCCCCCATCTCGCCCGACCTGGTGCGCTGGTACCTGGCCCTGGGCGTGCCCATGCTCGAAGTCTGGGGCATGACGGAAACCTGCGGCGCGTCCACCGGCATTCCCGCCGATCGCATCAAGCCCGGCAGCATCGGGCCGGCCGCCACCTACAACGAGGTGAAGCTGGACCCGCAGACCGGCGAGATCCTGGTGCGCGGGCCCAACGTGTTCATGGGTTACCTGAACCTGCCCGAGAAAACCGCCGAGACCATCGACGCCGATGGCTGGCTGCACACAGGCGACGTGGGGCAGGTCGATGAGGAAGGGTTTTTCCGCATCACCGACCGCATGAAAGACATCATCATCACCGCAGGCGGCAAGAACATCACCCCCAGCGAACTGGAGAACGAGCTGAAGTTCTCGCCGTATGTGACCGACGCCGTGGTGATCGGTGACAAGCGCCCCTACCTCACCGTCATCATCATGATCGACCAGGAGAACGTGGAGAAGTATGCGCAGGATAACGACGTGCCGTTTTCCAACTACGCCAGCCTCACCCGCGCGCCAGAGGTGCAATCGCTCATCCAGGCCGAGATCGACCGTGTGAACAAGAAGTTCGCCCGCGTCGAACAGATCAAGAAGTTCTTCCTGCTCGACACCCAGCTCAGCGCCGAAGACGAAGAACTCACTCCCACCATGAAGCTCAAGCGCAAGCTGGTGCAACAGAAATACGCCGAGCAGATCGAAGCCATGTACCGCTGACGCGTCCGCCCCCTTTCAACCCCCAGGAGACAAGCCCGTGACGACCGCCCGCCCCACCCTGATCGCCTTCGCGTTGTGCCTGTCGGCCGGCGCCGCCTTCGCCCAGACGCAGGGCGTGAGCAAGGACGAGATCGTTCTCGGTTCGATCCAGGACCTCTCCGGCCCGCTGGCGGGCTTCGGCAAATCCGTGCGGCAGGGCATGGTGCTTCGTGTCGACGAGATCAACGAGCAAGGTGGCATCAACGGCCGCAAGATCAAGCTGCTCGTCGAGGACAGCAAGTACGACCCACGCAACGCCGTGCTGGCCGCGCAGAAGCTCGTCAACCAGGACAAGATCTTCGCCATGGTCGCCCACCTTGGCACGGCACAGAACATGGCGGCCATGCCGGTGCAGTTCCAGAAAAACGTGGTGAACTTCCTGCCCGTGACAGCCGCGCGCGAGATGTACGAGCCCTTCCACAAGCTCAAGTTCGCCAACATCGGCCCGTACTACGAACAGATGCGCACCTTCCTGCCCCGCATGGTGCAGGAGAAGAAACCCAAGGCGGTCTGCGCGATCTACCAGGACGACGAGTTCGGCCTGGAGGTGCTGCGCGGTGCGGAAGAAGGTCTCAAGGCCGTCAACATGCAGATGGTCGAGAAGACCTCGTTCAAGCGCGGCGCCACCGATTTTTCATCGCAGGTGGCGCGCATGAAGTCCGCCAATTGCGACTTCGTCGTGCTGGGCACCATCATCCGCGAGACCATCGGCACCATCGCCACCGCGCGCAAGCTCGACTTCAACCCCACCTTCTTCGGCTCGCAGGCGGCCTACACCGACCTCATCCACAAGCTCGGCGGCCCGGCCATGAACGGCCTGTACGCCACCATGACCACCCAGCACCCCTACCTGGACGAAGCCTCGCAGCCGATCCGCTTCTGGGCCAACAAGTTCAAGACCAAGTTCAACGAAGACCCCAACGTCTTCTCGGTCTACGGCTACAACGCCATCGACATCTTCGCCCGCGCCGCCGGCCGCTCCGGCGCCAACCTCACCACCGACAGCTTTGTCAAGACCATGGACAGCCTGACCGTGCCGACCGACATCTTCGGTTCGCCCGAACTGCGCTTCAGCCCGCAGCGGCGCTACGGCAGCATGGCCATGCGCCTGTCGCAGATCCAGGACGGCCGCTGGAAGGTGACGTCGGACTACGTGAACCAGTGATCCCGCATCCCCGTGTCAACCACCCTTTACAGGAGACATCAGCGATGAAAACGACACTGACCGCCGCGGCCGTGCTGGCCCTGGCCGCCGGGCCGGCCCTGGCCCAGACGCAGGGCGTGAGCAAGGACGAGATCGTGATCGGCTCGATCCAGGACCTCTCGGGGCCGATCGCCGGCTTTGGCAAACAGGTGCGCATGGGCATGCTGCTGCGCGTGGACGAGATCAACGAGCAGGGCGGCATCAACGGCCGCAAGATCAGGCTGCTCGTCGAGGACAGCAAGTACGACCCGCGCAACGCCGTGCTGGCCGCGCAGAAACTCGTGAACCAGGACAAGATCTTCGCCATGGTGGGCCACATCGGCACCGCGCAGAACATGGCGGCGATGCCGGTGCAGTTCCAGAAGAACGTGCTGAACTTCTACCCCATCACGGCCGCGCGCCAGATGTACGAGCCCTTCCACAAGCTCAAGTACTCGTTCGCCGCCACCTACTACGACCAGATGAAGATCGTCACGCCCATGCTCGCCAAGGAGAAGGGTGCCAAGAAGGTCTGCGCGATGTACCAGGACGACGAGTTCGGCCTGGAGGTCAAGCGCGGCGCCGAAGACGGCCTGAAGGCCGCCGGCATGACGCTCGCCGCGGAGACCACCTACAAGCGGGGCGCCACCGACTTCGCCTCGCAGATGCAGAAGCTGCAGGCCGACCAATGCGACCTGGTGGTGATGGGCACCATCATCCGCGAGACCATCGGCGGCATCGCCACCGCGAAACGCCTGGGCTTCAACCCCACCTTCGTGGGTTCCAGTGCGGCCTACACCGACCTCATCCACAAGCTCGGCGGCCCTGCGATGAACGGCTTCTACGCCGCCATGACGGTGCAACACCCCTACCTGGACTCGGCCTCGCAGCCTTTGCGTTTCTGGGCCAACAAATACCAGACCAAGTTCAACGAAGAACCCACGGTGTTTTCGGTGTACGGCTATGGGTCCATCGACGCGTTCATCCGCGCCGCCACCAAGGCCGGTCCCGGTCTGACCACCGACAGCTTCATCAAAGCCATGGACACGATGAAGATCCCGCCGGACATCTTCGGTAGCGCTGAGATGACCTTCAGCCCCACCAAACGGCTGGGCAGCAACGCCACCCGCCTCTCGCAGATCCAGGACGGCCGCTGGAAGGTGCTCTCCGAGTACATGTCGGCCAAAGACTGAGTACCGCGCCGCCCGCTTCCGCGGGCCATGCGCGCAGCCGCCAGCGCTTCGTGTGCTGGCGGTTTTTTTTGCTCCCCGTACCATGGGCAGACCATGTCCCCCCTCAACCCTGCCACCGCCGCACTGCTCGCCGACGCGCTGCTCACGCTGCACATGGCCATCGTGGTTTTCGTGGTCGGTCTGCTGCCTTTGGTGCTGGTGGGGGGCACCCTGGGCTGGCGCTGGGTGCGCCACCGGGGCTTGCGGCTCAGTCACCTGGGCCTGATCGTCTTCATTGCCGTTCAGGCCTGGCTGGGCCGGCTGTGCCCGCTTACCGTGTGGGAGCAGGCCCTACGCCGCACCGCCGGCCAGCACAGCTACCCGGAGAGTTTCATCGAACACTGGCTCTCCAGGCTGCTGTACTGGGACGCACCCTGGTGGGTGTTCCTGGCAGCCTACACGGCCTTTGCCTGCGGGGTGGCCCTGGCCTGGTGGTGGGTCCGACCGACTGGACGCGTTTGAAGACCGCCCCGAACTCACGACCGCGGCCGCTCGGCGGGCGCCACCTCTTTCACGGCTTTCAGCACATCGATGACCAGCTCGAACAGGTGCTCCGGCACAGGGTCGTCCACCTCCACCTGCGCGACCAGCGCACGCGCCAGCGGAATATGCTGGATGATGGGGATGCCCTCGGTCCGGGCGTCCCGGACGATCGCCTGGGCCTGCAGACCGGCGCCCTTCGCGACCACCAGCGGCAGGGGCGTCTCGCCATGCTCGTAAAGCAGGGCAACGGCGAGGTGGGTAGGGTTGGTCACCACCACCGACGGCTTTCGCCTGCCACTGCCACCACCCTGGACGATCTCGCGGTGCAGCTTGCGCCGCTCGCCCTTGATTTCAGGCGCGCCATCGGACTCCTTGCGCTCGCGCTTGACTTCGTCCTTGGTCATCATCTGCTGACGGGCAAATAGTTTTCGCTGAACGAGCATGTCGAACCCGGCAATGACGGTGAAGACAAAAGCCGTGGCCAACAACAGTGACTTGATCAGAAGGCCCAAGCCGGTCGTTACGGGTTGAATGCCGGAGCCCGCCAGCAGCATGAGGGTACCCAGGTTGTCGTGCACCAGTTTCCACACGATGCCGGTGAGCGCCACCACCTTGATCACCGACTTCAAGGCTTCAATGAGGTTGCGGGCCGAAAACAGATTCTTCACATTGGCCACCACGTCCAGCTTCTGGAAGTTGAACTTCATTTTTTCCGGCGCGAACACCGGGCCGGCTGTCACGAGTTCGCCGAAGACGCTGAGCACGATGACGATCGCCATCCAGGGCAGAAGGGCCAGGCCAAGCTCCTTCACGGCCAACCGGAGAAAGGCCGCCAGCACGTCGCGAAACGGTCCATTCACATGGGTGCCTGCCCATCCGATCAGGAACAGCATCGCGTCCGTGAGTTGTCCGGCGGAAAACAGCATGTAGCCCGCACAGGCCCAGATCAACAAGGCTTTCGAAGCGTCCTTGGCGTGCGCCACGTCGCCTTTTTTCCGCGCATCGACCAGGCGCTTGGGGGTGGGTTTTTCGGTTTTCTCGCTCATCGAACCAGCCTGCCGAGGTCCGGCAGGATCACCGACATCACAGCCGCGTGGTCGCCCAGATACCCCATGAGCGTGGCGAGATAGCCCGTTGCGATGCAGGATTTCGATCGCCGACGACACCGAATCCGCGCCCACCTGGATGCCAACGCCCGCCTTGCTGGTCGTCTTGGTGGCCGCAATGTCGGCACCCAGCAGCAGACCAAGCACTTCGTTGGCTTCAGCCTCCGTCAGTCCGCTCACCAGATTGACCGCACCGGAGCACGCCACGAGCAAACTGGCCACCACCACCAACCAACAGCGCCTCACTCCCTGAAGGAACGTCCCGCTCATTGCGTTCGGGAAATCTGGTCGACGGTCTTGGCCGCCTGCTTGCTCAGCAGGGAAGCGAACTCCACCTCCAGCATGAAGCGCTGCAGGTGCATTTGCCGATTCAGGAGATCCGCACTGTTGAAGCCGACCGCGGGGTTCAAGGGCGCGGCCACCTGCGTCCAATGCTCGCGCGCGCTCTGCCCCATCCGGTTCATCGTGTTGAGGATGGCATCCCCCAGGGTCGGCGGTCGATCCTCGGCGGAGCGCTCCGCCGGCCGGGGGGACTGCACCTGGGGCACCGCTGGACCCGATCCCATGCGCTCGGCGCGCAGGGCAGCAAATGTCTCGGCCGCCCCACCCGGCGGCCGCAGCCGATGGGCATCACCGGTGTCCGACAGCGAAACAGGGAATGCCCCCCTCTTCACGGTGGCCATGCTCAATGAACTCATGACGAAACTCCTCGTTGCGCGGCCATCTCCCGCAAATCGGCCAGCGCCCGGCTGCCAGGCACTTGGTCAAGACCCAACAGAGCCCAACATCTCGCCGCATCCCAGCGAAGCTGCAGCAGCTCGACCATGGACATCCCCACATACGGAAATTCGCTCTCGCGCCGGAAGGCCATGAGCACGAAAAAGATGTGCCGGGCGCGCGACCAGTCCCCCTGGTCGAGCGCCAGGAACCCGGCCTCCGCCAGGGACCTCGCCAAGTCAGACGAAAGCAGCGTCGGCATCGAAGCCGCCTCAGCTTGCTGAAAAGAAGGCGCGGGGCTCAGGGATGGCATGGCTTATACAGGGGTGGTTGAACGCCTGAGTGCACCAGGCCAAAAGGAAAGTTCGGGCGGCGCTCCCGTTTTTGGGCGGTGGGTGGGAAGTGAACCTTGGTTCCTCAGCCCCCACTCATGCTGCATACCGATTCCGGGCTTTGCATGCAACCGGTCCATGTCGTCCATTGACTTTTCCTCCCTCGCAGGTATCGAAGCCGCCCCTCTCAGCGCAAGGGCCCGCGCACTGCTGAGAAGTGGAGCACCAGTTCCAGGCGGGGACGATGTCGGTACCACCCAGATCCTTCTCTGGACTTTTCTGGTGATGAGCATGGCCCGTCTGCGGCGCTTTGCGGACCATGTCGGCATGCTAGGGGCCGGCACCGCATTGCGCCACGTGCTGGACGGTCGGCGGATCGCCGCCTTTCGCGAACAGCTCGGCCACGAGCTCTTCCAATTCGGCATGCTGAAAGCACCGCTGATCGGTACCCTCCCGATCTCGCCCACGGTATTCGACGAACCGGAGCGCGCCCACATGGCGGTGCGCGCATCGGGTCTGGCGGCCCTGCAAGCTTTCTGCATGGCGCCTGATGCCCAACACCTTCACCTGCGCGCCCGCCTGTCGGCACGGCTGCAGGAGATCGCGCCAGACACCGCTTCCCGCATCTTCGTCGACCCGCCGAGCGACGCCCTCCTTCAAAGGGTGCTGCGCGAAGTGGAGCCGGTTCTCGCCACGGCCATTGACGGCATCGGAGCCACTTCATGAGATCGGGAAAAATCATTCGCCGAGAGGATGCCCGCCACCTCCGCCAAGCCGCCCAGGTGCTGGCAGACGCGCGCGCCGAGGCCGCCACGCTCCTGGAAACCGCGCGCGAGCAGGCCACCCAAGAGGCCGCTCGCATCCAGCGGGACAGCACGGAAGCCGCCGCCCGCGAAAAATCCGGCCTGATGCTGCAAGCCATCGCCAGCCGGGATGCCTACATGGCGGAAGTCGAATCGGAGCTGGTGAGCGTGGTCATCAACGCCGTGCGGTCGATCTTTTCGCAGTACAACGACCACGAGCGCGCCACGTTGGCCGTTGGCAAGGCCCTCAAGGCACTGCGCCAGCAGACGCAGGCCACACTGCACGTGCATCCGAGCCACCACGACGCGCTCTGCGCGGCCGTGCCGGCCCTGCTGCGCGACACTCCCTCGCTGCAATCCCTGATGGTGGAGCGTGACTCGCGCCTCAAACCCGGCACGTTCGTGCTGAGGAGCGCCATGGGCTTGGTGGAAACCGACCTCGAATCGCAGCTGCGCGCGATCGAAAACGCGCTGATGCGCAGCGTCAGGGTATCGGACGCCGCCCGTCACATGGTCGCCGGCGTGCCGATCTGACCGGCCCCGCGCCGTTCAGCGCGGGGCCTGCCAACCCCCGCCCAGCGCGGCCACCAACGCCATGCTGGCCGCCAGCCGCTCGGCCTGCACGTCGAGCGCCGCCCGCCGCGCCGCCAGGGCCAGGTTCTGCGCGGTCGCCACTTCCAGGAAGCTGATCTCGCCGGCCTCGTAGCGGTAGCCCACCACGCGCTCGTTCTCGTTGGCCAGCGTCACCAACTGCTGTTGCTGTCGGTCCTGCTCGGCCAGCGTCGCCAGTTGCACCAGCGCGTCCTCGGTTTCGCGCACGGCCGCGAGCACACCACCGCGCCAGGCCGCGGCCTGTTCGTCGTAGGCGGCGAGGAAGCTGGCTTCGTCGGCGCGGCGCGCGCCGCCGTCGAACAGCGTCGCAGCGAGCTGCGGACCCAGCGACCAGACGCGCGCCGGAGCATCCAGCAGGCGGGCCCAACTGCTGGCCTGCAGCGTGCCACTGGCCGATAGCGTCAGCTCGGGCAGCCAGGCGCGCTGGGCCACGCCCAGGCGCGCGTGCGCGGCGGCCAATGCGCGCTCGGCAGCGGCCAGGTCGGGGCGCTGGCGCAGCAGTTCACCCGGCAGTGCGCCGGGAACGGCGGGCACCGCCGGCAGCGCCGCATCGCGCACAGCCATCGGGTACTCGGCGGGCGTGGACCCCGCCAGCAAGGCCAAGGCGTTCGCTTCGAGCGCACGCTGGCGCTGCAGGGTGAACACCTGGGTGCGCAGCGACTGCAGTTGCGTCTCGGCCTGGATCACGTCGGCGCGCGCCACCAGGCCGGCTTCGTACTGCAGCTGCGTCACCTGCAGCGAACGCGCATAGGCCACGTCGGCCTGGGCCTGCAAGGCCAGTTGCGCGTCCAGCGCCCGCAGCCGCACATAGCCTTGCGCGGCCGCCAGCTGCAGCGCCAGGCGCGCGGCATCCACCAGCGCGGCCTGCGCTTCGGCGCCGGCCACCGCCGCCTGGCGCGAGAGCGCGACCCGGTCCCAGAGATCGGGCGACCAGGACAGGTCCGCACCCGCCGCGTACAGCCGCCGCGTGCCGGCGTTGGCACCGGCGGCCGCGTTGCCGCCGCTGCGCGTGGCGGACGCGCCCACACCGACCTGGGGCAACGCCAGCGCGCGGGCGGCATCCACCTGCGCCAGCGCCTGGCGCCAACGGGCCTCGGCCTGGGCGAGTTCGGCGTTGGCCTCGCCCACGCGGCGCAGCAGCCGGGCGAGGTCGGCGTCGCCGTACACGTTCCACCAGTCGGGCTGGATCGCGGCGGTCGCCGCCGGGGCGCCGACGTGCCGGAAGCCGGTGGGCAAGGCCATCTCGGGCGCGCGGTAATCGCTGCCGGTGGCACAGGCCGCCAGCCACAGCGGCAAGGCGGCCAGCGCGAAACGGGAAGGAAGCAGGGAAGAGGGCATGGGTTCAGGCGGTCTGGGGCAACGGGCTCGGGCCTTGCACACGGCCCCGCAGGCGCTCCAGAGCCAGGTAGACCACGGGCGTGGTGTAAAGCGTCAGCAGCTGGCTCACGGCCAGGCCGCCGATGATGGCGATGCCCAGGGGGCGGCGCAGTTCCGAGCCTTCGCCCAGGCCCAGCACCAGCGGCACCGCGCCCAGCAGCGCAGCGAGGTTGGTCATCAGGATGGGGCGCAGGCGGCGCAGCGCGGCTTCATGGATGGCTTCCTGCGGCACCAGTCCGCGCGTGCGCTGTGCGGCCAGCGCGAAGTCGATCATCAGGATGGCGTTTTTCATCACCACCCCGATCAGCAGGAACAGCCCGAGCAACGCGATCAGGCTGAACTCGGTGTCCGAGATGCGCAGCGCCAGCAGCGCCCCCACGCCGGCCGAGGGCAGCGTGGAAAGGATAGTCAAGGGGTGCAGTGTGCTTTCGTACAGCATGCCCAGCACCAGGTAGACCGTGACCAGCACGGCCAGGATCAGCCAGGGCTGGCGCTTGAGCGTGGCCTGCAGGCTGTTGGGGTCGCCCGCCCGCTCGCCGGTGGAAATGCTGGTGGGCAGCAGCAAGCCGTTGACGGCGCGGTCGATCGCCTGCTGCGCCTGCTGCAGGCTCACACCGGGGGCCAGCGCGTAGCTGATGCCGGCGGAGGCGAACTGGGCGTCGTGCTGCACGCGGTCGCGCGTGAGGCCGTAGCGCCAGGTCGCGATGGCGCTGAGCGGCACGCGCTCGCCCGCGTCGTTGAGCAGTTGAACCTGGTCGAGCGCACTGGGTTCGCTGTTGCCACGCGGGTCGGCCTCCATCACCACGCGGTACTGGTTCAGCGGGTCGTAGAGCGTGGCCACCTGGCGCTGCGAGAACGCGTTGTTCAGGGCTGTCGTCACGGTGTCCATGCGCACCCCCAGGCGGCGCGCGGCTTCGCGGTCCACGTTCAGCACGACCTGCTGCGCGTCTTCACCGGCGCCGAAGTCCACGTCGGTCATCTCGGGCAGCGCACGCAGCGCCTCGCCCACCGGTTTGGTCCAGCCGCGCAGGTCTTGCAGCGAATCGGAGCGCATGACGAACAGGTATTCGTTGTCACCCCCACCACTGGAAAGGCGAATGTCCTGGTCCACGCTCACAAACAACACACCGCCTGCGATCTTGGGCGCACCCGCGCGCAGCCGCGCGACCACGGCCGAGGCCGGTTCGCCGCGTTCGGCCAGGGGCTTGAGGCGGATGCGGAACCAGGAGTTGCTGGTGCCGGTGCGCCCGCCGCTCACCCCGGTTACGTCGGCCACGGCGGGGTCGGCCACCAGCAGGCGGCGAAAGGCCTCCACCTTCGGTTGCATGCCCTGGAAGGAAAAGCCGTCGTCGCCGCGCACGAAGCCGCCGAGCTGGCCGGTGTCCTGCTGCGGCAGCATGCCCTTGGGAATCGCCACGTAAAGCCACACGTTGAGCGCCACCGTGCCGGCCAGCAGCAGCAAGGTGAGCACGCGGTGGCGCAACGCGAACCCCAGGCTGCGCGCGTAACCCGCCTGCACGTCGGCCAACAGGCTGGCAATGACTCGCGCCACCCGGCCTGGGGGCTTCGGCGGGCCGGCCGGCAGGCCGTGCGCGCACAGCGCGGGCGTGAGCGTGACCGAGACCGCCAGCGAGATCAGCATGGCCGCGACCAGCGTGATCGAAAACTCGCGGAACAGCCGCTCGACCACGCCGCCCATGAACAGGATGGAGATGAACACCACGATCAGCGCCAGGTTCATCGCCAGCAGGGTGAAGCCGACCTCGCCCGCGCCGGTGAATGCCGCGCGCCAGACCGTGCGACGCCCCACCTCGCGTTGTCCGTTCGCGGCCTGCGCGGCGCGCGCCCGCTCGATGTGCCGCTGGATGTTCTCCAGCACCACGATGGCGTCGTCCACCACCAGGCCGGCGGCCACGATCAGGGCCATGAGCGAGAGGTTGTTGAGCGAAAAGCCCTGCCACCACATCACCGCGAACGCGCCGATCAGCGACACCGGCAAGGCCAGCGCCGGAATCAGTGCGGTGCGCACGCTGCCCAGGAAGGCCCACACCACCGCCATCACCAGCACGCACGACAGCCCCAGCGTGAACTGCGCCTCGCGCAACGTGGCGCGGATGCCGGGCGAGCGGTCCATCACCACGCGCAGCTCGGTGTCGGCCGGCAGCAGCGCGCGCAGCTGCGGCATCTGCGCGTGGATGGCATCGATGGTCTGCACGATGTTGGCGCCCGCGCGCCGGCTCACCAGCAGCACCACGGCGGGCCGGTCGTTGTGGTAACCGGCGGTGTAGCGGTTCTCCACCGAATCCGTCACCTCGGCCACGTCGGCCAGGCGCACCAGCGCCCCGCCTTCGTTGCGCACCACCAGGTGCGAAAAATCCCCCGCCGTGCGCAGCGGCTCGGGCAGCGCGATCTGCCAGCGCTGGCCGCCCTGCTCGGTCTGGCCGAGCGGGCGCCAGGCGTTGGCCTGGGCGATGGCCTGGCGCACGTCGTCCAGGGACATGCCGCGATGCGACAGCGCCTCGGGCCGCGCCTGCACGCGCACGGCGGGCAGCGAAGAGCCGTCCACGGTGACTTCGCCCACCCCCACGATCTGCGCGAGCTTCTGCGCCAGCACGGTGGACGCGTTGTCGTAAAGCGCCGACGAGGGCAACCGGGACGAAGACAGGGCCAGCGCCATGATGGGCGCCTGCGAAGGGTTGACCTTCACGTAGCTCGGGTTGCCCGTCATGCCCGAGGGCAGTTGCCCGCGCGAAGCGTTGATGGCGGCCTGCACCTCGCGCGCGGCCTCGTCGATGTCGCGGTCCAGGTTGAACTGCAGCGTGACGCTGGTGCTGCCCTGGTTGCTGCTGGAACGGATGCTCGCTACGCCCGCGATGCTGCCCAGCGCGCGCTCCAGCGGCGCGGCCACCGTGGAGGCCATGCTCTCCGGGCTGGCGCCCGGCAGGCTGGCGCGCACCTGGATCACCGGGAAGTCCACCCGCGGCAGCGGCGACACCGGCAGCAGCCGCCACGCCAGCAGGCCCACCAGCACGATGCCGATGGCCAGCATCACGCTGCCGATGGGTCGGCGGATGAAGAAGCGGGCCAGTGCGTTCATGCCATCTCGGTGCGCCGGCGCGCCAGCCGGTCGAAGGCCAGGTAGACCACCGGCGTGGTGAACAGCGTGAGCAGCTGGCTCACGATCAGACCGCCTACCATCACGATGCCCAAGGGCTGGCGCAACTCGGCGCCCGAACCGCTGGCGAGCATGAGCGGCACCGCGCCGAACAGCGCGGCCAGGGTGGTCATGAGGATGGGGCGGAAGCGCAGCAGCGCGGCGCGGTGGATCGCCTCGCGCGGTGAGAGGCCCAGGCGGCGCTGCGCGTCCAGCGCGAAGTCCACCATCATGATCCCGTTCTTCTTCACCAGGCCGATCAGCAGCACGATGCCGATCACCGCGATCAGGTCCAGCGGCCGGCCGGCCAGCAGCAGCGCGGCCAGCGCGCCCACCGTGGCCGAGGGCAGCGTGGAGAGGATGGTGAGCGGGTGCACCGCGCTCTCGTACAACATGCCCAGCACCAGGTACATCACCACCACGGCGGCCAGGATCAGCCACAGCGTGTTCGCCTGCGAATTGCGGAAACCCTCGGCCGCGCCCTGGAAGGCCAGTTCCACGGCCACCGGCAATTCCACCTGCCGCTGCACGGCTTCGATGGCCGCCACGGCCTCGCCCAGCGAATGCCCGGGCGCGAGGTTGAACGACAGCGTGACCGCCGGGAACTGCCCCTGGTGCTCGATGGCCAGCGGCGCGCGCCGCTCCACCGCGCGCGCCACGGCCGACAGCGGCACCGGCTTCGCGTCGGCCCCGCCCCCGGCGGGCTGCACGTACACCCCCTCCAGCGCCTGCAGGCCGCCCTGTTTCGCGTCGTCGCTCTCCAGCACCACGCGGTACTGGCTGGCGTGCGTGAACAGCGTGCTCACCTGCCGCTGGCCGAACGCGCTCTGCAGCGCCGAGGCGATGTCACCCATGCGCAGGCCCAGGCGGGCCGCCGCGTCGCGGTCGATTTCCAGGTAGGCCTGCAGGCCTTCGCGCTGCAGGTTGCTGGCCACGTCGATCAGCTCCGGCCGTTCCTTCAGGGCGGCCAGCATACGCCCGGTCCATTCGCCCAGCAGCGCGCTGTCGGGCGAACTGAGCGTGAACTGGTACTGCGTACGGCTGATGCGGTCTTCCATGCCCAGCTCCTGCACCGGCTGGAACCAGGCCTCGATGCCGCCCACGTCGCGCGCGCGTTCGCGCAGCCGCTCGATCAGTTCGCTGGCCGACACCGAGCGCTGCGCATGGGGCGCCAGGGTGAGCAGCATGCGCCCGCTGTTGAGCGTGGCGTTGCTGCCGTCCACGCCGATGAACGATGCCACGCTCTGCACCGGCGCCTCGGCCAGCAGCGCCCTGGCCAGCGCCTGCTGCCGTTCGGCCATGGCGCCGAAGGACACGCTCTGCGGTGCCTCGGTCACCACCTGGATGGCGCCCGCGTCCTGCACGGGAAAGAAGCCCTTGGGCACGGCCAGGTAGAGCAGCGCCGTGAGCACCAGCGTGGCGGCCATGGCCAGCAAGGCCAGCGGCTGGCGCGCCAGCACCCAGTCCAGCCCGCGCCCATAGCGCTCGATCGTGCCGCTGAGCCAGTCGCGCCGGCCTTCGGCGTGCGCCGGCGCCTGCCGGAGCATGCGCGCGGCCATCATGGGGGTGAGGGTGAGCGACACCACCAGCGAGATGCCGATGGCCACCGCCAGCGTGACCGCGAACTCGTGGAACAGACGACCCACCACGTCGGCCATGAACAGCAGCGGAATCAGCACCGCCACCAGCGAGACGGTGAGCGAGACCAGGGTGAAGCCGATTTCGCTCGCGCCCTTGAGCGCGGCCTCCATCGGCCCCGCGCCTTCTTCGCGGTGGCGCGCGATGTTCTCCAGCATCACGATGGCGTCGTCCACCACGAAGCCGGTGGCGATGGTCAGCGCCATCAGGCTCAGGTTGTTGAGCGAATAGCCGAGCAGCAGCATGGCCGCGAAGGTGCCCACCAGCGAGAGCGGCACCGCCACGCTGGGAATCAGCGTGGCCGGCAGCGTGCGCAGAAAGACAAAGGTGACCAGCACCACCAGCGCGATGGCGAACAGCAGCTCCTTCTGCACGTCGCGCACCGAGGCGCGGATGCTCTCGGTGCGGTCCGACACGATCTGCACCTTCACGTTGGCCGGCAGCGTGGCCGTGAGCTGCGGCAGCAGCGCCCGCACCTGGTCCGCCACGGCGATCACGTTGGCACCCGGCTGGCGCTGGATGTTCAGCAGCACGGCGGGTGCCAGGCCGCAGCCGCCGGTCTGACCCTCGGCGCAGGCCATGCCGGCCCAGGCCGCGAGAAAGCGGTCTTCCGCGCCCTCTTCCACCTTGGCCACATCGGCCAGGCGCAGCGGCGCGCCGTCGCGCCAGGCCACGATGAGGCGCTGGTACTCCGCCGCCGAGCGCAGCTGGTCGTTCGCATCCAGCATGGTGCTGCGCAACTGGCCGTCGAAACTGCCCTTGGGCTGGTTGTTGTTCGCGGCGGCGATCGCGGTGCGCAGCTCTTCCAGCGTGAGGCCGTTGGCCGCCAGCGCGCGGCTGTTGGCCTGCACCCGGATGGCCGGGCGCTGCCCGCCCGCCAGGCTCACCAGGCCCACGCCCGGCAGGCGCGAGAGCTGGCCCGCCATGCGCGTGTCCACCATGTCCACCACGCGCGGCAGCGGCAGCGTGTCCGAACCGATGGCCAGCGTGAGGATGGGCACGTCCGCCGGGTTCACCTTGCGGTAGATCGGCGGCGCGGGCAGGTCCGACGGCAGCAGGCTGTTGGCGCTCTGCAGCGCGGCCTGCACGTCCTGCTCGGCCACGCCCAGGTCCACCTCCAGGGCGAACTTCAGGGTGATCACCGAAGCGCCACCCGAGCTGGTGGACGACATCTGCGACAAGCCCGGGATCTGGCCGAGCCGGCGCTCCAGCGGCGCGGTGACGGTGCGCGCCGTCACGTCCGGGCTGGCACCGGGCTGGAAGGTGAACACCTGCATCACCGGGTAGTCCACCTGCGGCAGCGCCGATACCGGCAACTGGCGCCAGGCCAGCAGGCCGGCGATGAGCACGGCCAGCATCAGCAGCGAGGTCGCCACCGGCCGCAGGATGAAGGGACGCGAGAGCGAGAGGGGGGCGGCGGCGGAGGACATCGGCGAGCGCCCCCGTCAGCGCGCCGGGGTGGCGGGCGCCGCCGGCTGATCGGGCTCCGGCGCCAGCGGCGAACCGGCGGGCAGCGCCGCCGCCTGCACCACGTTCACCGCGCGGCCGTTCTCCAGGCGGTCCAGGCCTTCGAGCACCACCGGCTCACCACTGACGAGGCCCTTGAGGACCACCGTGCGCCCGCCGCTGGCGGGGCCGAGCGTGAGGTCGCGCACCTGGGCCTTGTTCTCGGCGATCACATACACATAACTGCCGCGCGAGCCGTGCTGCACCGCGTCGGTGGGAATCGTCACCGCGCCGGGCAGCTGGCGCAGCGCCAGGCGCACGTTCACGAACTGGTTGGGAAACAGCGCATCGTCCGCGTTCTCGAAACGCGCCTTGAGCCGCAGCGTGCCGGTGGCCGCGTCAATCTGGTTGTCCAGCGTGTCCAGCCGCCCCTGCGCCAGGCGGGTTTGGTTGTCGCGGTCCCAGGCCTCGGCGGGTGGCGGGTTCTTGCCGTCGTGGGCAGCGCGCACCTCGGCCACCTGCGGCTCGGGCACGCTGAACACCACCGACACCGGCTGCGTCTGCGTCAGCGTGAACAGGCCGTTCGCGTCGTTGGCCGACAGCAGGTTGCCCGCGTCAACCCGGCGCAGACCGATGCGGCCCGCGATGGGCGCGACGATGCGCGTGTAGGACAGCTGCAGCTTCGCGTTGTCCACCTGCGCCTCGTCGGATTTCAGCGTGCCGCGCAACTGCTGCACCAGCGCGGCCTGGCGGTCCAGCACCTGGCGGGCCACGGCGTCGCGCTTGAAGAGACCTTCATAGCGGGCCAGTTCGCTCTCGGCGTTGCGCAGCTGGGCCAGGTTCTGCTGCTGCTGGCCCTGCGCCTGCGCCAGCGCCACGCGCAAGGGCTCAGGATCGATCTCGGCCAGCAACTGACCGCGCGCCACCTTCTGCCCTTCGCGCACCAGCACGCGGGCCAGCTGGCCGTCCACCCGGCTGCGCACCGTGACCGTGTTGTAGGGCGCCACCGTGCCGACGGCTCGGGCCTGCACCGTGAAGTCTTCGGTGCGCGCCGGCTCCACCCGCACCGCCACCGGGCCGCGCCAGGCGCTGGGTGCGGCGGGGGGGTGTGGCGGGGGGGGGCGGAGGGTGTGTGGGCAGCGCCCCCGCGGGGGGCGGGGGGGGGGGGCGGGGCGCCCCCCCCCCCCCCCCCCGCGGGCGCCGGGCGCGCCCCCTCGGGGTGGGTGGGGGGAAGGGCTGTCCCCCCCCCCCGGGCGGGGGGGGAGGCGCGGAGGGTGGGGGGGGGGGGGGGGGGCCACAAACAACAGCAGAAGAAAGGCGAGAAGGGCAGGGACGTGCTGGACCACCCGCCTCTGGCCTGCCGGCCATCTTCCCCGCAAGGGGGGAGATTGGCAGCGTCGGCCGGCATGCTGGACTTTCGATATGTGCAATGAGCGCAGCC
>JAGKSX010000078.1 GCA_018993155.1 Hydrogenophaga sp.
GGCCACCAGGGCCATGGCCAGCAGGCGCGCGGCCGCCTGCGGGCTGTTGGTGGGATAGGTGCGCATGGGCGTCGATGTCCTTGGAGGGGAAAGCCTCGACGATACGCAGTTTTGAACTTCGCAAAAAGCAGCAAATCAGAGAACCAATATCCTAAAAATACGAAGCGTGGACCCGCAACTCAACTACAAGCACCTGTATTACTTCTGGGTCACGGCCAAGGAGGGCGGCATGTCGCACGCGGCGGCCCGCCTGGGCATGGCGGTGCAGACCGTGAGCGCGCAGGTGCGCCAGCTGGAGCAATCGCTCGGCCACGCGCTGTTCAAGCCGGCCGGGCGCGGCCTGGCGCTCACCGAGGCCGGGCAGACCGCGCTGGCGCTGGCCGAGCAGATCTTCTCGCTCGGCGAACAGCTGCGCGGCGCGGTGAGCGATGCCGCCAGCCAGCAGCGGGTGCGCCTGGTGGTGGGCATTTCCGACGGCCTTCCCAAACTGGCGGCGCGCGAGCTGCTCGCGCCGGTGCTGACGGAGGCGAACCTGCGCCTGCTCTGTCACGAGGACAGCTTCGACGACCTGCTGGCCGCGCTCGCGCTGCACCGGCTCGACGTGGTGCTGTCCGACCGGCCCGCGCCGGCCAACCCCAACCTCAAGCTGTACAGCCACGCGCTGGGCGCGTCGCCCCTGGGCTGGTACGCGCCCCCGGCCCTGCTGGCCCAGGCGCAGAGTGACTTTCCGCGCGGCCTGTCGCAGGTGCCGGTGCTGCTGCCCACGGCGCAGTCCTCGGTGCGCCTGCGCATCGACCAGTGGTTCGAGCGCCAGCGGGTGGCGCCGCGCGTGGTGGGCGAGTTCGAGGACAGCGCCCTGTTGGCCACCTTCGGCGCCTCGGGCATGGGCGTGCTGCCGGCCGCCGAGCGCATGCGCGAGCAGCTCGCGCAGGCCTATGGCCTGGCCTGGGTCGCGCCCTGCGACGGGGTGCAGGAGCATTTCTATGCGATCGGCACCGCGAGAAAGGTGCAGCACCCGCTGGTGCAGCGCCTGCTCAGCGCGGCGACCGCCTGAGCCGCCTCCCCGGAACAGGCCACCAGAGGGTTCAGGCGCGGTGGCGCCAGGGCATGTCAGCGCGCGGCCGGGGCCGTGTTGGCGGCACAGACGAAGACGCATCCGGGTGGTGTGCGACCGACGAAGCGGCCGTCGGGGCACTGCAGCACATCCTGCGTGCACATGATGGGTGAGCGCTCGCTCGCGGGCGGTGTGGGCGTGGTGGTGGAGCAGGCGGCCAGCCACGGCAGCAGCGTGGCCATGCAGAGCGCGAGTTTTTGGTTCATGGGCGGCATGGTCAGCGCGGTTCGCTGCCGGTGTCAATGGGCGGGGCAGGGGGCGTGACGGCGGGTGGGGCGGCGGATTCTGCGGTGTCGATGCCGAAGGCGGCCGCGCGCGCGCGCACCCGGGTCGCGGTCTGGATGTCCCAGACCGCCACGAACATGGCGGCGATCACCGGGCCGATCACGAAACCGTTGATGCCCATGACCGCGATGCCGCCCACCGTGCTGATCAGCACCAGGTAGTCCGGCATGCCGGTGTCCTTGCCGACCAGCAGCGGGCGCAGCACGTTGTCGACCAGGCCGATCACCAGCACACCGTACAGCGCCAGGCCCACGGCCTGCCACACCTCGCCGGTGGCGAACAGCCAGATCGCCACCGGGCCCCAGACCAGGCCCGCGCCCACCGCCGGCAGCAGCGAGAGCACCGCCATCAGCACCGCCCACAGCAGCGCGGCGTTCACGCCCAGCACCCAG
>JAGKSX010000079.1 GCA_018993155.1 Hydrogenophaga sp.
GCGCGCCCTGCACCAGCGCGACCACGAGGTTGCCCTTCACGGTGGCGCGCAGCACGGTGCCGAACTGCTCCAGCAGCTCCTGCTTGTCGTCGGGCGGCAGGGGGATCGCCAAGCGGATCGAGCGCACGAGAGAGCCGCCGTCGCGCACCAGGAAGAAGGCCAGGTAGAGCGCGATGAACAAACCGATCACCAGGCCCAGCATGTCCTGACCGAGGTTGAAGGTCTGCGCGGCGATGAACTGGCTGCCCTGCGTGAGCGCCTGCGTGAGCTTGCGCTGGATCAGGTCGAAATTGCCCAGGCCGAAGCGCGCGAGCAGGTCGGTGAGCCAGTCGGGCAGGGCATTGAACAGGCCGCGCAGCCACAGCGCGGGCTTGATCTCGCCCGACTCGATGCGGGCGTAGAGCTGGCTGGCCTCGCGCGTCAGCGAGGCGGCCACCAGCACCGTGGGCAGCACCACGATCACCAGGGCGGCCAGCATGGTGGTGAGCGCCGCGAGGTTGCGGCGCTGACCCAGGCGCGGCAGCAGCCAGCGGTTCAGCGGGGCGAACAGCAACGCGATGATCGCGCCCCAGAGGATGGTGCCGTAGAACGGCAGCAGGATCCAGATGAAGGCGATCGTCACCGCCCCCAGCAGCACGCGCAGCATGAGCGAACCGGAGACCGGCGACATGGACGGCGGGCTGGGGCGGGGCGGCTCGGGCGTCGGGACCGGTGGCGCTTCGTTGGAGGATGGCATGGGGCGCTGGGGCAGAAAAAAGGGTGCTCAAAGTATGGGGCCGATTGCGCCACCCCAGGAAGGCTGTTTAGAATGCCATCCATGTGGAATCCATATGGATGGTAAAATGACAGCTCGAACCCTTGAACCCAAGCCCCGCGTCGGGGACTCCGAGAAGATGACCGTGAACCTCGGGGTGGTCGATCTCGGCCAGGTGGACCTGCTGGTGCAGGAAGGCTTCTATTCGAACCGCTCGGACCTGGTCCGCACGGCGGTGCGCAACCTGCTGACCCAGCACGGCGACACCTTGCGGCAGACCGTCGCGCGCCGCACCCTCACTTTGGGCCTGCAGCACCTCCGCCGGGCCGATCTCGAGCGCGCCGTGGCGGCGGGCGAGCGCCTGCGCGTGCAGGTCGTGGGCCTGGCGCGCATCGACGACGACGTCACGCCCGAGCTCGCGCGCGCCGCGATCGAATCGGTTTCGGTGCTCGGCGCCTTCCACGCCAGCGCCGCGGTGCGCCGCGCGCTGGCCGACCGCACCGTCTGAACCGGTTGTCTTCCTCTGTCTTCTCCTTCGAAAGCGCCCATGAACCCCCATTCCACGATCCCGGTGAGCGTGCAGCACACCATCGAGCAGGCCCTGGCCCGC
>JAGKSX010000080.1 GCA_018993155.1 Hydrogenophaga sp.
CCGAGGTCATCGACGTCGTCGCACGCGATCTGGGCGAACCCCGCCGCGCGCCCGAACGGGGTGCGGTGCGGGGCGAGGGCCAGTTCCTGCGCCGCCGCTTCACCCATCCCACCGGGTCGCGCGACTACAAGCTCTACCTGCCGGCCGCGCGCGTCGGCGCGGCCAGCGCCGAGCCCCTGCCGCTGGTGGTGATGCTGCATGGCTGCACGCAGTCGGCGGACGACTTCGCCGCCGGCACGCAGATGAACCGCCTGGCCGACGCCCACGGTTGCCTGGTGGTCTATCCCGAGCAACCTGCGGGCGCCAACCCTTCGCGTTGCTGGAACTGGTTCCGCGCCGAAGACCAGGGGCGCGAGGGCGGCGAGCCCGCGCTCATCGCGGGCATCGTGCAGGCTGTGGCGGCCGAGCATGCGGTGGACCCGCGCCGCATCTTCGTGGCCGGCCTTTCGGCCGGCGCGGCGATGGCGGTGATCCTGGGCGAGACGCACCCCGATCTGTTCGCCGCCGTGGGCGTGCACTCGGGCCTGCCCTACCGCAGCGCGAGCGACATCCCCTCGGCGCTCGCCGCGATGAAGGGCCGGGGCGCGGCCGCGCCGCCGCCCACCGGGCGGGCCGTGCCCACCATCGTCTTCCATGGCGACCGCGACCACACCGTGCAGGCGCGCAATGGCGAGCGCGTCGTCGAACACGCCGCCCAGGCCCACGGCCCGCAAGGCCTGCACGTCCACACCGACACGGCCACGGTGCCCGGTGGCCGGCGCTACACCCGCACCGTGCACGCCGACGCGGCGGGCCGGCCCTGGGTGGAGTGGTGGACCTTGCACGGCGCCGGCCATGCCTGGTCGGGCGGGCATGCGTCGGGTTCGTACACCGACGGCAGCGGCCCCGACGCCTCGGCCGAGATGCTGCGCTTCTTCCTGGCCCAGTCGCCCGCGCCATGACGCCGCCACGCCCTTCTTACGCATCCCTGGCCGCGCGCGCCGGCCTGCTGCTGGCCCGTTTCGACGGCGCGGTGATGCGCGTCGAGTCCACCCGGCCCATTGCCGAGGGGGCTGGGGCCCGCCATGCCCTGGCCCCCGCCACCTGGGCGGCCCTGCAGGCCTGGTGCTTCACGGGCGAGCGCTTTGCGCTGGCCACGCTGGCGCAGGGGCCGCCGGCCGAACGCGCCGGGCTGGTCGAGGCGTTCTCGCGCCGGCTCGACGGCAGCGACCAGCTCGCCGCCGCCGGTGGCGCGCTCGCGGGCCTGCTGCTGCGCTTGCGCGTGAAGGGCCAAGACGCGATGTGGTGGCGCCAGCGCCAGCCCTCGGACCCCTGGGACGCCGGTTACCTGATCGGCGAACCCCAGGCCCTGCGCGCCTTCCGGCCGCGCCGCGCCACGCTGATGGTGGCCGAGCCCGAGCTGGACGGTGCCGCGCTGAGCGAGGCCGTGCAGACCCTGGCCGCGAACAGCGCGGGCTTTCACCAGCCGGTGCGGCTGCTGGTGCTGGGCCGCAGCATCGACGCCCGGGCCTGGTCCAGCACGCCGAGCAATTCCGTGGCCATCACCGAGATCGCCTGGCCTTCCGAGGCCGTCGGTCCGGCCGCGAGCGCCTCCACCGCCAGCGCCAGCCGGTAGGCCCGCTCCAGGGCTTCGGCCAGGGCCAGCGCATCGGGGTCGGGCGGCATGGCGGTCCCTACAGGGCGCGCGCCAGCATCAGCGCACCCAGGGCGATGAACACGCTGTAGAGCGCGCGCTGGAACACCCGCAGCGGCAGGCGCCGGCGCAGCACCGAGCCAAGCCAGAGCCCGGTGAAGGCCCCCCCCAGCGCGATGGCGTGGCCCGCCAGCGGCACCGCCGCGCCGCTGAGCACGGCCAGAGGCCCGAGCCGCAACGCCAGGGCCAGCGTGGCCACCAGGAAGCTCAGGCCCAGGGCCTGGATCATCACGTCCTTCTCCAGCCGCAGCGACTGCAGGTACGGCACCATGGGCATCACGAACACCCCGGTGGCGGCGGTGAGCAGGCCCGAGAGCGCACCCGCCACGCCGCCCAGCGGGCGCGCGAAGCGGCCTGGATCGGGCAGGGCCGCCCTGGCCAGGCCCCACAGGCCGTAGGCCACCAGCACCGTGCCCAGGGTGAGGCGCGCGCCCGCGCCGGCGCTGCCCAGATCGGGCAGCGGGCTGGCCGCCGTGGCCGCCGCCAGCATCAGCCACATGGGCCACAGGCGGCGCGCCAGGGCCCGGGCGTGCGGCCCGATGCATTGGGCGATGTTCGTCAACAACGAAGGCAGCAGCATCAGCGTGGCTGCGGTGGCGGTGGGCATGAACAGGCTGAGCAGCGCGACGGAGAAGGTCGGCAGGCCCATGCCGGAAATGCCCTTGACCGCGCCAGCGGCCAGGAAAACGACGGCGATCAGCCCAAGCAGCGAGAGGTCCATGGGCGGCATCGTGCGGTCCGGGGCCCGGCCTGTCCATCGCGCATCGCCAGAGGTATCCTTCGCCGATTCCGGAGGATCGCCCATGATTGTCCCGCGCGCCGCGCCCACCTACCGCGTCGATCCGTTCGACCTGCGCCTGTTCGCCGCCGTCGTGGAGCACGGCTCCATCACCGCCGGGGCGCGCCACATCCACCTCTCGCTGGCTGCGGCGAGCGCGCGGCTGCAGCAGCTGGAGCACGCGCTCGGCGCCACGCTGCTGCGGCGCTCCAAGCAGGGCGTGTGCACCACCGACGCCGGCCGCACCCTGCTGCTGCACGCGGCGCGCCTGCAGCGCGGCATGGAGGCGCTGCACGCCGACATGGCGGCCCATGCCCACGGTGTGCGCAGCACGGTGCGCGTGATCTGCAACACCGCCGCCATGACCGAGCACCTGCCGGGGCTGCTCGGCCGTTTCCTGGTCGAGCACCCGGACATCGACGTGGACCTGCGCGAACTCAGCAGCCTGGACGCGCTGCTCTGCATGCGGCAGGAGCAGGCCGACATCGGCATCGTGTCCGACCACGTGGGCACCGAAGGGCTGGCCACCCGGGTCTTCCGCGAAGACCGGCTGGTGGCGGTGCTGCCCCGGCAGGGCGCGCGCGCCACGCGCCGGCCGCTGCCTTTCGTGGACTTGCTGGAGCGCCCCTTCGTCGGGCTGCCGGTGGAGAGCGGCCTGAGCCGGCTGCTGCACGACCAGGCCTTGCAGCACGGCCGGGGCCTGCACCACCGGGTGCGGGTGCGCGGGCTGGACGCGGTGGTGCAACTGGTGGGCGAGGGCGTGGGCGTGGCGGTGGTGCCGCAGGCCACGGCGCTGCGCCTGGCGAACGAGCGCGTGGTGGTGCGCCCGCTCGGCGATGCCTGGGCCACGCGGCGCCTGCTGCTCTGCACGGCGGGCGATGCGCCGCCCGGCGCGGGGGCGGCGGCCCTGCACGCCTTCCTCGCCCGCCACAGCGAGGCCTAGCCAGAGGCGGCCAGCGCGCCGAGGCCCACGCCAGCAGGGTGGCCGCGCCGAGGCGCCGTGAGGTCTCTCGGCGCTTTTTTCATGGCGAAACGCCGTCCAACCCCAGTCAACCGTTCGTCGGATTGATTTTTAACAATCTTTTAACTAATTGTTAGCCAATATAAGTGAGTGAGTGCTCGCGGTTGCTATCGAATATAGAGCTGAAAAATTGTCCAAAATGTTGGTAATATTTAAAAAACCAGAATAAAAACAACAATCTTTTAACAATTGAATTCATGCAAAGGCATGTTTTTTCCTACAGCACTTTTTTAAATTCATGACTTTTAACGCACTAATTAAGTCGTGAATTTGTAACAAGTTGCATGCCCCGATACAGTGCGCACCTGTAACCAAATGCATTGAAGTGCCTGGACCCCGGTCCTGCGCTGCCGTGCGATGGCGTTTCAGGTCCACCGGGCCGGGCGCCCCAAGGGACACGCGACGTTCGTTCGCGTGCCACTCAGAGGGAAAGAAACATGCTTCGATTTTTTGCACGTGGCCAGGCCACGGGTAGGGGCGCGCCTGCGCGTTCGCCAGCAGCCTTCCTGCGCGCGTCCGGCCGGCCCGTTCGCGCGCTTGGCCTGTGGGCGGCGGCGACGGTGTTCTCGGTGGGCGCGGCCCAGGCCACCCTGGTGGTGAGCCAGGCGGTGAGCGCCAGCACGATCGCGGTGGGCGACCGCACGCGCCTGACGATCACCATCAACAACAGCGACGCGCAGGAAGACAACGCCTCGCTCACCAACACGCTGCCGCCGCAGTTGCGGTTCTATCCCGCCGGCCACCCGGGCCATGTGGCCCCGACGAGCACCTGCGCGGGCGCGTCCATCAACCTCGGCGCGGGCCCCGGCGGCGTCGATCGGCTCCAGGTCACCGGCTTCACCATCCCGCCCCACGTCGGCGGTGTGGACGGCAGCTGCACGATCTCGGTGGACCTCACCTCCTACGACGGCGGCAGCATCTGGGACAACGTGATCAACGCGGGCGACCTGACGCCCGCGGCGGTCTCGGGGGCGACCCAGAGCGTGTCGGTCACCGAGCTGCGCGACCCCACAGTGACCAAGGACCTGGGCGGCGCGACGCTCACCCAGGGCCTCTCGCGCACCGCGACCATCACGCTGAGCAACCCCAACAGCGCGTACAACATCCCGCTGACCAGCTTCACCGACAACCTGCCTTCGAACCTGCAGGTCACCGGCGTGGTCGCCAACACCTGCGGCAGCACGGCGGGCTTCACGGCCGGCAGCGTCACCCTCACCGGCGGTGCGATTCCCGCCGGCTCGCCCGGCACCCGCCGGTTGCAGTTCACCGTGCGCGGCGTGCTGCCGGCCGCCACCGCCTCGTTGGCCGGCACCAACAGCCTGCCCGCCGGCGCCGTGGGCAACACGCGCGGCCTGACCTCGCCCGCGGACACCACCGACATCACCGTCAACAGCCCGATCACGGTGGCCAAAGGCTTCTCGGTCACGCCGCTGACGGCCGGTGCCGACTCCCTGATGACCGTGCGCATCGGCAACAACAGCGCCGCCGCGCTGACCAACGTCGGCCTGAGCGACACCACCACGGGTGCGCGCTGGCCGGCCGCGCTGACCAACTCGGGCGCCATCGGCGCGGCCCAGCTCAGCGGCTGCGGCGCGGGCGCGACCCTGGTTGCCGGTGCAGCGAACCAGGGCTTCGTGCTCGGGGGCGCCGAGATCGCGGCCGGCGGTGAATGCCGCATCCAGTTCAACGTCACCTCGACCACCACCGGCACCCACACCAACGCGCTGCCCGGCGGCGCGGTGAGCAACGCCCAGGGCTTCACCTCGCCCCCGAGCTCGGCACCGATCGAGGTGCGCGACAACGCGCTCACGGTCGCCAAGGCGATCACCCCGACCACCGTGGCGCCCGGCGACGTGGCCCTGTTCTCGGTGGCGGTCACCTCGTTCAGCCTCACGCCGCAGACCAGCGTGAACTTCACCGACACCCTGCCCTCGGGCATGGTCTACGTGGACGCGACCACCGGCGGCATCACGCCCGTCATCAGCGGCGGCTGCAGCTTCGCCGCCGGCGTGCCCATGCCCACGCCGCTGGCCACCGCACCAGGCTTCAGCTTCAACTTCCCCGGCGCCGCACCCGGCGGCACCACCTGCGTGGTGAGCTTCACCGCGCGCGTGCCGGCCAACGCCGTGCCGGGCGCCACGCTCACCAACGGCAGCTTCAGCGCCGGCAACGGCACGGTCACGGGCAGCGCGGGCGCGGTGAGCCTCACGGCGGTCAACCCGCTGGTGGTCACCAAGACCTTCGACGGCGTGACCGCGCGCCAGCGTTTCCAGGGCGCGCCCTCGGTGGCGCAGATCGAGCTGACCAACAACAACTTTTCGGCGCTCGCCGGCCTTGCCTTCAGCGACAGCCTGCCCGCCGGTCTGCGCGTGGCCGACCCGGCCAACGCCACCACCACCTGCGGCGGCAGCGTCAGCGCCAACCCGGGCGACACGTCCTTCTCGCTCAGCGGCGGCAGCCTGCCGGCGCGCGCGGGCACCAGCCCCTTCTCGCCCGGCCAGTGCAGCGTGCGCGTGAACGTGGTCGGCGGCACGATCGGCGTGCACACCAACAGCATCCCGGCCTACAACGGCAGCAACGCGGCCGCCACCGTCAGCGCCACCGGCACCGTGGCGAACGTGCCCGGCACCACGGTGCGCAACCTCAACGCCACGTCCGCCACGCTGGAGTACCTGCCCGCGCTGACCGTGGCCAAGACCTTCCTGACCAACCCGGTGCAGGTGGGTGGCACCAGCCGCGTGCGCATCACGCTGGGCAACACCGGCAACGGCCAGCTCACCGGCGTGCGCGCCACCGACCCGCTGGCCGGCACCGGCCTCACGCTCGCCACCCCCGCCAAGGCCAGCACGACCTGCGCCGGCCCGGTGGTGATCAACGCGCCCGATGGCGGCAGCACCGCTTCGATCAGCGGCGCCACCATCGCCGGCGGCACCAGCTGCGACTTCCTGTTCGACGTGCTGAGCACCAGCGGCACACCGTCGGTGAACACGCTCGCGCCCGGCGCCGTCACGGCCGACGGCGGCGTGGCCAGCACCGGCACCACCACGGCCACGCTCAACAAGGTCACCAGCCGCGTGAACCTGACCAAGAGCTTCGCGCCCACCTCCATCGCCGGGCCCGGCAGCGTCTCGCGCCTGACGATCGTCATCGACAACACCACCGCCACCGCGCTCACCGAGCTCGCGGTGGCCGACAACATGCCCGCCGGCATGGTGGTCGGCGTGGTGCCCAACGCCAGCACCACCTGCCCGGGCGGCCGCGTGGAGGCCGTGACCGGCACGCGCGTGGTGCGCCTGAGCGGCGGCACGCTCGCCGGCAACGCCAACTGCACGGTCTCGGTGGACGTCACCTCCAGCGTCGTCGGCACGCTCAACAACACCCTGCCGGCCGGCGCGGTCACCAACACGCAGGGCGTCACCAACGCCAGCCCCTTCACCGCCAACCTCGGCGCGCTCGCGGGCATGGGCGTGGAGAAACACTTCGAGCCCTCCGCCGTGGCGGCCGGCCAGCCCGCGCGCCTGGTGATCCAGGTGCGCAACTCGCTGCCGCAGGCGCTCACCAACATCTCCACCACCGACCACCTGCCCGCCGGCATGGTCGTGGCCAGCCCGGCCAATGCCAGCACCACCTGCGCGGGCGCGGTGATCACCGCCGTCGGTGACAAGGTCTCGTTCCGGGGCGCGCAGCTGCCCGTCGGCCCGAGCGTCTGCGAGGTGCGCGTCAACGTGGTCGTGCCGGTCGCGGGCGCCTACGTCAACACCATGCCCGGCGGCACCGTGATCGCCAACGACGGCGCGGTGACCAACCCGCAGCCCGGCCCCAGCGCCACGCTGCACGTGCTGCAGCCGCCCACCATCGCCAAGGCGTTCGCGCAGGGCACCGTCGCGCCCGGCGTGGCCAACCGCCTCACCGTCACCATCAGCAACCCCAACGCCGCCCAGGCCCTGACCGGTGTCGCGCTGCGCGACGCGCTGCCCACCGGCCTGTTCGTGGCCCAGGTGCCCAACGCCTCGACCACCTGCGCGGGGGGCACGGTGAGCGCCGTCGCCTCGGCCGACAGCGCCCAGATCGCTGGCGCCACCGTGCCGGCCGGGGGCTCGTGCAGCTTCGCCTTCGACACCGTCTCCAACGTGCCGGGCCTGTACACCAACACCATCCCCGCCGGTGCGATCACCAGCAACGAGGGTGTCAGCAACCCCGACCCGGCAAGCGCGCCGGTGCGCGTGCTGGAGCCACCGACGGTGGTGAAGGCCTTCGTGCCACCGAGCATCTCGCCCAACGGCGTGTCCCGCCTGACCATCACGCTGGGCAACGCCAACCCCGCGGCCCAGACGCTGGCGCAGGCGCTGGACGACACGCTGCCGGCCGGCGTGCTGGTCGCGCCCACGCCCGCCATCGGCGGCACCTGCAGCACCGGCTCGGTCACGGCCGCGGCGGGCACGGCGCTGGTGCGCTACGCCAGCGGCGCGAGCATCCCGCCCGGCGGCTGCACGATCTCGGTGAACGTCACGGCCAGCGTGGCCGGCACCTACCCCAACCGCATCCTGGCCGGCGCGCTGCGCACCGACGCGGGCAGCAACCCCACGCCGGCCGAGGCCCCGCTGGTGGTCAGCCCGCTGGGTTCGATCTCTGGCCGCATCTACCTCGATGCCAACAACGACGGCGCCTTCACCGCCGGTGAAGCGCCGCTGGCCGGCCAGGCCGTGAGCCTGCTGCGTGCGAGCGACGGCCAGGTGCTGCAGAAGACCACCACCGACGCGGGCGGCTTCTACGTGTTCAGCGGCCTGGTGGATTCCGCCACCCTGGGCTCGGCCTACACCGTGCGCTACCTGCGCTCGGGCAGCGACTCGGTGGGCGGCAGCGCGCTCGCGCCGTCGAGCGCGCTCAACGCCTCGAGCCGCAGCCACCAGGCCCGCGTGACCGCCGCGACCGCGGCCGAAGCCAGCCTGGTGGGCGGCACCGGCCAGGTGGCCACGCCCAGCGTGGACGGCATCAACGCGGTCTCGCTGCGCAGCGGCATCCGGCTCGACGCGGCCGGCGGCAACGTGGCCAGCTCGGTGGGCAACCACTTTGGTGAACTGCGCGCGTCCGAGATCGCTGGCCAGGTCTACCGCGACGACAACCACAACGGCGTGCCCAACGGCACCGAGCCCGGCCTGCCGGGCGTGCAGATCACGCTGGTGGGCGTGGACGACCGGGGCAACCCGGTCTCGCTGAGCACCACCACGGATGCCAGCGGCCGCTACCGCTTCACCGACCTGCGGCCCAGCTGCAGCCCGCTGGCGGCCCCAACCTGCCCGGGCTACGTGGTCACGCAGGGCGCGCAGCCCGCCGGCACGGTCAACGGCATTCCCACGGCCGGCACGGTCAACGACCTGGGCTCGGGCGGCGCCCCCGGCACCGCCGGCACGGCCTCGAACAACGCGCCCGCCATCAGCCACGGCGCACCGGCCTACAGCATCCCGGCCGGCACCAGCCGCATCGCCGGCATCGTGCTGCCGCCCAACGCGCGCTCGGCCGGCAACAACTTCGGCGAGATCGGCAACGACCGCAGCATCAGCGGCCGCATCTTTACCGACGGCAACGGCGACGGCGCCTTCAACGGCAGCGATGCCGGCGTGGGCAATGGCGCGGGCGGCGCGAACAACGTGCCGCAGACGCTGACGCTCACCGGCAACGACCTCAACGGCAACCCGGTGTCGATCACCACCGTCACCGACGCCAGCGGCCAATACAACTTCACCGGCGTGCCGCCGGGCACCAGCTACACCGTCACCTGCACTACCTGCGCGCCCCCGGCCGGCTTCCTCAACAGCACCGCACCGCTGGCCTGGCCGGGCAGCACCGGCGGCACGGCCGGCGGCACCCAGGCCGTGCCCGCGATCACCGGCATCGACCTCAGCGGCGTGAAGACCGCCTCGGTGGACAACCACTTCACCAAGACCCTGCCGGGCAGCCAGATCTCGGGCGTCGTCTATTTCGACCCCGACAACAGCGGCGGCGTGTTCACGCCCGACGACCAGCCGGTGCCGGGCCGCACCCTGGAGCTGCGCGACCAGGCGAGCAACGCGCTGATCACCACCACCACCACCGACGCCAGCGGCGCCTACAGCTTCAGCGGCCTGCCGGTGGGCAACTACCGCGTGCTCATGCCGGCGCTGCCGGCGGGCACCACCCACGGCATCACCAGCGCCGGCACGCTGGCGGGCGCGCCCAACGGCACGCCCAGCGCGCCGGGCGCGGCGCCCGCGTCCATCGCCCACATCGCGGTGGCCGCGAACCAGAGCACGGCGCACCACAACTTCCCGCTGGTCGCCAACATCCAGATCGCCGGCCGCGTCTACGAAGACCGCGACTTCGACGGCCAGTTCGGCGGCACCGACGTGGGCCTGCCGGGCGGCACCCTGGGCCTGGTCGGTACCGACGCGTTCGGCAACGCCATCACGCGCTACACCACCACCAACGCCAGCGGGCAGTACAGCTTCACCGGCCTGGCGCCGGGCAACTACACCGTGCGCCAGACCCAGCCGCTGGGCTACACCAGCGTGGCCAACACGCCCGGCCCCGTGACCGGTGGCAGCGCCGGCACGGTGGGTCCGCTCGGTGGCGCCGTGGAAACCCTCGCGCTGCGCTTTGTCGCCACGCCCGGCGCGGCGCTGCAGGTGAACTTCGGCGAAACGCAGGGCGAGGGCGTGCGCGGCTACAAGTCCGCCCGCATCGTCTCGCCGGCCGCCGCCGTGGGCGTCTCGCCCGGTGCCGAGGTGGTCTGGCAGGTGATCTACCAGAACGACAGCGCCTACCCGGTCACGGTGGACGTGCGCGACACGCTGCCCGACTTCATGACCCGCGCCGGCGCGCCCGCCATCACCCATGGCGGCGGCAACGGCGGCGTGTTCACGCCCAACGCCGGCTTCACCGGCACCGCGGGCGGTGACCTGCTGGGCGCGGCGAACCTGCCCGCGGGCGCCTGGGTGTCGGTCGACATCCCGGTGATCGTCACGGCCGGCGCCACCACCACGCGCTTCAACCAGGCCACGGCCGGCCCCACCGGCATCCGCACCGACACGGTGGACAACGGCACGCCCACCGGCGGGCCGGGCCAGCCGCCCTCGGGCGTGATCCCCCCGGGCAGCGTGCCGCAGACGCCGTACCAGACCCCGGGCCTGGACGCCACCGGCGTGCCGCTGTCCTCGCTGCCGGCCGCGCTCTCGGGCTTCGTCTGGCGCGACAACAACGGCGACCGCCGCCGCGACGGCAATGACACGCCCATCCCCGACTGGGCGGTGGAAGTGGTTGGCAGCGACGGCCAGGCCGTGGCCTGCCGCCTGGTGCCGTCCAACAGCGCGCAGGGCTGCGTGAGCATGCCCGACGGCCGCAGCCTGTTCCGCACCGGGGCCGACGGTGCCTACGGCGTGATCGGTCTGGTGCCCGGCGACTACAAGGTGTACTTCCGCGACCCGGCCAACAACGTCGTCTACGGCACGCCCCAGAACAGCGGCGCCGACGCGAACTCGCGCCTGGCCCGCGAGCGCGACCACCTGGCCGTCTCGCTTCAGCCTGGCGCCAACCTGCAGCAGCAGGACCTGCCGCTGGACCCCTCGGGCGTGGTCTACGACGCCAACACCCGCGCGCCGGTCGACGCCTCGCTGGTGCGCTTCTGCGGCCCGGCCGGTTTCAACCCGGCCACCATGCTGGTGGGTGGCGCGAGTTACGTGGCCGTGGGCAACTGCGCGCAGATGACCACCGGGCCGCTGGGCTTCTACCAGTTCCTGCTGGCCCCGGGCGCACCCACGGGCGAGTACACGCTGAGCGCCTCGGCGCCCAACTACGCGCCCACGCCGATCGCCTCGATCCCGCCGGCCCCTGGCGTGTTCACGCCCTCGGGCGCCTCGCCTTACCTGGTGCAGGCGCAGTCCGGCCCGCCGCCGATCGGCCAGCCCACCACCTACTACCTGCGCCTGAACCTGGCGCCGGGCATGCCCGACCTGATCCACAACCACATCCCGCTGGAGCCCTTCAACGGCGCCGGCCTGTTCCTGCAGAAACAGGTGCTGCGCGACGTGGTCGAGATCGGCGATTCGGTGCAATACACGCTGCGTGTGCAGAGCCCCAACGGCGCGGCGAGCAACGTGGTCATCACCGACAGCCTGCCAGCCGGCCTGCGCCTGATCCCGGGCACCGTGGCGCAGGACGGCGTGGCCGTGGCCGACCCGGCCGGCTCGCCCGGCCCGGTGCTGAACTTCGCGCTGGGCAACTTCGCCGCCAACACGCCGGTCACCGTGACCTACCGCGTGCGCGTCGGTGTCGGCGCCCAGCAGGGCGACGGCATCAACCGCGCCCAGGCCGCGGGTGTCGTGGGGGGCGTGCCCGTCACCTCCAACCGCGCGCAGGCCCGCATCCGCATCACCGGCGGCGTGTTCTTCCAGGAAGCCTGCGTGGTGGGCAAGGTGTTCATGGACTGCAACCGCAACCGCATCCAGGACGCCGAGGAAGTCGGCATCCCCGGCGTGCGCCTGTACCTGCAGGACGGCACGCACCTGGTGTCCGACAGCGAAGGCAAGTACAGCCTCTGCGGCCTGCCCGCGCGCACCTCGGTGCTGCGCGTGGACCCGACCACGCTGCCCGACGGCAGCCAGCTCGTGACCAGCAGCAACCGCAACGCGCTGGACGCCGGCAGCCTGTTCCTCGACCTCAAGTTCGGTGAGCTGCACCGCGCCGACTTCATCGAAGGCAGCTGCTCGCCCGCCGTGCTCGAGCAGGTGGAGAACCGCCGCCGCCTGGGCCAGATCGTCGCCCCGCTGGTCGACCCACCGACACCCACCCCGCGCGTCTTCCGCTCCGGCCCGCCGGCCCGCGTGGGAGGTGCGAAATGAAAGCCCGTCTCCCCATGCGATCCGCTCTGACCTCGGCCGTGCTGCTGTTGCCCTTGGGCCTGGCGCTCGCGCAGACCACCGCGCCCCTGGCCCCGCGTTTCACGCCCCTGGCCCCGGGCAGCGACCCGGCCCGTGGGCCGGGTGAGACCGCGCTGCCCGCGCCCACCACCGCGCTGCCGCTGGCCGCGAACTGGCGCGCCACCCGCCTGGCCGACCACGGCCAGCTGGTGCTCGAAGCCGCGCAGGACCAGGTCGCCGCCGACGGCCGCTCGGTGGTGCTGCTCACCCTGCGCCTGTTCGACCGCGACGGCCAGAAAGTGACCACGCCCACCGACGTGACCGTGGCCACCACCCGGGGGCGCGTGCGCCTGCCCGATGCCGGCGTGGACGAACCGCCGCGCCAGAACCTGCGCCTCACGGTGCGCGGGGGCGAGGCCGTGGTCGAGCTCGTCGCGTCCCATGAGCCGGGCGATGCCGAGCTGCAGGTGCAGTCCGGCAACGTGGTGGTGCACGGGCGCGTGGGCATGGTGACCGAGCGCCGGCCCATGATCGCCGTCGGCGTCATCGAAGGCACGCTCGACCTCAGCCGCCTCAAGGCCTCGCAGGTCAGCCCGGCGCGCGAGAACGACGGTTTCGAGCTCGAAATCCAGCGCCACGCCAACGGCTTCGACAACGGCAAGGGCTCGCTGGGCGCGCGCACCGCCTTCTTCCTCAAGGGCGTGGTCAAGGGCGACGTGCTGCTCACCCTGGCCTACGACTCCGAGAAGGAGAACAACGGCCGCCTGTTCCGCGACATCCAGCCCGACCAGTACTACCCGATCTACGGCGACTCCTCGCTGCGCGGCTTCGACGCGCAATCGCGCCAGCGCCTGTACGTGCGGGTCGACCAGGGCCGCTCCTTCGTGCTGTTCGGCGACTTCAACACCGGCACCGGCGGGCCCGCGCGCGAGCTCAGCCGCCTCAATCGCTCGGTCTCCGGCCTGCAGCTGCACCACGAGGGCGAGACCTTCGAGGCCAACGCCTGGGTGGTGCGCGACAACGTCGCGCAGGTGGTGGACGAACAGCCCGCGCGCGGCGTCTCCGGCCCCTACCGGCTCTCCAGCAGCGAGGGCATCTCGGGCTCCGAGAAGGTCGAGATCCTCACGCGCGACCGCAACCAGCCCTCCATCATCCTGCGCGCCGAGCCCATGGTGCGCTTCGTGGACTACGAGTTCGAGCCCTTCGCCGGCAGCGTGGTGTTCCGCGCGCCCGTGCCCTCGGTGGACGCGAACATGAACCCGATGTCGGTGCGCATCACCTACGAGGTGGAGCAGGGCGGGCCCAAGTACTGGCTCGGTGGCGTGGACGGCTCGTGGCGCATCACGCCCGCGCTCGAGATCGGCGCCAGCCACGTGGAATCGCAGGACCCGTCCGACTCCTACAGGCTCAGCGGCGTGAACGCCACGCTGCGCCTGGGCGAACAGAGCTGGGCGCTGGTGGAGCTGGCCCGCTCCGACCGCGAGGCCCTGGGCGAGCGGGGCAAGGGCGACGGCGCGCGCGTGGAAGTGCGCCACCAGGGCGAGCGGCTCGACGCGCGCCTGTGGGCCGGCGAGACCGACCGCGAGTTCTCCAACCTCTCGTCCTCGTACAACGGCGGGCGCGCCGAGGCCGGCGCGGTGGCGACCTACCAGATCAACGAGGACTGGTCGCTGCGCGTGGATGCCATGCGCTCCGAGGACAAGGCGGTGCAAGCGGTGCGCGAGACGGCCTACGCTGGCGTGCAGTACCGCCTCACGCCCAAGTGGACCGTGGGCGTGGGCCTGCGCCATGGCCGCGACGAAGGCGGCGTGCCCAACGCGGCCTCGGCCTGGGGCGTGAACATCCCGCAGACCTCGGGCTTCACGCCGTTCCAGATCAACGCGCCGCTGTTCTCCGCCGCGCCGGGCCAGACGCGCAGCTTCACCGCGCTCTCACTGAGCGCGCAAGGCCAGCTGAGCGATCGCCTCACCGTGCTCGGCGAGCTCGAGCAAGACGTGGAGAACGCGCGCGGCCAGCGCATCACGCTCGGCGCCGACTACCGGCTGAGCGAGCAGTTCCGCGCCTATGGCCGCGCCGAGGTGTCCAAGGGCCTGGGCGGTGTCAACGGCCTGGCCACCGAGGGGCGCGAGACCGCGCTCGTGGCGGGCCTCTCCAGCGAGACCTTCCGCGACGGCGAGGTCTTCAACGAGTACCGCCTGCGCGACGCGATCTCGGGCGAGGACGCGGTCAACGCCATCGGCCTGCGCCAGACCTTCCGCGTGGCCGAGGGCGTGCGCTACAGCGCCAGCGTCGAACACCAGAAGGCGATGGCGGGCGATGCGTCGTCCGCCACCGCGCTCACCGGCGGCATCGACCTGGCCTACGACCCGACCTGGCGCGCCACCGGCCGCCTGGAATGGCGCCGCGACCGCAACCACGACGCCTGGCTCTCCACCCTGGGCACCACGGTGAAGATCGACCGCGACTGGTCTTTGCTCGCGCGCAACACGCTCTCGCTGCAGAACGCGCGCCACGCGGGGGCCTACGACCAGTGGCAGGACCGCTTCCAGATCGGCGCGGCCTACCGCCAGACCGACCTCAACCGCGTCAACGCACTCGGCCTGTACGAGTTGCGCGCCGAGAACGACCAGAACCCCGGCGTGGAATACCGCCGCACCTCGCACGCGGTCTCGCTGCACGCCGACTACCACCCCAGCCGGCCCTGGTGGCTCACCGGGCGCCTGGCCGGCAAGCGCGTGTCCGAGCGCTTCCTGGGCGGCATGCGCTCGAACTACACCGCCTGGCTGGCCGGCGGCCGCATCACCTGGGACCTGTCCGAGCGCTGGGACGTGGGCCTGCAGCACCACCTGATGTGGAGCCCGCAAGGCAACACACGCCAGGACTCCTTCGGTGTGGAAGCCGGCTACCTCGTCAAGGCCAACCTCTGGCTGTCCTTCGGCGTGAACCTGCGCGGCTTCCGCGACGACGAGCTGACCGGCGCGGCCTACACCCGCAAGGGCGTGTACCTGCGGCTGCGCTTCAAGTTCGACGAGACCCTGTTCCGGGGCAGCGATCCCGCCACCAACCGCGCCCTGAGCCCGCTGGCTTCGGCCGCCCGTCCCTGACCTGTTGAGAGACCCTGCCATGACATCCAAACGCTTTCTTCTCTCCCTGCTGGCGCTGGCGGCCCTGAGCGGCTGCGCCGTGACCGACCCGCGCGCCACCGACCGCGCGCCCGGCGCCGTGCCGCCCTTCGCCGAAGCCACGCGCTTCACCGACGAGGCGCAGCGCGCCGACCACCGCACCCTGCAGGCGGTGCAGGACCGCCTGGCCGCGCTGCAGAAAGACGGCCGCGTGCCCCAGACCAGCTACCCCTGGGCCAAGGCGCAGTGCTGGCTCGACATGGCGCGCCAGAACTACCACGAGAACGACCGGGGCTCGGTGATCGGTGAGGCGCTGGCCGAGTCGGTCAAGCTGGTGGAGGCGCTGGAGAAGGGCGCCACGCCGGTGGTCACCAACCCCCTGATCGGCGGCGCCGTGCGCCTGCGCGAAGACCTGTGGGCGCGCGCCGAACGCGGACGCACCGGCGCGGGTGCGGCCTGCGTGGCGGCCCAGGCCGCGTGCCTGGACGTGCAGCTGGTGTGGATGGGCCACGAGTACGCCGAAGGCGGCTGGCGCCACGCCAACCCCTACATCGGCATGGCCGAAACCATGGCCGCGCGCCTGGAGACCGAGCAGGCCGCCTGCGCCGGCCCGGCCGTGGCCGCCGCGCCCGCGCCGGCACCCGCACCGGTGGTGGTCGAGCGGATCATCGAACGCCTGGTGCTGGCCACCGACGCGGTGTTCGAGTTCGACCGCTCGGGCCTGAACGACATCGGCGCGGCCGGCCGCGCCCGCCTGGACGTGCTGGCCGATCGCGCCAAGGGCCTGCAAGGCATCGAACGCATCGTGCTGATCGGCCACACCGACCGCCTGGGCAGCGACGCGCACAACCAGCCGCTCTCGCTGCAGCGAGCCACCGCCGTGCGCGACCACCTCGTGGCGCGCGGGCTCGATGCCTCGCTGTTCACGGTCGAGGGCCGGGGCAGCGCCGAGCCGGTGAAGACCTGCGGCGACGGCCTGGCGCGCAGCGCACTGATCGCCTGCCTGCGCGACAACCGGCGCGTGGAGGTGGAGATCCGCGGGCGGGTGGTGAACCCCGCGCGCTGAGGGCTCAGGCCCGGGCGTCGAAGCCCTCCGCCAAGGCCCCGCGCAGCCAGACCACAAAAGCCGACACCGCGCGCGGCACGTGGCTGGCGTAGGGCCGGATCGCGTAGATCTGCGGGCTGAAGCTGCCCACCGAGGCCCAGTCCTCCAGCACCTCCACCAGCTGGCCCGAGCGCAGCGCCGCCTGCGCGCTGAAGTCCGGCACCAGTGCGATGCCCAGGCCCGCGATGGCGGCGTCGCGCAGGGCCTCGCTGTTGTTGGCGCAGAACGGGCCCGACACCGGCACCGTGATCCGCTGGCGCGGCGCCTTGCGCCGGCCTTCGGGCGGCAGAAAATGCCAGGCCGGCGTGTCCTGCGCGCGCGGGTAGTGCAGGCAGGCGTGTTGCGCGAGGTCGGGCGGCGCGGCCGGGTGCCCGTGGCGCCGCAGGTAGTCGCGGCTGGCCACCAGCACCGAGCGCGTGGCGCACAGCGGCCAGGCCACGTGCGTGTCCGGCGGCGCGGCGGTGTGGCGGATCGCGAGGTCGAAACCCTCGGTGGCCAGCGAACTCAGGCGGTCCGACAGGTCCAGCTCCAGCCGCACCTTGGGGTGCTCGCGCGCGAAGGCCGCGATGCGGGGCACCAGCTGCTGGCGCGCGAACGCCACCGGCGCCGTGACCCGCACCAGGCCGGCGGGTTCATCGGCCAGGTCGCGCACGCTGGAAAAACTCTGCGCGATGCGCTCGAACGGGTCGCGCAGGCCGTCCACCAGGCGCTGGCCGGCCTCGGTCAGGCGCACGCTGCGCGTGGTGCGCTGCACCAGGGGCAGGCCGGCGGCGCGCTCCAGCTCGCTGATGCGCTGGCTCATGGCGGCCTTGCTCACGCCCAGGCGCTGCGCCGAGGCGGTGTAGCTGCCCTGCTGCGCCAGCACCGTGAGCCAGTGCAGGTGCATCCAGAGGTCTTCCACTTTTTTGTCATTCATGGCCCTATTGTTCACCATGGCAAACAATCAATTCAGGTCCTGCCACTAGGCGAGGGGTTTTCCGCTGCCTAAACTGGCCCTCATTCCTTCGACACCCTCCCGCGAGACCGCCATGGCCACCACCCCCCATTCCATCGATCACTTCATCCACGGCGCCGTGAACGCCGGCAGCTCGCCGCGCCGCCAGGACGTGTACAACCCCGCCACCGGCGCGGTGAGTGGCAAGGTCGCGCTGGCGAACGCGGCCGACGTGGGCGCGGCCGTGGCCGCCGCGCAGGCCGCGTTTCCCGCCTGGGCCGACACGCCACCGATCCGCCGCGCGCGCGTGATGTTCAAGTTCCTCGAACTGGTGAACCTGCACAAGGACGACCTGGCCCGCCTGATCACCGCCGAGCACGGCAAGGTGTTCACCGACGCGCAGGGCGAGGTCTCGCGCGGCATCGACATCATCGAGTTCGCCTGCGGCATCCCGCAGCTGCTCAAGGGCGACTTCACCGACCAGGTGTCCACCGGCATGGACAACTGGACCCTGCGCCAGCCGCTGGGCGTGGTCGCCGGCATCACGCCGTTCAACTTCCCGGTGATGGTGCCCATGTGGATGTTCCCGGTGGCGATCGCCGCGGGCAACACCTTCATCCTCAAGCCCAGCCCGATCGACCCCTCGGCCTCGCTGTTCATGGCCGAGCTGCTCAAGCAGGCCGGCCTGCCCGACGGCGTGTTCAACGTGGTGCAGGGCGACAAGGAGGCGGTGGACGCGCTGCTGGTGCACCCGGACGTGAAGGCCATCAGCTTCGTCGGCTCCACGCCGATCGCGAACCACATCTACGAGACCGGCGCGCACCACGGCAAGCGCGTGCAGGCGCTGGGCGGCGCGAAGAACCACATGGTGGTGATGCCCGACGCCGACCTGGACCAGGCGGTGGACGCGCTGATCGGCTCGGCCTATGGCTCGGCCGGCGAGCGCTGCATGGCCATCAGCGTGGCGGTGCTGGTGGGTGACGTGGCCGAGCGCATCATGCCCAAGCTGGTCGAGCGCACCAAGGCGCTCAAGGTGCTCAACGGCACCAACCTCGCGGCCGAGATGGGCCCCATTGTCACGGCCGCCGCGCACACGCGCATCGCGGGCTACATCGAGGCCGGCGCGAAAGAGGGCGCCACCCTGCTGGTGGACGGCCGGGGCTTCCAGGGCGGCGACGCCGGCGAGGGCTGCGACCAGGGCTTCTGGATGGGCGGCACGCTGTTCGACCACGTGACCCCCGGCATGAAGATCTACAAGGAGGAGATCTTCGGCCCGGTGCTCAGCTGCGTGCGCGTGCCCGACTTCGCCAACGCCGTGCAGATCATCAACGACCACGAGTTCGGCAACGGCGTGAGCTGCTTCACGCGCGATGGTCACGTGGCGCGCGAGTTCGCGCGGCGCATCCAGGTCGGCATGGTGGGCATCAACGTGCCCATCCCGGTGCCCATGGCCTGGCACGGTTTCGGTGGCTGGAAGAAGAGCCTGTTCGGCGACATGCACGCCTACGGTGAAGAAGGCGTGCGCTTCTACACCAAGCAGAAATCGATCATGCAGCGCTGGCCTGAAAGTATCGGGAAAGGTGCCGAGTTCATCATGCCGGTGGCGAGGTAGCCCCCCTGCGCGCCTTCGGCGCTTCCCCCCGGTGGGGGGACGCTGTCTTGGGCCGGCGGAGCCGGACCCTTGACAGCCCTGGTATACGCTCCGGCTGCACAACAAAAATCGAGAGACAACCATCCATGAGTGAGACGACCTTCGACTACATCGTGATCGGCGGCGGCACCGCCGGTTGCCTGATGGCCAACCGGCTGTCTGCCGACCGGCGCAAGCGCGTGCTGCTCATCGAGGCCGGTCGCAAGGACGACTACCACTGGATCCACATTCCCGTGGGTTACCTGTACTGCATCGGCAACCCGCGCACCGACTGGCTCTACCAGACCGAGGCCGAAACCGGGCTCAACGGCCGCTCGCTGCGCTACCCGCGCGGCAAGACGCTGGGCGGCTGCTCCAGCATCAACGGCATGATCTACATGCGCGGCCAGTCGCGCGACTACGACCATTGGGCCGCGCTCACCGGCGACGACACCTGGCGCTGGGAAAACGCGCTGCCCGACTTCAAGAAGCACGAGAACCACTACCTGGGCGACGAGCAGAACGCGGCCCAGCGCGATCCGAACTTCCGTGCGTACCACGGCCACGGCGGCGAATGGCGGGTGGAGAAGCAGCGCCTGCGCTGGGACGTGCTCGATGCCTTTGCCGAGGCCGCGCAGCAGGCCGGCATTCCGCACACCACCGACTTCAACCGCGGCGACAACGAGGGCGTGGGCTACTTCCAGGTCAACCAGAAGGCGGGCCTGCGCTGGAACACCGCGCGCGCCTTCCTGCGCCCGACCTGCTATGGCCGGCCCAACTTCGAGCTGTGGAACAGCGCGCAGGTCACGCGCCTGGTGACGCAGCGCGGTGCCGATGGCGAGCTGCGCTGCACGGGCGTGGAAGTGTGGGACGGCGTGGCGCACGTGACGGCCGAGGCCACCAGCGAGGTGGTGCTCTGCGCCGGCAGCATCGGCTCACCGCAGATCCTGCAGCTCTCGGGCATCGGGCCGGCCGCGCTGCTGCGCCAGCACGGCATCGACGTGGTGGTGGACCTGCCGGGCGTGGGCGCGAACCTGCAGGACCACCTGCAGATCCGCTCGGTCTACACCGTCAACGGTGCGCCCACGCTCAACGTGTTGGCCTCCTCGTGGATGGGCAAGGCGCGCATCGGGCTGGAATACCTGTTCAAGCGCAGCGGGCCGATGAGCATGGCGCCGTCGCAGCTGGGCGCCTTCACGCGCAGCGACCCGGCCCAGCCGTACGCCAACCTCGAATACCACGTGCAACCGCTCTCGCTCGATGCTTTCGGCGAGCCGCTGCACAGCTTCCCGGCGTTCACCGCCAGCGTGTGCAACCTCAACCCCACGAGCCGGGGCACGGTCAACATCCGCAGCGCGAACTTCCAGGACGCGCCGCTGATCGCGCCGAACTACCTGAGCACACCCGAAGACCGGCAGGTCGCGGCCGACAGCCTGCGCGTGACGCGCAGGATCGTCGCGCAGCCGGCGCTGGCCAGGTACCAGCCCGAGGAGTTCAAGCCCGGCCTGCAGTACCAGACCGACGAGGAGCTCGCGCGCCTGGCCGGCGACATCGCCACCACCATCTTCCACCCGGTGGGCACCACCAAGATGGGCCGCGCCGACGACCCCATGGCCGTCGTCGACAGCCACCTGCGCGTGCGCGGCGTGGCCGGGCTGCGCGTGGTGGACGCGGGCGTGATGCCCACCATCACCAGCGGCAACACCAACAGCCCGACCCTGATGATCGCGGAGAAGGCCGCGGCCTGGATCACGGCAGGGGATTGACCCCCCTGCGCCAATGACGCGGCTTCCCCCCTGGGAGGGGGGACGACACCTGGGGCCGGCGGAGCCGGACCCTCGGTGTCTCTGGCATCAGGTCACCTCAGCCCGCCCACATAGTGGTTGCCGTCAGGCGCCTTTCGCAGCGCATCGGCCGCCACGTCGAGCAGGGTCTTGCGCGGAGCCACCCCCATGGTGGGGATGGCGGCCTCCAGTTTTTCGGCCCAGGGCAGCAGTTCCTCGTGCCCGTCGCTCGCGGCTTTTTCGCGCGCATGGCGCACGATCTCGCGCGCGTAGTCGGCGTTGGTCGCCATCCACTCGGTGTCGGTCACGCGCCCGGTCTTGCGCCGCAGCAGCACGTGCAGGTGGGCGGCGATGGCGAAGGGGTCGGGCGCGGTGCTCATGGGGGTGGTGCTGCTGCTCAGTGGCCGAGCTGTTCGTTGTGCAGGGACACATCCAGCCCGGCGCGCTCCACGCCTTCGCGCACGCGCAAGGTGGTGAAGCGCGAGGTGATCCACAGCACCACGGCCGTCATCACCAGGCTGTAGGCCAGCACCGCCACGCAGGCGATCAGCTGCGCCAGCAGGCTGGCCTGCACGCCTGAAATGGCCGGGTCGGCCAGCACGCCGGTGAGCAGCGCGCCCACCAGACCGCCCACGCCGTGCACGCCGAACACGTCGAGCGAGTCGTCCGCGCGCAGCTGGCGCTTGAGCGCGGTCGCGCCCCAGTAGCAGGCCACGCCGGCCACGAGGCCGATGAGGAGGGCGCCGCGCGGCGTGACGAAACCAGCCGCTGGCGTGATCGCCACCAGCCCGGCGACCACGCCCGAACACAGGCCCAGCAGCGAGGCGCGTTTGCGCGCCAGCCACTCGGCGGCCATCCAGGCGAGCGCGCCCGAGGCCGCCGCCACGTGCGTGACCAGCAGGGCCAGGCCCGCGCGGCCGTCGGCGGCCAGGGCCGAGCCGGCGTTGAAACCGAACCAGCCTACCCAGAGCAGGCCGGTGCCGGCCATGGTCAGGCCCAGGTTGAATGGCACGAAGGGCTCCTGCCCGTAGCCCGAGCGTGGCCCCAGGGCGTAGGCGCAGACCAGGGCGGCGGCGCCGGCGTTGATGTGCACCACCGCGCCACCGGCGAAATCCAGCGCACCCAGCTGCGCGAGCCAGCCGCCCGGCTCCCACACCCAATGCGCGATCGGTGCGTACACCAGCAGCAGCCACAGGCCGGCGAACAGCAGCAGCGCGCCGAAGTGCATGCGCTCGACCAGCGCGCCCACCACCAGCGCGCAGGTGATGATGGCGAAGGTGAGCTGGAACATCGCGAACACCGATTCCGGCACGTGCGGCGCAATGTGGCTCACCGCCACCTGGCCGGTGGCGACCAGGTAGTCCATGCCTGAGAAGCCCATGCGGCCGAGACCGCCGATGAAGCCGCCCAGCGCGCCGCCGGGGGTGAAGGCCAGCGAATAGGCCAGCGCGAACCACAGCACGCTGACCACCGCGGCGATGCCAACCACGCTCGCCATGGTGTTGATCACGTTCAGGCGGCGCACCATGCCGCCATAGAACAGGGCGATGCCCGGCAGCGTCATGAGCAGCACCAGGGCGGTGCTGACCATCAGCCAGGCCGTGTCCGCCCCCTGGATGGCGCTGGCCGCGACCAGGCCTGGCGCATCGATCGTGACTTTTGTCACAACCTCTGTGTTTTCGCCCTGCGAGGCGGCAAGAAGTGGCCAGAGCAAGGTGGGCAGGAGCAGGCCCCGCCGAACGAAATAGCGGTATTGGTGCATGAATAGCTCTCTTCCAACGACGAACAGACCGTTGCATTTCCTGTGCCAAACCGCCAAAAAGCAAGGGAAAGCCCGGATGCACAGCCCTGGTGCGGGCCGCTACAGTGCATGCACTCGCCAACAGCGCCCAGCGCTGGTGACCGCGGGGGACCGAGGAGACAACCCAGTCCAATTCGAACAACGGTTTCAGCGTCCTCCAGAGATGCCAGATTCCTCGAGCCGACCCCACAAGGGTCGGCTTTTTTTTGCCCAGGGCCGCCCGGCGACAATCCTGGGATGGAACTGCTTCTGGTCTCGCTGGCGTCGCTGTTCGCCGGTTTTGTCGATTCGATCGTCGGGGGCGGCGGCCTCATCCTGGTGCCGGCGCTGTTCGCGATGTTTCCCGCCACCCACCCGGCCACGCTGTTCGGCGTGAACAAGGGCGCTTCGGTCTGGGGCACGGCGGCGGCCACGCTGCAGTACGCGCGCCGGGTCGAGATGCCCTGGCACGCGCTGCTGCCGGCGGCGGCGGTGGGATTTGCGGGCTCCATGGCGGGGGCCTGGACGGTCACCGTGGTCTCGCCCGACTTCCTGCGCCGCGCCCTGCCGCTGGTGTTGCTGCTGGTGCTGGGCTATACCTTGGCGCGCAAGGAGCTGGGCCGGCACCACACGCCGCGCTTCAGCGGCAGGCGCGAGATGCTGGCCGCCAGCCTGCTCGGCGGCGTCATCGGCTTCTATGACGGCTTCTTCGGCCCCGGCACGGGCAGCTTCTTCGTCTTTCTGTTCGTGCGCTGGCTGGGCTACGACTTCCTGCACGCCAGCGCCAGCGCCAAGCTGCTCAACACGGCCACGAACCTGGCGGCGCTGATGCTGTTCGCCTGGAAGGGCCATGTCTGGTGGCATTTCGTGCTGGCCATGGCCATCGCCAACGTGGTCGGCAGCCTGCTGGGCACGCGGCTGGCCCTGAAGCACGGCAGCGGCTTCGTGCGCACCGTGTTCATCTTCGTGGTGAGCGCGCTGATCCTCAAGACCACCTACGACGCCTGGCTCCGGGGCTGAGCCTCTCCAAGGCGTGAGCGCGCCCTCACCTCAAGGCGCGGGTGCCATGGAGGCCGGCGGCCAGGGCTGCTCGCTGGCCTTGAGCGGCGTGCCGATGGGGGCGCTGGCCTGGCCCACGCGCACGGCGGCCAGGTCCTGCGGGTTGGGGTACTGGTCCATCAGCAGGTAGTCGAACACGCGGCGCGCGATCGGGGCGGCGTGTGCCGCGCCGAAGCCGGCGTTCTCCACGATCACCGCCAGTGCCACGCGCGGCTGGTCCACCGGCGCGAAGGCCAGGTACAGCGAGTGGTCGCGCTGGTGCTCTTCGAGCCGGCGCGCGTCGTAGCGCTCCTTCTGCCCGATGGTGACGGCCTGCGCCGTGCCGGTCTTGCCGCCGCTGGCGTAGCCCGCGCCGGCGAACACGCGGGTGGAGGTGCCTTCGGTGGTCACGGCCTGCATGGCGTTGAGCACGATGCGCACGTTCTCGGGCTTGAAGCCAAGGTTTTCGGGCGGCGGGCCGGGCAGCGGCACGCGCTCGCGCGTGATCACGTTCTCGGTCGCCATGGTCAGGTGCGGCTTGTACTTGATGCCGCCGTTGGCCAGGGTCGCCATGGCGTGTGCGATCTGCAGCATGGTGAAGTTGTTGTACCCCTGGCCGATGCCCAGCGAGATGGTCTCGCCCGCGTACCAGCGCTGCTGCTCGGGCCGCTTGTAGGTGTTGCGCTTCCAGGCCTGGCTGGGCAGCACGCCGCGCACCTCGCCCTTGAGGTCGATGCCGGTGATCTGACCGAAGCCCAGCGGCTTCATGAAGTCGTGCATGGCGTCCACGCCCATGTCGTTGGCCAGCGAATAGAAGTACGTGTTGCTGGACTTGACGATGGCGCGGTGCATGTCGACCGCGCCCAGGCCGTCGCCGTGGCTGCGGAAGCGGTGGCCGCCGAACATCCAGTAGCCGGGGTCGTTCATCACCAGGCTCGCGCTGCGCGAGCCTGTTTCGAGCGCGGCCAGCGCCATGAAGGGCTTGTAGGTGGAGCCGGGCGGGTAGGTGCCGCGCAGGGCCCGGTTCAGCAAGGGCTTGTCCATCGACTCGTTGAGCGCGCGCCAGTTCTCCACGTCGATGCCCTCGACGAACAGGTTGGGGTCGAAGGTGGGCTTGCTGACGAAGGCCAGCACCTCGCCCGAGCGCGGGTCGATCGCCACCAGCGCACCGCGCCGCTCGCCGAACATGTCCTCCACCAGCTTCTGCAGCTGGATGTCGATCGACAGCACCACGGCGTTGCCCGGCGTGGCCGGCGTGTTGGCCAGCGAGCGCACGGCGCGCCCGCCGGCCGAGGTCTCCACGCGCTGGAAGCCGGTGATGCCGTGCAACTCGCGCTCGTAGCTCTGCTCTGCGCCGAGCTTGCCGATGTACTCGGTGCCGCGGTAGTTGGCCTGGTCTTCTTCGGGCCAGTCGGCGATGAGCTCGGTCTCGCGCTGGTTGATGCGCCCGATGTAGCCGATCACGTGGCTCGCCACCTCGCCATTGGGGTACTGGCGCAGCAGGCGTGCGCGCACGTCCACGCCAGGGAAGCGGTAGCGCTGCGCCGTGAAGCGCGCGACCTCCACGTCGGTCAGGCGGGTGCGCAGCGGCAGCGAGTCGAAGCGGTGCGATTCCTCCAGCAGCTTGCGAAAGCGGCGCTGGTCGCGCGGGGTGACCTCCACCAGCTCGCTCAGGCCGGCGATGGTGGCGTCCATGTCCTCCACGCGCGAGGGCGTGATCTCCAGCGTGTAGGCCGAGTAGTTGGTGGCCAGGATGCGGCCCTTGCGGTCCAGGATCTGCCCTCGGTTGGGCACCACCGGCAGCACGGCCGTGCGGTTGCTCTCGGCCTGCGCCGCCAGGTCCTCGTGGCGGATCACCTGCAGGTAGACCATGCGAGAGGCGATCAGCCCGAACGCGAACACCACCGTGAGGCCGATCAGCAGCGCCCGGGTGCGGAACTGCGCCAGATCGGCTTCGACGTTGCGGATTTCCGTCATGACCGTGTTTTATCCGAGATGGCGAAGACCGCGTGAGTTTGCCGACCCGCGGCCAGTGCCAGCGCGGAACCGGCTTTGCCGGGCCGCAGCTGGCGCCCCTTGGGGGGTGACGCCGAAGGCGGCGCGGGGGGTGCTCATAGCGGTCTGTTGTCGTCGGGGTTGGGCGCGCGGCGCTGCGGCGCCAGCAGCAGCACGCTCACCACCGGCCAGAGCGCGGCCTCGATCACCGGGGCCAGCAGGTAGAACACGCCGGGGAAGCTGCCACCGGCGGCCATGCGCACCAGCAGTTCAAGCACGTGCGCGGCCACGAACAGCGGCAGCACCTGCACCGACTGGTTGGGCACGCTGAACCAGAGCAGGCGCCGGTGCATGGAGATGCCGAGGAAGCCGAGCGCGGTGTACGCCAGCGCGTGCTGCCCGAGCAGGGCGCCCTGGTGCACGTCCATGGCCAGGCCGAAGGCAAAGGCCACCCCCACGCCGATGCGCAGCGGCTGGTGCACGCTCCAGAACACCAGCACCACGGCCAGCAGGTCGGGCACCCAGGCAGCGCGGCCGAACAGGCCCATGTTCATCAGCATGTTGAACACCAGCGCGGCCAGCAGGCTGAACCAGATGAAGCCGGGGTTGGCGGGCAGCAACAGCTGCTGGCCGGGTCGCATGATCATGGCGCGGAGCTCCGGACACCGGGGCGGTTGGCGCGCGCCGGGCGGGGGGTGTCGGCGGTTTCGGCCAGGGGGGAGGGCGGGACCGAGGCCGCGATGGAGCCCAGCACCAGCACGTGCAGCGTGCCCTGCACGCGGGCCAGGGGCTCGCACAGGATGCGCGCGAACGAGGACTCGGCCTGGCGCTCGACCAGGGTCACGCGCGCCACCGGCAGGCCGGCGGGGTAGACGCCGTCCACCCCGCTGGTGGAGAGGAGGTCGCCTTCGGCGATGTCGGCGCTGGCCAGGGTGTAGCGCAGCTCCAGGCCGTCGCCGCTGGTGGACGGTTGGCCATAGGCCACGCTGCGCACGCCGGTGCGCGTGTTGAGCACGGGGATGGCCTGATCGCGGTCGATCAGCAGCGTGACCTCGGCCACCAGTGGGTAGACCCGCGTGACCTGGCCCAGCACGCCGCTTTCATCGACCACCGGGGAGCCGGCCTCGATGCCGTGCGTCTGGCCGCGGTCGATCACGATCTTGCGCGAGTAGGGGTCGGCCGCGTCGTACAGCACCTGGGCACCGATGGCCTGGGTGCCGATGCGCTCGCGCATGGCCAGCAATTCGCGCAAGCGCTGGTTTTCCAGGGTGATCTGCTCCAGCTGCAGGCTGCGCTCGGCCTGCACCGCCAGGCGCTGCAGCGCCTCGCCTTCGCTCTTCTGCGCGGCGTGCAGCGAGGTGAAGTAACCGCCCGCCATGGAGGCCAGCTGCACCGGCTGCAGCACCGCCCATTGCACCGGGTAGAGCACCACGGCCATGGCCGTGCGGATCGGCTCGGTGAGCCGAAAGCGCAGGTCGGCCACCATCAGGAACAGCGCCAGGGCGCTGAACACCACCAGCTTGGACAGGGCCGACGGACCCTGCTTGAAGAACGGGGGCGGGGTGCGGTCCAGGGTGCCCAGTGGCATGGCGCTCGGAGGGGTCTGGTCGGTGGTGGGGAGGCGCGGCCGCCGGGCGGCGGCCGGGGTTTATTCGCTGGTGAAGATCGTGCCCAGGCGCTCCATGCGCTCCAGGGCCATGCCGCAACCGCGCACCACGCAGGTGAGCGGCTCTTCTGCCACCAGCACCGGCAGGCCGGTTTCTTCGGCCAGCAGGCGGTCGAGGTCGCGCAGCAGCGCGCCGCCGCCGGTGAGCATCATGCCGCGCTCGGCGATGTCGGCGCCCAGCTCGGGCGGCGTGTGCTCCAGCGCCATCTTCACGGCCGTGACGATGTTGTTGAGCGGGTCGGTCAGGGCTTCGAGGATCTCGTTGCTGGAGATGGTGAAGCTGCGCGGTACGCCCTCGGAGAGGTTGCGGCCCTTGACTTCCATTTCCTTGACTTCGCTGCCGGGGAAGGCCGAGCCGATCTGTTTCTTGATGGCTTCGGCCGTGGGCTCGCCGATCAGCATGCCGTAGTTGCGGCGGATGTAGGCAATGATGGCGTCGTCGAAGCGGTCACCGCCCACGCGCACGCTGCCCTTGTAGACCATGCCGCCCAGGCTGATGACGCCCACCTCGGTGGTGCCACCGCCGATGTCGACCACCATGGAACCGGAGGCGTCCGACACCGGCAGGCCGGCGCCGATGGCTGCGGCCATGGGTTCCTCGATCAGGTAGACCTCGCTGGCACCGGCACCCAGGGCCGATTCGCGGATGGCGCGGCGCTCGACCTGGGTCGAGCCGCAGGGCACGCAGATGATGATGCGCGGGCTCGGCTTGAACATCGAGCGCGGGTGCACCATCTTGATGAACTGCTTGAGCATCTGCTCGGTGACGGTGAAGTCGGCGATCACGCCGTCCTTCATGGGACGGATGGCCTCGATGTTGCCTGGCACCTTGCCCAGCATGGCCTTGGCCTCGTGGCCGACCGCCTGGATGGTCTTCTTGCCCTGAGGGCCGCCTTCGTGGCGGATGGACACGACGGAGGGCTCGTCGAGCACGATGCCCTTGTTGCGAACGTAGATGAGGGTGTTGGCGGTGCCGAGGTCGATGGCCAGGTCGGTCGAAAATTGCCGACGAAAAGCTTCAAACATGGTGCATGGGTCCTGTGGGGCACGGGCGCGGCTGTGCGCGCTCGTCGCCGGGTATGGGGCCGGGTCGTTGGCCGGGCATCGGTGCTAAGTGGTTGATTCCTAGGCGAAAACCGCAACGGCACGGGCGCTGCCGTTAAACCTTGGATAATACCGTATCCCCTGTGTACAACTGCGCGCAAACAGGGTGCATTTTGTCCAGTTACAAGCCGTTTCAGGGCGGAAAACCTGCAGACGGTGCGTCTCTTCCCCATCCGGAACCCTCTTTTGCCATGTCCCTGACCCAGTCCGACATTGAGCGCATCGCCAACCTCGCGCGCCTGGAGCTCTCCGGCGCGCAGAGCGAGACCATGCGCACCCAGCTCAATGGCTTTTTCGACATCGTCGAGCAGATGAACGCGGTGGATACCACCGGCGTGGAGCCCCTGGCCCATCCCACGGCGGTGATCGACCACGTCTCGCTGCGCCTGCGCCCGGACGTGGCGAGCGAGCCCAACGACCGCGAAGCCAACCAGAAGAGCGCCCCGGCGGTCGAACGCGGCCTGTTCCTCGTGCCCAAGGTGATCGAATGAACGATCTGCATACCCTGGGCGTGTCCGACCTCGCCGCCGCCATCGCGGACAAGAAAACCAGCAGCCTCGAAGCCACGCAGCACCTGCTGGCGCGCGCGCAGCAGCACGCGTCGCTGGGCGCTTACCTGGCCTTCAATGAAGATGCCTCGCTGGCGCAGGCCCGCGCGGCTGACGCGCGCATCGCCGCTGGCGAACGCACACCGTTGCTGGGCGTGCCGCTGGCGCACAAGGACATCTTCGTCACCAAGGACTTCGCCACCACCGCCGGTTCGAAGATGCTGGCGGGTTACCAGAGCCCGTTCGACGCGACCGTGGTGCAGCGCCTGGCCGCGCAGGGCGCGGTGACGCTGGGCAAGCTCAACTGCGACGAGTTCGCCATGGGCGGCAGCAACGAGAACTCGGCCTTCGGCGCGGTGCACAACCCCTGGGACACCACGCGCGTACCCGGCGGCTCCTCGGGCGGCTCCGCCGTGGCCGTGGCCGCGCGCCTGGCGCCCGCCGTCACCGGCACCGACACGGGCGGCTCGATCCGCCAGCCGGCCAGCTTCTGCGGCGTCACCGGCATCAAGCCCACCTACGGCCGCTGCTCGCGCTACGGCATGGTGGCCTTCGCCTCCAGCCTGGACCAGGCCGGCCCGATGGCGCGCAGCGCCGCCGACTGCGCGGTGCTGCTCAGCGCCATGGCCGGCCCCGACATCGACCGCGATTCCACCAGCCTGGACCACCCGGCCGAGGACTACACCGCGCTGCTTGGCCAGCCGCGCGAAGGCGCCACCGCCGCCCAGCCGCTCAAGGGCCTGCGCATCGGCCTGCCCAAGGAATTCTTCGGCGAAGGCTGCGCGCCCGACGTGCTCGCCACCGTGCGCGCCGCGCTGGCGGAGTATGAAAAGCTCGGCGCCACGCTGGTCGAGGTCTCGCTGCCGCGCACCGAGCTCTCCATCCCGGTCTACTACATCATTGCGCCAGCCGAGGCCAGCTCCAACCTCAGCCGTTTCGACGGCGTGAAGTTCGGCCACCGCGCCGCGCAGTACGAAGACCTGACCGACATGTACAAGAAGTCGCGCAGCGAAGGCTTCGGGCCCGAGGTGCAGCGCCGCATCATGATCGGCAC
>JAGKSX010000081.1 GCA_018993155.1 Hydrogenophaga sp.
GCATCGACAACGACCTGATCGTGGAATCCGACGAGGAAATCTTCGATATGAACATCGGCTGCGTCTGCTGCACCGTGCGCGGCGACCTGATCCGCGTCGTCGAAGGCCTGATGCGCCGGCCCGGCCGTTTCGACGCCATCGTCATCGAAACCACCGGCCTGGCCGATCCGGGCCCGGTGGCCCAGACCTTCTTCATGGACGACGAGATTGCCGAGCAGTACCTGCTGGACTCCATCCTCACGCTGGTCGACGCCAAGCACGCGGCCGAACAACTCAACGAACGCCAGGAAGCCCGCCGCCAGGTCGGCTTTGCCGACCAGATCTTCATCAGCAAGTCCGACCTCGTGAGCGAGGAAGACCTGGGCGCCCTCACGCACCGCCTCAAGCACATGAACCCGCGCGCTCCCATGCGCCCGGTGCATTTCGGCGACGTGGCGCTCAAGGAAGTGTTCGACCTGCGCGGCTTCAACCTCAACGCCAAGCTCGACATCGACCCCGACTTTCTCAAGGTCGATGACCACGATCACGCGCACGACCATGGCCACGACGACCATGCGCACGAGCACCACGACCACGAGCACGGTGAGCACTGCAATCACCCCTCGCACCAGCACGGCCACGGCGGCCATGGCCACCACCACCATCACGATGACGATGTGAAAAGCTTCGTCTACCGCGCCACACGCCCGTTCAGCCCGGAAAAGCTCGAGGATTTCCTGGGCGCGATCGTGCAGGTGTATGGCCCGCGCATGCTGCGCTACAAGGGCGTGCTGCACATGCAGGGCACCGACCGCAAGGTGATCTTCCAGGGCGTGCACCAGCTCATGGGCAGCGACCTCGGGCCCGTGTGGGCCGAAGGCGAACCGCGCACCAGCAAGATGGTCTTCATCGGCATCGACCTGCCCAAGGACATCCTGGTGCAGGGCCTGGACCAGAGCCTGGCCTGACGGGCATGGTCCGCAACGCCTTCCCGCCCCCTCGTCTCCAGCGGAGCTGAACGTGCCGTTTGTCTCGCTTCTCCAACGACGGGCCCGGGCCCCGGTGCGGGATTCCGGGAGGAACAGGCGGGGCTCGTTACAATCGCGGCCCAAGTTGGCCGGCCGGCCGCCTTTTCGGGCACCGATCGACCAATGCCGAGAGCCGTTCGGCAATGAGGGTATAACGTCGCATCCGGCGGCCCCCCGCGAGGCGTCCCGGGCCCAGCCCGCCGCAGCGCACCGCCCGAGATCCCGCTTCGTCAGTCACTGAGAGGAGACCCGTTGTGAAAGCCCCGGCAACCAGGACAGCGAAATCAGGCAAACCCGCCGCGTCGGGAGCCAAGGCACGCGCGTCGGCGGCGAAAAAGACCACAACGGTGGCCAAAACCCAGAAAACGGCCGCCAAGCCTGCGGCCAAACCCTCCAAACCCGTGGCCAAGGCCGCGGTCAAACCCGTTGCCAAGACCCCTCTGAAAACCCCCGCCAAGACCGCCGCGAAGCCTGCAGCCAAAGCCAAGACCCCGGCCAAGCCGGTGGTGAAGGCAGCGGTCAAGGCGGTCGCCAAGGGCAAGGCGGTGGTGGCCAAGAAGTCACCCGCCCCCAAGGCCACGCCCGCCAAAACCGCCGCGCGCGCGCCGGTGAAGGCGGCCACCCCTGCGGTCAAACCGGCGGCCAAGGCCGCCCCCAAAGCAACGACCCAGTCCGCTGCCAAAGCGGCTGTATTCTCCGTGACCCCTTCGGTTCCCAAGGCCGCGCCTGCCGCAGCCCCTGTTTCCAAACCTTCCAGCGCCAAGCGCCCGGCGGCTCCCCCACCGGTCGTGGTGGAGCCCACCCCTCGCCCCCTGGGCAAGCGGGCGGCCAAAAAGGTCATGATGGAACAGATGACGCAGGCCGCCGTGGTCCCCACCCACGCCCCAGACGCTGTCAAAGCGACTTTCTCCCATATGAATCAACGTGCCGTCATGACCCCTCCCGTGCCATCCTCCATCCAGAAAGACCCCAAGCGGGCCAACAACTGGAAGACCCTGCCGGTCGAGCAACTCACCGACCTGGACGTGCAAGCCATGCCCGACAGTGAGTACATGAGCGACCTGCAGCTGGCCTACTTCCGTCGCAAGCTGTCCCAGCTCAAGGCCGACATGCTGGCCAACGCTGGCGAAACCACCGAACACCTGCGTGAAGACACCGTGGTCGTGCCCGATCCGGCCGATCGCGCGACGATCGAAGAAGAACACGCGCTCGAATTGCGCACCCGGGACCGGGAACGCAAACTGCTGAAGAAGATCGAACAGGCGATCGCGCGCATCGACTCCGGCGACTACGGTTACTGTGAGGAAACCGGCGAGCCCATCGGTGTCGGTCGCCTGATGGCCCGGCCCACGGCCAGCCTTTCGCTCGAAGCCCAGCAGCGCCGGGAGCTCAAGCAGAAGATGTTCGGGGACTGAGCCCAGTCCCCCTCCGTTCGTTTCAGTTCCCGTTTCATTTCCGGTACCGACTTTCCATGTCCAAGGACGACTCCAGCGGCGGCTTCCTGTCCAAGGTGGTGAAGTTCGTGCGCCATCCGACCACCAGTTGGTCGGACCTGGACACCCGGACGGCCGATCGCGAGAGCGAGTACAGCAAGGCCGCGCTCAAGGAAATGATCGAGCGCAAGCGGCGCAACGACTTCGTGCGCAAGCGCGAGTTCGACATGCTGCGCAAGATCCGCAGCCGCGAGGGCACCGGGGCCGAAGGGCCTGGGATGCGTCCTTCGTTCTTCCAGAGCAGCCTGCCGTCCAAGCCGGACGACCGGGCAGAGACCCTGAAGAAGATCGACGAGATCGAGGCCCAGATGTCGATGCAATGGTGGAAGACCAAGGGGCCCGATTCCCTGGTCAGCACCGGCTCCGGCCTGAACACCGGCACCCACGGCCCAGGCAACCTTGCCTCCGCCAAATCCAAGCAGGTGCCCCTGGCGCCCAGCGTGCCCGAGTCCAGCGTCCGGCAGCGCAAGGCGCAGTACGACGAGACCGAGCCCGGTCCCTTGCCCAATCCGACCGCCTCCGCGCCTGCGACGGTGCAGTCGCTGGACATCCCGGCGCTGAACCTCCCGGCGTCTGCCTCGGCACCCGCTGCCCTGCGCAAGAGCTGGAGCCCGACGCAGGAACGCGAGGTGGCGTCCGCTGCGCCGCCGCCTCCACAGCCACCTGCGCGCACCGGCTTGGTGGCGCCCACGGCCACGAAAGAGCATCGCAGTTCGGGCCAGGAGTTCTCGGCCTCGCATTTCTACGCCCTGGATGTGCAGGAGATCGCGCAGGACCCCGAAGTGGAGGAGGCCGCGATCCGTTTTGCCAATGGCGATGACGCCGGGGCGGAGCAGGGCCTGCTGGAGGTCTTGGGTGAGGGGGGCGCCAAAGCCGACGAAAAGGAAGACTGGCTGGCCCTGTTCGACCTGTACCGCGCCACCGGACAGCTCGCCCCCTTCGAGAGCCGCGCGGTGGATTTCGTCAACCGCTTCAGCCGTTCCGCGCCGCAGTGGTACGACATGCCCGAGACCGTGGCCGGCATGACCGGCAAAGTCTATGTGCCCTCCACCGGCCACAACCGCGCGGTGTGGGTGAGCGAGCCGGAACTGGACGCGCACGCGGTGGGCACCCTGCAGAACGTGCTGCTGCGCGCGGCACAACCCTGGGTGCTCGATTGGACGCCGCTTGAAAGCATGGATCTCAAGGCGGCGCGCGCGTTGCTGGGCATCTTCACCTTGTGGGGCGACCAGGAAGTGGAGTTGCGCTTCCAGGGGTCGTCGCCGTTCCGGGACTTGCTCAAGAGCCAGACGCCCTCGGGCCGCCGTGACGTCGAACAGCTCTGGTGGGAGTTGCGCATGGCGGTGCTGCGCGTCATGAACCGGCCGGACGAGTTCGAACTCACCGCGCTCGATTTCTGCGTGACCTACGAGGTGTCGCCACCGGGTTGGGAAAAGCCGCGCTGCTACTACTCGTCGCAGTCGGCGGACAGGCCCGGCGAGGCCGGCCAATCGGTGCTGGGCGAATCGGTGCTGGAGCAGGTGGCGTCGGGCTTCCCGCACAGCGAATCGGTGCTTGATAGCGAAGCGGGTGACTACAGCCAACTGGGTCTGGTCGAACTCTCGGGCGAGATCCGGGGCGACCCGCAGGTCACGCTCGAGGCGCTGGAGCGCAAGCTCAAAGGTGCCGACGTGCTCATCATTTCCTGCCGCAACCTGATCCGGGTCGACTTTTCGGCCGCGGGCACCTTGCTCAACTGGGTGTCGAACCACCACGCCGAAGGCCGGGTGGTGCAGTTCGTGGACGCGCACCGGCTGGTGTCGGCGTTCTTCCACGTGATCGGCATCACCGAATACGCCAAGGTGGTCGTCCGCATCGACTGACCGAGGCCGCCACCGGCCGTCCTGCATTTCTGTTGCACAAACGCGCGCGGCGCCGTTGCAATCGCACAGACCGTCCTCAACTGAAGCGCCATGGAATCATTTCACGGAACCACCATCGTCTGCGTGCGGCGCGAGACACCCCAGGGCGTGCAAGTCGCCATCGGCGGTGACGGCCAGGTCACGCTGGGCCACATCGTTGTCAAGGGCACGGCCCGCAAAGTGCGCAAGCTCTACCGCGACCAGGTGCTTGCGGGTTTTGCCGGCGCCACCGCCGACGCCTTCACGCTGTTCGAGCGCTTCGAGGCCAAGCTCGAAAAGCACCAGGGCCATCTGGTGCGCGCTGCCATCGAACTCACGCGAGACTGGCGCACCGACCGCGTGTTGCGCCGCCTCGAGGCCATGCTCGCGGTGGCCGATCACAGCGCTTCGCTGATCATCACCGGTAACGGCGACGTGCTCGAACCCGAGCACGGCATCGTGGCCATCGGTTCCGGTGGCGCGTACGCGCAGGCCGCGGCCAAAGCCCTGATCGACCACACCGACCTCAGCGCGGAAGAGGTGGTGCGCAAGTCGCTCGCGATCGCGGGCGAGCTCTGCATCTACACCAACATGAACCACACCGTGGAGGTTTTGTAATGTCCTCCATGACGCCCCAGGAAATCGTTTCCGAACTCGACCGCTTCATCATCGGCCAGAAGGGCGCCAAGCGCGCCGTGGCCATTGCTCTGCGCAACCGTTGGCGGCGCCAGCAGGTCGATGAAAAACTTCGGCCCGAGATCACGCCCAAGAACATCCTGATGATCGGACCCACCGGCGTGGGCAAGACCGAGATCGCGCGCCGCCTGGCCCGCCTGGCCGATGCGCCTTTCATCAAGGTCGAGGCCACCAAGTTCACCGAGGTGGGCTATGTGGGCAAGGACGTGGACAGCATCATCCGCGACCTGGCCGAGATCGCGATCAAGCAGACGCGCGAGGTCGAGATGCGCAAGCAGCGTGCCCGCGCCGAAGACGCCGCCGAGGACCGCATTCTGGACGTGCTCATCCCGCCGCCGCGGGGCATGGCGGGCGAGCCGTCCGCCGTGGTCACGCCGGAGGGCACCGCGCGCCAGAACTTCCGCAAGAAGCTGCGCGAAGGCCAGCTCGACGAGCGCGAAATCGAGATCGACCTGGCCGAGGCGCGTCCGTCGATGGAGATCATGGGCCCGGCCGGCATGGAAGAGATGGCCGAGCAACTGCGCGGCATGTTCAGCCAGATGGGGGCCGGCAAGCGCCAGACGCGCAAGCTCAAGATCGCCGAGGCCATGAAGCTGCTGATCGACGAAGAGGCGGGCAAGCTGGTCAACGAGGAAGAGATCAAGACCCGCGCGCTGCACAACGCCGAGCAGAACGGCATCGTGTTCATCGACGAGATCGACAAGGTCACTTCGCGCAGCGACGCGGGCGGGGCCGAGGTGTCGCGCCAGGGTGTGCAGCGCGACCTGCTGCCGCTGGTGGAGGGCACCACGGTGTCCACCAAATACGGCGTGGTCAAGACCGATCACATCCTCTTCATCGCCAGCGGCGCGTTCCACCTCGCGCGGCCGAGCGACCTGATTCCCGAGTTGCAGGGCCGCTTTCCGATCCGCGTCGAGCTGCAGTCGCTGTCGGTGGACGACTTCGAAGCCATCCTCACGCAGACCCATGCCTCGCTGGTGAAGCAGTACCAGGAGCTGCTGGCCACCGAAGGCGTGACGCTGGCCTTCGCACCCGAGGGCATCCGCCGCCTTGCGCAGATCGCCTACGACGTGAACGAGCGCACCGAGAACATCGGTGCACGCCGACTCTCCACGGTGATGGAACACCTGCTGGATGAAGTCAGCTTCGACGCCACGCGGCTGCAAGGCCAGACCATCACCATCGACGCGGCCTACGTGGACGCCCGCCTGGGCGAGCTCAGCCGCAACGAAGACCTCTCGCGCTACATCCTCTGAACCCCGAGGGCCTCGGCTTCGCGCCGAGCGCCCTTTCGGCCCGTCCGCACCCCGCGTCGCGGGCGTCGCGCCGGCCCTTTTTCTCCCACCTGATCATTCATACAGCCCTGCATGTAACAGGGTTTTGAAGCTTCACATGCAGTGCTTGTTGTAAGTGCTTGCTTTTAATGTGTTTTTGACCGTGATAAAGCTTCTAAATGCTTCCTAAGTGGTTGATTTCATTGAAAAAATGTGTAGCCGACCCGTTGTGCGCAGGGTATTTCCTGATAAAGTGGAAAAAAGTGCAATTAAGTGGTGAAAAGTGTCTTCTAAGGGCTAAAAGCGGTGTTCCAGGGTGCGTCTTCTCTCAGTCTCGATGTGAAGGGCCGGCTGTCCATGCCGACCCGGCACCGGGACGCCCTGGGCGCGGCACTCACCATCACCAAGCACCCCCACGGCTGCCTCATGGTATTCCCCCGCAGCGCCTGGGAACAGTTCCGTGACCGCATCGCCTCCCTGCCCATGCAGGCCCAGTGGTGGAAGCGCATCTTCCTGGGCAATGCGATGGACGTGGACATGGACACCTCCGGCCGTGTGCTGGTCTCGCCCGAGCTGCGCGCGGGAGCCGGCATCAGCAAGGACGTGGTCCTGCTGGGCATGGGCGCCTACTTCGAGCTGTGGGATGCGCAGGTCTACGCGGCGCAGGAAGCCGAAGCCATGAAGGCCGAGATGCCCGATGTCTTCAAGGACTTTTCTTTCTAAGGGCCATGGTGCAAGGCGCATGGAACCATCAAACCGTCCTGTTGAACGAGGCTGTGCAAGCCCTCGGCATCAACCCGGACGGGCACTACGTCGACGCCACTTTCGGGCGCGGCGGTCACTCCCGGCTGATCCTCGAGCAGTTGTCCCGCAAGGGGCGGCTGACCGTCTTCGACAAAGATCCGCAGGCGGTGCAGGCGGCAAAGGACCTGGCGGCCAGCGATGGCCGTTTTTCCATCCGGCACGAGGGGTTCAGCCACCTGGGCGAACTGGGCGATGCGAGCGCCGACGGCCTGCTGATGGACCTGGGCGTGAGCTCCCCGCAGATCGACGACCCCGAACGGGGTTTTTCTTTTCGCCACGACGGACCTCTGGACATGCGCATGGACACCACGCGCGGCCAGAGCGTGGCTCAGTGGCTGGAGACGGCCGAGGTCTCAACCCTGTCGGAGGTCATTCGTGACTATGGCGAAGAACGGTTTGCTCAATCGATTGCAAAGGCGATTGATCGTCGCCGACAGGAACGGGGCCCTTTTCGAACCACCAGCGAGCTGGCCGAAGTCGTGGCTGGCGCGGTCAAAACCCGCGAGCCGGGCAAGGACCCTGCAACGCGCACATTTCAGGCTTTTCGGATTTTCATCAACGCCGAGCTTGAAGAGTTGCAACAAGCGCTAGAGGCCAGCCTGCACGTGTTGCGTCCCGGAGGAAAACTGGTGGTGATCAGCTTCCATTCCCTGGAAGACCGCATGGTCAAGCAGTTCATGGCGCGCCATTCGCGCGCCGTGGTGGACCGCCGCGTGCCTTTCGCCGAACCCGCGCCCATGGCCCTGTGCGGCCTCAAGCGCGTGATGCCTTCCGACGAGGAAGTCAAGGCCAATCCGCGCTCGCGCAGCGCCGTCATGCGCGTGGCCGAGCGCACGGAGGCGCCGGCATGATCCGCCTGAACCTCGTGCTGCTGGCGGCCGTGATCGCGAGCGCCTTCTACCTCGTGCACACCCAGTACGAATCGCGCCGGCTGTACACCGCGCTGGACCGCTCGCAGGCCCAGGCGCGCAAGCTGGAGTCCGAGCATGAGCAGTTGCAGGTGCAGAAACGCGCCCAGGCCACGCCGGCACGCGTGCAATTGCTGGCCGCGCGCCAGCTGCAGATGCGCCCGGTCACGCCGGGCATCACGCAGTACGTCACCGTGTTCGAACCGTCGCAGCCGGCGGCAACGAACCCCACGCCGGAGCGCTGACCATGGGCCGCAGCATCAACTACTCCGCGAGCCCCCTGCTGGCCAGCCGCACCCCGGTGTGGCGCAGCAAGTTCATCGTGGCCGCGCTGGCCGTGGCTTTCGCGGGCCTGGCCGGCCGCGCCGCCTACGTGCAGGTGTTCGGCAACGACTTCTTCCAGCGCCAAGGTGAAGTGCGCTTCGCGCGCACGCTGGAGCTGCCGGCCAACCGCGGCCGCGTGCTCGACCGCAATGGCCTGATCCTCGCGTCCAGCGTGGTTGCGCAAAGCATCTGGGCGATTCCCGAAGACGTGGACCGCGCCGAGCCCAAGCTGCGCCAGCTCGCCAAGCTGCTCGAGATGCCGCTGGCCGACCTGCGCAAGCGCCTGGCCGATGACGACAAGACCTTCGTCTGGATCAAGCGCCAGGTGGACGATCCGGTGGCCAAGGAGATCGCAGCGCTCGGCATCAGGGGCATCTACCAGCGCCGCGAGTACAAGCGCCAGTACCCCGAGGGCGAGGCTGCTGCGCACGTGGTGGGTTTCACCAACGTGGAAGACATCGGTCAGGAAGGCGTGGAACTTGCGTTCAACCAGCAGCTGGCCGGCAAGAGCGGCTCGCGCCGCGTGATCAAGGACCGGCTCGGCCGCGTGGTCGAGGATGTGCGCGACGTGGTGCCGCCGGTGGACGGCCCCGACCTGCAGCTGTCCATCGACAGCAAGGTGCAGTATTTCGCGTACCAGAAGCTCAAGGACGCGGTGCTGGCGCACAAGGCGCACGCCGGCAGCGTGATCGTGCTCGACACGGTCTCGGGTGAGGTGCTGGCCCTGGCCAACTACCCCAGCTACAACCCCAACCGGCGCCAGAACCTCACGGGCGAGCAGCTGCGCAACCGCGTGCTCACCGACAGTTTCGAACCCGGTTCGACCATGAAGCCCTTCATCGCCGCGCTGGCGCTGGAAAAGGGCCTGGTCACGCCCAACACCCCCATCCACACCGCGCCCGGCCGCATCACCATCGGCGGCTCGACGATCAGCGACTCGCACCCGAACGACGTGCTCACCGTGTCCCAGGTGATCCAGAAGTCGAGCAACGTGGGCACGGTCAAGATGGCCATGCAGATGAGCCCGCGCGAGATGTGGGAAACCTACGCGCAGGCCGGCTTCGGCCAGAAGCCGCAGGTGCCGTTCCCTGGTGCGGTCACGGGCCGCCTGCGCCCCTACAAGACCTGGCGCCCGATCGAGCAGGCCACCATGAGCTACGGCTACGGCCTGTCGGCCTCGCTGTTCCAGTTGGCGCAGGCCTACACCATCTTCGCGCGCGACGGCGAGCTGATTCCCCTGACCTTGCAGAAGTCCGACACCCAGACCGCCGGTGTGCGCGTGTTCAGCGCGAAGAACTCGATCGCCGTGCGCCAGATGCTCGGCCTGGCCGCCGGCCCGGGCGGCACCGGATCGCGCGCCCAGACCATGGGTTATTCGGTGGGAGGCAAGAGCGGCACCGCGCACAAGCAGGAAGGCAAGGGTTACGCCGAGAAGAAGTACCGCAGCTGGTTCGTGGGCCTGGCGCCGGTGGAAGCGCCGCGCATCGTGGTCGCGGTGATGATCGACGAGCCCAGCAACGGGCAGTACTTCGGCGGCCTCGTGGCCGCGCCGGTGTTCAGCGAGACCGTGCAGCAGACCTTGCGCATCCTCGGCGTGCAGCCCGACATCAACGTGAAGCCGCAGATCGTCACCCACGTGGTGGAGGAGTCGTTCTGATGCTGCGCACCATCCAGGACCCCCAGGCCGTGGCCGACTGGCTGCGCGAGCGCGGCGTGCGTGCCCTGCACTGCGACAGCCGCCGCGTGGGCGCGGGCGATGGTTTCGTGGCCTGGCCGGGTGCGGCCACCGACGGGCGCCGCTTCGTGGCGGGCGCGCTCCAGGCCGGCGCCGCCGCGGCACTGGTGGAGCACGAGGGCGCATCAAGCTATGGCTTCGACGACGAACGCGTGCTGGCGGTGCCGGGCCTCAAGGCCTCGGCCGGCGCGATCGCCAGCGTGTTCCACGGTATGCCGAGCGCCGCCCTCGACATGGTGGCCATCACCGGCACCAACGGCAAGACCTCCACCGCCTGGTGGACGGCGCAGTTGCTGTCCTTCTGCGCCAAACCCTGCGCGGTGATCGGCACGCTGGGCATGGGGCGCCCGCCCCAGCCCGGCCAGGCGGAACGACCGCTGGTCGCCACCGGCCTGACCACGCCCGACCCCGTCATGCTGCAGGCCGAACTGCGCCGCTTCGTCGACACCGGCCTGAAGGCCTGCGCCATCGAGGCCTCGTCCATCGGCATTGTCGAAGGCCGGCTCAACGCCACGCAACTGCGCGTGGCCGTGTTCACCAATTTCACGCAGGACCACCTCGACTTCCACGGCAGCATGGAGGCCTACTGGACCGCCAAGGCCGGGCTGTTCGACTGGCCGGACCTGGCCAGCGCGGTGGTCAACATCGACGACGCCCGCGGCGCGGACCTGGCCGCCACGCTCGCCCGCCGGGGGCTGGACCTCTGGACCGTGGCCATCGAAGCCGGCCACCACGGCCGCGCGCGCCTGTTCGCGCAGGATCTGGCCTTCACCGACAGCGGCATGGCCCTGCAGGTCGGCGAGCGCGATGCGCGCGGCCGCACCCTGGCCCAGCACGCGCTGAGCCTGCCGCTGGTGGGCCGCTACAACCTGTCCAACCTGCTGTGCGTGCTGGCCAGCGCGCGCGCCCTCGGCGTGCCCCTGGCCGACGCCGTGCAGGCCTGCGCCGCGCTCACGCCCGTGCCCGGCCGCATGGAGCAGGCCGCGGTCGGCCAGCCTGGCCAGCCGCTGGTGCTGGTGGACTACGCGCACACGCCCGACGCACTCGAAAAGGCCCTGCAAGCCCTGCAACCGCTGGCGCGCCAGCGCGGCGGCGCGCTCTGGGTGGTGGTGGGCTGCGGCGGTGACCGCGATGCCGGCAAGCGTCCGCTGATGGCCGCGGCCGCCGAGCGCGAGGCGCAGCGCCCGGTGCTCACCAGCGACAACCCGCGCAGCGAAGACCCGATGGCCATCCTGCGCCAGATGGTGGCGGGTCTGTCGTCTTCCGATGCCGCGCTGGTCGAACCCGACCGCGCCCAGGCCATCGCCCTGGCGGTGGCGCGCGCCGACGCGCGCGACGTGGTGCTGATCGCCGGCAAGGGCCACGAGGACTACCAGGACGTGATGGGCGTGAAGAAACCATTCTCCGATCTGCAGCAAGCTCGCGCCGCGCTGGCGCAGCGCCATGGACAGGGGGCTCACGCATGAAGACCCTGGGCCAGCTCCTGCCGCAGCTGGACGGCGCCCGCGTGGTCGGCCAGCCTGATCTGCCGTTCACCCGCGTGCACACCGACACCCGCAGCCTGCAGCCGGGCGACCTCTTCGTGGCCCTGAAGGGCGAGCGCTTTGACGCACACGACTTCCTGCCGCAGGCGAAAGGGCAGGGCGCGCTGGCCGCCATCGCCCACCAGGGCCTGGCCGAGGCCGGCCTGCCCGGCGTGGAAGTGCCCGACACCCGGCGCGCGCTCGGCGAGCTGTCGCGCCGCTGGCGCAGCCAGTTCGACCTGCCGCTGATCGCCGTGACCGGCAGCAACGGCAAGACCACGGTCACGCAGATGATCGCGTCCATCCTGCGCGCCGCCGAGGGCGAGGCCGCGCATGCCACCCAGGGCAACTTCAACAACGACATCGGCGTGCCGCTCACCCTGCTGCGCCTCACCGCCGCGCACCGCCTCTCGGTGGTGGAGTTGGGCATGAACCACCCGGGCGAAATCGCCGAACTCGCCGCGTTGGCGCTGCCCACGGTGGCGCTGGTCAACAACGCGCAGCGCGAGCACCTGGAATTCATGGCCACGGTGGAAGCCGTGGCACGCGAGAACGGGCAGGTCATCCAGGCGCTGGGCGCCGACGGGGTGGCCGTGTTCCCGAGCGACGACACCTATGCCCCGCTGTGGCGCGAGTTCGCCGGAGCGCGGCGGATCATCACCTTCAGCGACCGCGACGAGGCCGCCGATGTGAAGGCGCTCAAGACCGAATGGGCCGAAGGCGCGTGGGCGCTGAGCTTCGCCTCGCCGCTGGGCGAGGCCGCGGTGCGCCTGCGCATTGCCGGCCGCCACAACGTGCGCAACGCCCTGGCGGCCACCGCCTGCGCCCTGGCCACCGGAGTGCCGCTGGACGCCGTGGTGCGAGGCCTGGACGCGTTCGAACCGGTGGGAGGGCGCTCGCGCGCCCTCGCGCTGCGCGTGAACGACCGCCACGTCACCCTGATCGACGACACCTACAACGCCAACCCCGACTCGGTGCGTGCCGCCATCGACGTGCTGGCCGAGCTGCCCGCGCCGCGCCTGCTGGTGCTGGGCGACATGGGCGAGGTCGGTGAACAGGGCCTGGCGTTCCATGACGAGGTGCTGCGCCACGCCCTGGCGCGCGGCATCGAGGCTGTGCATGTCGCGGGCGACTGGATGCGCCAGGCCAGCGAGCCCCTGCCCAAAATCATTCATTGGGTCGAAGTGCCCGCCATGGCCGGCGCCGTCTGCGCTGCTGTGACCGACGACCGGCCGGTGTTCCGCAGCGTGCTCGTCAAGGGCTCGCGCTTCATGCGCATGGAACGCGTGGTGCAGGCGCTGCTGGCGCTGGACCCCACTCAAACAAGAGACAAGAAGGACAACGCCCATGCTGCCTAGCCTGGCCCTCTGGCTGCAAGGCCTGTCGCCCGAATTCGGATCCCTGCGGGTGTTCCAGTACCTCACCTTTCGCGCCGTGATGGCGGCCATGACCGCGCTGCTGGTCGGCCTGGTGGCGGGCCCGTATTTCATCCGCCGACTGGCCGCGCTCAAGATCGGCCAGCCGATCCGCGAGTACGCCATGCAGACCCACCTGAGCAAGGGCGGCACGCCCACCATGGGCGGCGTGCTCATCCTGTTCTCGATCGCGCTGTCCACGCTGCTGTGGTTCGACCTCACCAACCGCTTCGTGTGGATCGTGCTGCTGGTGACCCTGGGTTTCGGTGCCATCGGCTGGGTGGACGACTGGCGCAAGGTGGTCCACAAGGACCCGGAAGGCATGCGTTCGCGCGAAAAGTACTTCTGGCAGTCGGTGATCGGCCTGGTGGCCGCGTTCTACCTGGTGTTCAGCGTGTCCGAGTCCAGCAACCTGCGCGTGCTCGAACTCTTCGTCGCCTGGGTGCGCTCGGGTTTCAGCGTGGACCTGCCGCCGCAGGCCGGCCTGCTGGTGCCCTTCTTCAAGGAAATCAGCTACCCGCTGGGCGTGTTCGGTTTCGTGATCATGACCTACCTGGTCATCGTCGGTTCGAGCAACGCCGTCAACCTCACCGACGGCCTCGACGGCCTGGCCATCATGCCGGTGGTCATGGTCGGCTCGGCGCTGGGCGTGTTCGCCTATGTCACCGGCAACACGGTGTTCGCGCGCTACCTGCTGCTGCCGCACATCCCCGGTGCGGGCGAGCTGCTGATCTTCTGCGCCGCCATGGCCGGCGCGGGCCTGGCCTTCCTGTGGTTCAACACCCACCCGGCGCAGGTGTTCATGGGCGACGTGGGTGCACTCGCGCTGGGCGGCGCGCTGGGCACCATCGCCGTCATCGTGCGCCAGGAAATCGTGCTCGCCATCATGGGCGGCATCTTCGTGGTCGAGGCGCTGTCGGTGATGCTGCAGGTGAGCTGGTTCAAGTACACCAAGCGGCGCTACGGCACCGGTCGTCGCCTGTTCCAGATGGCGCCACTGCACCACCACTTCGAGAAAAAGGGCTGGAAGGAGACGCAGGTCGTCGTGCGCTTCTGGATCATCACCATGCTGTTGTGCCTCGTGGGGCTGTCCACACTGAAACTGCGATGAACGAACAGCACGTCCTCATCCTCGGTCTGGGTGCCTCCGGCCTGTCCATGGCGCGCTGGTGCGTCCGCCAGGGTGCGCGCGTGACCGTGGCCGACACGCGCGAGACGCCACCCCAGCTGGCGGTGCTGCGCGCCGAGTGCCCGGACGCCAGCTTCGTGGCCGGCCCGTTCGACGACACGCTGCTGGCGCGCGCCGAATGGAACCTGATCGCGCGCAGCCCGGGCCTGGCGCCCGAGATGCTGCAGGACGTGTTCGGCTGGGCGACGGAGCGCGGCGTGGCCGTGGTCGGTGAGCTCGACCTGTTCGCCCGCGCCCTGCGCGAACTCTCGCAGCGCGCGCGCCTGCCGTACAAGCCCAAGGTGCTGGCCATCACCGGCACCAACGGCAAGACCACCGTCACCTCGCTCACCGGCCTGCTGCTGCAGCGCGCCGGCCTGAACGTGGCGGTGGCCGGCAACATCGGCCCGGCCCTGCTCGATGTGCTGTCCACCGCGCTCGACACCGAAGCGGTGGCGCAGGCGGCCGACGACGAACGCGCGGCGGCCGAAGAAGCGCAGGCGCAGGCCGAAGCGCAGGCCCAGGTGGCCACGCAGGCCCCCGTGGCCGTCGAAGCCGAGGCGGCGCCCGAGCAAGACGCGGATGCCGCGATCGACGAGGCCGATGAAGCCGTGGCCCCGGCAGACGCCGAGGCAGAAGACGAAGGCCCGACCCAGCTCGTGCCGCCGCCCCTGGAACCCCCGCAGCCGGCGCACCTTCCCCAGGCCTGGGTGCTGGAACTCTCCAGCTTCCAGCTCGATCGCACCGCCGGCGGCGACTGGGACGGCGTGCCCACCGCGGCCACGGTGCTCAACCTCACCGAAGACCACCTGGACTGGCACGGCAACATGGCCGCCTACGCCCTGGCCAAGAAAGCGGTGTTCGGCGCGCAGGCCCTGATGCTGCTCAACCGCGACGATGCGCTGGTGATGGGCATGCAGCCCGGCCTGGTGACCGTGAAGGTGGGCAACCGCAACCGCCAGCAGAGCGCGCGTCCCTGGGCCAGCTTCGGCCTGGACGCGCCCACCCGCGCGGGCGACTGGGGCATCGAGTCGGTCAATGGCATGGCCTGGCTGGTGCGCGCCCTGGCGCTGGACGAAACGCGCAAGCCGCGGCGCCGTGTCGCCGGGCCGCCCCAAGACACGGCAGCCCCCTCGGGGGGCAGCGCAGTACGCGAAGCGACAAGCGTGGGGGTCCAGTCAAGCGCCGAAGAAGAGGAAGAGATCTATTACCAGCGCCTCATGCCCGTGGACGCGCTGCGCATCCGTGGCCGCCACAACGCGGCCAACGCCCTGGCCGCGCTCGCGCTGGCCACGTCCACCGGTGCCGCGCTCGGTCCCATGCTGCACGGCCTGCGCGAGTACCGCGGCGAGCCGCACCGCGTGGAACCCGTGGCCATCCTCGACGAGGTCGAATACTTCGACGACAGCAAGGGCACCAACGTGGGTGCCACGCTGGCGGCCGTGCGCGGTCTGGGCGTGGACCGCCGGCTCGTCGTCATCCTGGGTGGCGATGGCAAGGGTCAGGACTTCCTGCCGCTGGCCGAGCCGCTGGCCCGCTTCGCGCGCGCCGTGGTCTACATCGGCCGCGACGCCGGCCGCATCCGCGAGGCCGTGGGCGCCGCGCTGCAGGAGGCCGGCGTGCCCCAGTTCGACGCCACCACGCTGCCCGACGCCGTCGCGCTCTGTGCGCAGCAGGCCCGCGCGGGTGATGCGGTGCTGATGTCGCCGGCCTGCGCCAGCCTGGACATGTTCGACAACTACATGCACCGCGCCCGCGTGTTCGTGGAAGCGGTGCACGCCCTGGCCGCCGAGCAGGGCCTGAGCCTGGAGGGGGGACTGTGAAGAGGAAAACCACCGCCGCCGCCCAGGCCAACCGCGCGCCCTGGGGCGAACGCATTCGCGCCGCCCTCGCGGGCATGGTGCCGCGTTGGCCCGGCCGCGACCTTGCGGGCGCGCTCGCCGGCGGCGGCTCACGCGACGACCTGCCGGTGCGCCTGTCCAACCGCACCTACGCCGGCACGCGCAACGTCGCGGTGCGCGAACTCGGTTTCGACCAGCCCCTGCTGTGGGTGGTGGTGGCGCTGCTCGCCTGGGGCCTGGTGATGGTGTATTCCGCCTCCATCGCGCTGCCCGACAACCCGCGCTTCCAGAACTACGCCCACACCCACTTCGTGCTGCGGCATGGCATTTCCATGGTGATCGGCGTGATCGCGGCCATGGTGGCCTTCCAGTTCCCGCTGCGCTCGTGGGAAAAGATGGCGCCCTGGCTGTTCGCGCTGGCGCTGGTGCTGCTTGCGCTGGTGCTGCTGCCCTTCATCGGCCGGGGCGTGAACGGCGCGCGCCGCTGGATCTCGCTGGGCATCATGAACTTCCAGCCTTCCGAACTCGCCAAGCTGGCCGTGTTGCTCTACGCCGCCAGCTACATGGTGCGCAAGATGGAGGTCAAGGAACGCTTCTTCCACGCCGTGGCCCCGATGGCGGTGGCCGTGGGCGTGGTCGGCATGCTGCTGCTGGCCGAGCCCGACATGGGCGCCTTCATGGTGATCGTGGTGATCGCCATGGGCATCCTGTTCCTGGGCGGCGTGAACGCGCGCATGTTCTTCCTGATGGCGCTGGTGGTGGTGGGCGCATTCGCGCTCATGGTCATGACCAGCGAGTTCCGCCGCCAGCGTGTCTTCGCCTACCTCGACCCCTGGAGCGTGGAGCACGCCCTGGGCAAGGGCTACCAGCTCTCCCATTCGTTGATCGCCTTTGGCCGGGGCGAGATCTTCGGCGTCGGCCTGGGCGGCAGCGTCGAGAAGTTGCACTGGCTGCCCGAGGCGCACACCGACTTCCTGCTCGCCGTGATCGGCGAGGAGTTCGGCCTGCTCGGCGTGGTGGTGCTGATCGCGCTGTTCCTCTGGCTCACGCGCCGCATCATGCACATCGGCCGCCAGGCCATCGCGCTCGACCAGGTCTTCGCCGGCCTGGTGGCGCAGGGGGTGGGCCTGTGGATGGGCTTCCAGGCCTTCATCAACATCGGCGTGAACCTGGGCGCGCTGCCCACCAAGGGCCTGACGCTGCCCCTGATGAGTTACGGCGGCTCGGCCATCCTGCTGAACCTGGTGGCCATCGCGCTCGTGCTTCGCGTGGACTACGAAAACCGCCAGATGATGAAGGGAGGGCGGTCGTGATGAGCGCAGCGCTGGGCCGCCCCGAGCAAGCGAACGCCCCCCTGGGGGGCAGCGACCCGCGTCAGCGGCGCAGCGTGGGGGCTGGCATGCTGCCCTGCGCCCTGATCATGGCTGGAGGCACCGGCGGCCACATCTTCCCCGGCCTGGCCGTGGCCGAAGCCTTGCGCGAGCGCGGCTGGCGCGTGCACTGGCTGGGTGCACCCGGCAGCATGGAGAGCCGGTTGGTGCCGCCGCGCGGTTTCGCGCTGGAAACCATTGATTTCGGTGGCGTGCGTGGCAAAGGGCTGGTCACGGTCGCGCTGCTGCCGCTGCGCCTGCTGCGCGCCTTCTGGCAGTCGCTGCAGGTGGTGCGCCGCGTCAAGCCCGACGTGGTCGTGGGCCTGGGCGGCTACATCAGTTTCCCCGGCGGCATGATGGGCGTGCTCGCCGGCAAGCCGCTGGTGCTGCACGAGCAGAACTCGGTGGCCGGCATGGCCAACCGGGTGCTGGCCGGTGTGGCCGACCGCGTGTTCACCGCCTTCCCGAACGTGTTCAAGAAGGGCGAATGGGTGGGCAACCCCCTGCGCACGCCTTTCCTGCGCCAGGCCGCACCGGCCGAGCGCTTCGCCGGCCGCAGCGGCCCGCTGCGCCTGCTGGTGGTGGGCGGCAGCCTGGGCGCGAAGGCGCTCAACGACGTGGTGCCGCAGGCGCTGGCGCTGCTGCCCAAGGTGCAGCAGCCGCAGGTCACGCACCAGAGCGGCGAGAAGCAGATCGATGCGCTGCGCGCCAACTACATCGCCGCCGGCATCCACGCCGAGCTCACGCCCTTCATCGACGACACCGCGCAAGCCTTCGCCGACGCCGACCTCATCGTCTGCCGCAGCGGCGCCAGCACCGTGACCGAGATCGCCGCCGTCGGCGCGGCCGCGCTGTTCGTGCCGTTCCCCTCGGCGGTCGACGACCACCAGACCACCAATGCCCGCTTCCTGGTGGATGCCGGCGCCGCCTGGCTGGTGCCCCAGACCGAACTCACCCCCCAGCGGCTCGCGCAAACCCTGCAGACCGTGCAGCGCGAGCAACTGGTGGCCATGGCCACCCAGGCCAAACAGATGCAAAAGACCGAAGCCGTGGCGGCCGTGGTGTCCGCCTGCGAGCAACTCGCGAAAGTCCCGAATCCATGAAGCACGCCATCCGTCACATCCACTTCGTCGGCATCGGTGGCGCCGGCATGAGCGGCATCGCCGAGGTGCTGCTCAACCAGGGCTACCGCATCTCCGGCAGCGACCTGGGCGAGAGCACCGTCACACGCCGGCTGGTGGCGCTGGGGGCCCAGGTGTTCGTGGGCCACGACGCCGCGAACATCGAGGGGGCCGACGCCATCGTCACCTCGACCGCGGTGAAGGAAGACAACCCCGAGGTGGTGGCCGCGCACGCCAAGCTCGTGCCGGTGGTGCCGCGCGCGGTGATGCTGGCCGAGCTGATGCGCATGAAGAAGGGCGTGGCCATCGCCGGCACGCACGGCAAGACCACCACCACCAGCCTGGTGGCCAGCGTGCTCGCGGCGGCCCAGCTGGATCCGACCTTCGTGATCGGGGGGCGCCTGAACAGCGCGGGCGCGAACGCCCAGCTGGGGTCGGGCGAGTACATTGTGGTCGAGGCCGACGAATCCGACGCCTCCTTCCTCAACCTGCTGCCGGTGCTCTCGGTCGTCACCAACATCGACGCCGACCACATGGACACCTACGGCCACGACTTCGGCAACCTCAAGTCCGCCTTCGTGGACTTCCTGCACAAGATGCCGTTCTATGGCGCGGCCGTGGTGTGCGTGGACGACGCGGCGATCCGCGAGATCCTGCCGCGAATCGCGCGGCCCATCACCAGCTACGGCTTCGCGGAAGACGCCCAGGTGCGCGCGATCAACGTGCGCGCCGTGGACACGCAGATGCACTTCACCGTGCAACGCCGCAACGGCGTGGAGCTGCCCGACCTGGACGTGGTGCTCAACCTGCCCGGCAACCACAACGTGCTCAACGCCCTGGCCGCCATCGGCATTGCGGTGGAACTGGGCGTGCCCGACGAGGCCGTGCGGCAGGCGCTGGCCGAGTTCAAGGGCGTGGGCCGGCGCTTCCAGCGCTACGGCGAAGCCGCACTGCCCTCGGGTGGCAGCTGCACCGTGGTGGACGACTATGGCCACCACCCGGTGGAGATGGCCGCCACGCTGTCGGCCGCGCGCGGTGCCTACCCGGGCCGTCGCCTGGTGCTGGCCTTCCAGCCGCACCGCTACACCCGCACGCGCGACTGCTTCGAAGACTTCGTGAAAGTCATCGGCCAGGCCGATGCCGTGCTGCTGGCCGAGGTGTACGCGGCCGGCGAAGCCCCCATCGTCGCGGCCGATGGCCGCTCGCTGGCGCGCGCGCTGCGCGTGGCCGGCAAGCTCGAACCCGTGTTCGTGGACGACATTGCCGCCATGCCACAGGCCGTGCTCGACAACGCGCGCGACGGCGACGTGGTGCTCTGCATGGGCGCGGGCACGGTGGGCGCGGTGGCCGGTCGCGTGATCGAGCTGGCGCAGGGAGCAACCGCATGAAACAGGAGAGTGCAATGACGGTGGATGCCAGGTCGCTTGGCAAGGTGGCCGTGCTGATGGGCGGCCGCTCGGCCGAACGCGAGGTGTCGCTCATGTCGGGCAACGGCGTGTTGGCCGCGCTGAGATCGAAGGGCGTCGATGCGCATGCGTTCGACCCGGCCGAGCGCGAGATGGGCGAACTCAAGCGCGAAGGCTTCCAGCGCTGCTTCATCGCGCTGCACGGCCGCTTCGGTGAAGACGGCACGGTGCAGGGGGCCCTGGAGCTGATGGGCATTCCCTACACCGGCCCCGGCGTGATGGCCTCCAGCGTGGCCATGGACAAGCTCATGACCAAGCGCATCTGGATCGCCGAAGGCCTGGCCACGCCGGCCTGGCGCCAGGTGCACAGCGCCGACGAGACCCTGGCCGCGTTCAAGGCGCTGGGCTCGCCCATGATCGTCAAGCCCGTGCGCGAAGGCTCCACCATCGGCCTGACCAAGGTGACCAGCGAGGCGCAATGCGCCGCCGCCTACGAGCTCGCCGCCAGGCTGGACCCGCTGGTGATGTGCGAGCAGTTCATCGCGGGCGACGAGGTCACCTGCCCGGTGCTGGGCACGGGCGCCGACGCGAGAGCCCTGCCGGTGATCCGCATCGTGGCGCCCGAAGGCAACTACGACTACCAGAACAAGTACTTCACCGACGACACCAAGTACCTCGTGCCCTGCGGCCTGCCCGAAGGTGAAGAGGCCGCCATCCAGGCGCTGGTGCTCAAGGCCTACCTCACGCTGGACTGCCGCGGCTGGTCGCGCGCGGACGTGATGATCGACGCCAAGACCCGCAAACCCTGGCTGCTGGAGATCAACACCTCGCCCGGCATGACAGGCCACTCGCTGGTGCCGATGTCGGCCAAGGCGGCGGGCCTGTCGTACGAAGACCTGTGCGTGGCGCTGCTGGCCACCGCCTCGCTGGACCACGCGGCCTGAGCCCAGGAACACCACCATGCCCAGCACCGAACTGCCCCTGGACGTCAAGCTCATGACCGTGGTCACGCACGTCCTGGTCGCGGTGTTCGCCGTGCTGAGCCTGGGCCTGTTCACCACCTGGCTGGTGCGCCATCCGATCTGGTCGGTCAAGGCCATCGCCGTGCACGGCGATGTGGCGCACCAGAACGCCGTGACCTTTCGCGCCCAGCTCTCGTCGCAGATGAAGACGCGGCTGAACGGCAGCTTCCTCACCGTGGACCTGCAGCAGGTGCGCCAGCTGTTCGAGTCCGTGCCCTGGGTGCGCAAGGCCGTGGTGCAGCGCGAGTTCCCCAACCGCCTGCGCGTGACGCTGGAAGAGCACCAGGCCGTGGCCTGGTGGGGCGAGTCGGGCTCGGGCCAATTGGTCAACCGCCTGGGCGAGGTGTTCGATGCCAGCCCCGACGACAGCGACGGCCTGCCAGAACTGGCCGGCCCGGTCGAGAAGTCGGCCCAGGTATGGTCGCTCTACCAGTTGCTGGAAGCCGAGCTTGGCCGCCTCGACCTGGGCCTGGAGCGGCTCGAACTCACCGAGCGCGGCACCTGGCGCGCCAAGCTCGACAGCGGTGCCCAGGTGGAACTGGGCCGCGGCACGCCCGACGAACTGCTGGCTCGCACGCGCCGCTTCACCGGCACGCTGGCCCAGCTCACCGAACGTTACGCAGGCGCACTGCAGTCCGTGGACCTGCGTTACCCCAATGGTTACGCGCTGCGCCTGCGCGGCGTGACCACCGTCATCGACACGCCGCCCGGCGCCACACAACCCCGTACGCAACCCCGTAGGTAATCAAGAAGCAATCATGGCCAAGGAATACAAGGATTTGGTGGTCGGACTCGACATCGGCACCGCCAAGATCATGGTGGTGGTCGCCGAGGTCCAGTCCAACGGCGAACTCAAGCTCGCGGGCCTGGGCGTGTCGGCCAGCCACGGCCTGAAGCGGGGCGTGGTGGTCAACATCGACGCCACGGTGCAGAGCATCCAGCAGGCCTTGAAAGAAGCCGAGCTGATGGCCGACTGCCGCATCGCGCGCGTGTACACCGGCATCACCGGCAGCCACATCCGCGGCATCAATTCCAGCGGCATGGTGGCCATCAAGGACCGCGAGGTCAGCGCCACCGACGTGGCGCGCGTGATCGAGACCGCCAAGGCGATCAACATCTCCACCGACCAGCGCCTGCTGCTGGTGGAACCGCAGGAGTTCGTGATCGACGGCCAGGAGGTGAAAGAGCCGATCGGCATGAGCGGCATCCGCCTGGAGGCCAAGGTGCACATCGTCACCGGCGCGCAGAGCGCGGCCGAAAACATCATCAAGTGCGTGCGCCGCTGCGGGCTGGAAGTGGACCAGCTCATGCTCAACCCGCTGGCGTCCAGCCAGGCCATCCTGACCGACGACGAGAAGGAACTCGGCGTGGCGCTGGTGGACATCGGCGCGGGCACGACCGACGTGGCGATCTTCTCGGGCGGCGCGATCCGCCACACGGCGGTCATCCCGATCGCGGGCGACCTGATCACCAGCGACATCGCCATGGCCCTGCGCACGCCGACCAAGGACGCCGAGGACATCAAGGTGGAGAGCGGCTGTGCCAAGCAGTTGCTGGCCGACCCGGACACGCAGGTGGAAGTGCCCGGGCTGGGCGATCGCGGCCCGCGCATGCTCAGCCGCCAGGCGCTGGCCGGCGTGATCGAGCCGCGCGTGGAAGAGATCTTCTCGCTGGTGCAGCAGGTGCTGCGCGATTCCGGCCATGAGGAAATGCTGTCCTCGGGCATTGTGCTCACGGGCGGCAGCGCGGTGATGCCGGGCATGGTCGAGCTGGGCGAGGACATCTTCCTCAAGCCGGTGCGCCGTGGCATTCCGAACTACACCAGTGCCCTGTCCGACATGGTGGCGCAGACGCGCGCGGCCACGGTGATGGGACTGCTCGAAGAGGCGCGCCTGGCGCGCGTGCGCGGGCACAAGGTGGCGCAGAAAGCGGGCTCGATGCAAGGCGCACTCGAGCGGGTCAAAAACTGGTTTGTGGGGACCTTCTGATGAACAACGCGAACACGCTGTCTTCGAGCCCGGCCCTCACGCCGGCCAACGCCGTGAGCCTGGAACGCCACCAGCGAGGGCGGTGCACCGAATGCACCGGGCCGCCTGGATGAGCCCTCGCCATTCCCCGATTCCGCAGATTTTTTGTATTGACAGATTGCCCGGCGACACCGTTCCAAGGGCCACAAAAGGAGCTTCCAAATGAGCATCGAAATGATCGAAGTTGAAGAATTCAACCAGGGCACCCAGATCAAGGTCATCGGCGTGGGCGGCGGCGGCGGCAACGCGGTCGAGCACATGATCTCGCGCAGCGTGCAGGGCGTGGAATTCATCTGCGCCAACACCGATGCGCAATCGCTCTCGCGCAGCGCCGCGCACAAGACCATCCAGCTCGGCACCAGCGGCCTGGGCGCGGGCAGCAAGCCCGAGAAAGGCCGCGACGCGGCCGAAGTCGCGGTGGACGACATCCGCGAAGCCATCGCTGGCGCGCACATGCTGTTCATCACCGCCGGCATGGGCGG
>JAGKSX010000174.1 GCA_018993155.1 Hydrogenophaga sp.
CGGTGACCAGCTGGAACGGGCGCGTGCTGATCTCGGCACCGGCCTCGGCCACGCCGATGATGATGCTGCGGCCCCAGCCCTTGTGCGTGCACTCCAGCGCCTGCCGCATCACCTGCGTGTTGCCGATGCACTCGAAGCTGTAGTCGGCCCCGCCGTCGGTGAGCTGCACGATGGCATCGACCACGTTCTCCACCTCCTTCGGATTGATGAAGTGCGTCATGCCGAACTTGCGCGCCATCTCCTGGCGGGCGGGGTTGAGGTCCACGCCGATGATCTTGTCCGCGCCCACCATCTTCGCGCCCTGGATCACGTTCAGGCCAATGCCACCCAGGCCGAACACCACCACGTTGGCGCCCGCCTCCACCTTGGCGGTGAAGATCACCGCGCCGATGCCGGTGGTCACGCCGCAGCCGATGTAGCAGACCTTGTCGAAGGGGGCGTCCTCACGGATCTTGGCCAGCGAGATCTCGGGCGCCACGGTGTAGTTGCTGAAGGTGCTGGTGCCCATGTAGTGGAAGATGGGCTTGCCGTCCAGGCTGAAGCGGCTGGTGGCATCGGGCATCAGGCCCTTGCCCTGCGTGCCGCGGATCAGCTGGCACAGGTTGGTCTTGCGGCTCAGGCAGAACTTGCACTGGCGGCACTCGGGCGTGTACAGCGGGATAACGTGGTCGCCCTTCTTCAGCGTGGTCACGCCAGGGCCCACGTCGACCACGATGCCCGCCCCTTCGTGGCCGAGGATGGCCGGAAAGATGCCTTCGGGGTCCGCGCCCGAGAGCGTGTAATAGTCGGTGTGGCAGATGCCCGTGGCCTTGATCTCGACCAGCACTTCGCCGAATTTCGGACCTTCCAGGTCCACGGTTTCAATGGTCAGGGGCTGGCCTGCTTTCCAGGCCACGGCGGCTTGCGTCTTCATGGTGTGCTCTGCTCGGAGGTTGTGAAATCGGTCACGAGGTTACCGCAGATCACATGCCCTCCGGCGCACAGCGCCCATCCTTCACTCCGTCTTGGCCCCGCCCTTGAACCATTGGCCGATGAGGGCACGCTCCTCTTCGGTCAGGCCGGTGGCGTTGTTCATTGGCATCAGCCGCGTGACCACCGCCTGCTGATACACCGCCTGCGCGTGCTGCTTGAGCGCATCGGGCGTGTCCAGCCGCACGTTCTTGGACTGCAGCGCCTCGCCATGGCACATCACGCAACGCTGGTCGATCACCGGCTTGACCTGTGCATAGCTCACGGTGGCGGGCACCGCCACCGCCTGCACGGGCGCCGGCTTGAGCCAGACGATCAGCGCAATCAGCGCCACCACGCCAGCCACCGCATAGGGCCAGGGGTGCTTGTTGCGGCCCAGCTTGTAACCGTGGCGCATGACGAAGAACTGGCGGATCGCCGCGCCGGCGAACATCATGCCGATGAGGATCAGCCAGTTCTGCGGGTGCGTGTAGGTGAAGCTGTAGTGGTTGCTCAGCATCGCGAACACCACCGGCAGCGTGAAGTAGGTGTTGTGCACGCTGCGCTGCTTGCCGCGCTTGCCGTGGATGGGATCGACCGGCCGGCCGGCCTTGAGATCGGCCACCACCGTGCGCTGGCCCGGGATGATCCAGAAGAACACGTTGGCGCTCATGGCGGTGGCAATCATCGCGCCCACCAGCAGGAAGGCCGCGCGCCCGGCGAACAGCTGCGTGGCCAGCCAGGCCGCCACGCACACCAGCACCAGCACCAGCGCGCCCACCTTGGCGTCGCCGTTCTCCTTCTGGCCCAGCGTGCGGCAGATCGCGTCGTACAGCAGCCAGAACACCACCAGGAAACCCAGTGCGGTGGCGATCGCCGCGGCCGGCGACCACTCGAACACCTTCGGGTCGATCAGGTAGACGCTCGGGCTCCAGAGATACGAGATGAGGAACAGCGCGAAGCCCGAGAGCCAGGTGGAATAGCTCTCCCAGTAGAACCAGTGCAGGTGGTCGGGCAGCTTGGGCGGGGAGACCGCGAACTTCACCGGGTGGTAGAAGCCGCCGCCGTGCAGGGCCCAGAGTTCGCCACTGACACCGTCCTTCTTGAGCTGCTCGTCCTCTGGCGGGGTGAGGCTGCTGTCAAGAAAGACGAAATAGAAAGATGAGCCAATCCAGGCAATGGCCACGATGACGTGCAGCCAGCGAAGCAGCAGATTGGCCCAGTCGAGCAGGTAAGTTTCCATGGCACCTCAAGGCAAGGTCAGGGCTTGCGACTCACCACCGCGGGCGCTCTGAGTCGTCTGAGGGCCGCGTTTGAGTGTTGTGGGAACACCCGCTCCGCTGCGACCGGTCGGCCAAAGTGTATACACTTTTTGAGAACATTCAAGAGGTCATGCGCGCATCGGCCGTGGTTTCGCAGACAAGCAACAACTGCGCCACCACAGAGGCGGCGATCACGGCCGGCGCCTTGCCCTGGATGCCCGGCAGGCCGATGGGGCAGGTGATGCTCGCCAGCTCCGCCTCGCTGAAACCGCGCTGGCGCAGGCGGCGCTGGAAGGTCGCCCACTTGGTCTTGCTGCCGATCAGCCCCACGAAGCCCAGATCCTCGTGCTGCCGTTGCCGTTGCAGACAAGCCGCCACGATGTCGAGGTCTTCGGCGTGCGAGAAGCTCATGATCAGCACGCTGGAGCGCGGCGCCAGGTCGCGCACCGCGAGCTGCACCGGTTCGGAGTACTCGGTGCGCACCCCGATCGGCAGGTCGTGCGGAAACACCTCGTCCCGGCTGTCGATCCACGTCACATCGAACGGCAGCGGCGCCAGCGCCTGCACCAGGGCGCGGCCCACGTGACCTCCGCCAAACAGCGCCAGCGGCGCATGGCCAAGGGTCAGGCGCTGGCGCAGCGCCTCGCGGCTGGAGGCCTCCACCAGTTCGAATTGCAGCACCAGGGCCCCGCCGCAGCACTGGCCCAGGCTGGGGCCCAGGGTGACCGCCTGCGACCAGGCGGCAGGCCGCTCGCTGGCCCCGCGCCCCAGCGCCTCGCGCGCATACCGCATCGCATCCCACTCCAGGTGCCCGCCACCGATGGTGCCGACCGCGCCACCCGCCGCGCCCGCGAACACCGCCATCCACGCACCGGTTTCGCGCGGCACGGATCCGCGCGTCGCGCCGACCGTCACCAGCACGGCGCGCTCCGTCGCCAGGCGCAATAAAAAGGCATCGAGGTCTGAGAGCATCTGTGGCGCCGACGTCAGAAAAGAGGATGGACACGCGATCGCGATCGAGGTCACCCAGTATCCGCCTCTACTGTACCCACGTCCTGTCGAAACGCCCATACACTTCATCCGCCCCGCCATATGGTCCAGCCGAAGACCCCGCCCGACCCCCGATCCCTTTGCAGGTCAGCCACCATGAGAGACATCACCCCCGCTCCCCGTCCGGCCACGCGCGCGGACGCCGCCGACCAGCCCCGCTCGTCCTGGGGCTGGCTCGGCCTGTGCACCGCCGCCTTGCTGGCCGCGTGTGCCGCGCCGCTGCCCCCACCGCCGCCGCCGCCTCCGCCCCCACCGCCGGCGCCCGTGCCCGCACCACCGCCGCCCGTGAGCACCCTGCCCGCACCCGCCTTCATTTCACAGGCCGCCTCGCCGCACGACTACCGCAAGGACGGCGCGCGCCACATCTACGAACGCAATGCCCACCGAATTTACAAGGGCCAGCTGCCGCCGCTGATGCACGCCGTGGGCGTGTTGCAGGTGCAGGTCGACGGCCGCGGCAATGTGCAGAACATCAACTGGATGCGCGCGCCCAGCCATGTGCCCGACGTGATGCGCGAGATCGAGCGCACCGTGCGCGCCGCCGCCCCCTTCCCCGCCCCCGTGCGCATGGGCAGCGTGACCTACACCGAGGTCTGGCTGTGGGACAAGAGCGGCAAATTCCAGCTCGACACGCTGACCGAAGGCCAGCGCGACAAGTGACGACGCCCCCACGCTCCGCCGCTGC
>JAGKSX010000082.1 GCA_018993155.1 Hydrogenophaga sp.
CACTGTCCTCAAAAATGGCTTGCCCCCATTGAAGCCCTGACGCCAGACCATCCCGTCTGCCATCCACCCGCCGCAGGCTACGCCGACGCGAAGGCGTAGCCATTGCCTTCCGCCTGGATGCGGCCGAAGGCGGGGAACGGGAAGTGGTAGCCGCCCACGATGCCCTGCTCGGCCGCCGCGCGCGCCAGGGCGGCGCGGCGCGAGGCGCGGGCCCGTTCGGGGTCCATGTCGAACTGCACCTGCCAGTCCGGGTTGCGGGTGAACAGCGCGGGGTAGTGCGCCGCATCGGCCAGGTAGGTGAAGCTCGCGCTCGAACCGCGCAGCGAGAACAGCGTGTGCCCAGGTGAATGGCCGTACGCGGCGATGCTGTCCACCGCGCCCAGCAGCCGGTCGCCGGGCGTGAAGCGTTGCAGCCTGTCGGCCGGGTAGCCGTCCAGCACGCGCCGCGCGTTCACGAAACCCGCCTTGGCCGCCGGCGGCGCCGCTTCCAGCCGCTTCGCATCCATCCAGAAGTCGAACTCCGGTGTGGGCACCCACACGGTGGCGTTGGGGAACACCAGGCTGCCGTCCTTTCGGCGCAGGCCGCTCACGTGGTCGCCGTGCAGGTGGCTCAGCAGCACCACATCGATGTCGGCCGGGCCCAGACCGGCGCCGCGCAGGTTCTCCAGCAGGCGGCCGGTGTTGGGTGGCCCGTTGTCGGCGAAGCCGGTGTCGATCAGGCAGCGCTTGCCACCCACGACCAGCAGGAAGGCGTTGTACGGCACGTCGATGTACTCGGTGGGCAACTGCTGCGAAGCCAGCACGGCCTTCACTTGCTCCAGCGGCGCGTTGCGCACGAACTCCTCGCCCAGCGGGCGGCGCACCACGCCGTCGTTGAGCGCGATCACCTCGGCCGAGCCGAGCGAGAACCGCCGCCAGCCCTGGGCGGGCAGCGGGGCCGTGCCCAGGTTGCTCGCGCCCTGGGACCAGGCCGAGCCGAAGGCGAGCGCGGTGGAACTCACCGCACCCCACAGGAGGAAGTCGCGCCGGGTGGAGGTGGTCATGGTCAGTCCGCTTTCACGTTGCCGCGCTGGATCACTTTCGCCCAGCGGGGAATCTCGCGGGCGATCAGCTGCGAGAAGGCCTGCGGCGTGGTGGGCGTGGGCACGGCGCCTTCGATCGCCAGGGCGCGCGCCACCTCGGGCGAGGTGAGGGCCTTGTTGATCTCGCTGTTGTAGAGCGCGACCAGCGGCGCGGGCATACCGGCCGGGGCGACGATGCCGTACCACTGGTCGGCATCGAAGCCGGGGTAGCCGCTCTCGGCCACGGTCGGCACGTCGGGCAGGGCGGGCATGCGCTGCGGGCTGGACACGGCCAGCGGCCGCAGCCGGCCGCTGCGGATGTGCGCGATCAGGGCCGGCGAGCCGGTGAAGATCGCCTCCACCTGGCCGCCCAGCACGTCGCTCACCGCCGGGGCGGCACCCCGGTAGGGGATGTGCGGCATGAAGATGCCCGCTTCCTGCTTGAGGTACTCGAAGGTGATGTGGGCCGCGCTGCCATTGCCGCCCGACGAGTAGTTGAGCCGCCCCGGCTCGGCCTTGGCCTTGGCGATGAAGGCCTTGAAGTCGGTGGCCGGAAACTTCTCGTTGACCACCAGCACGTTGGGCACGCGGGCCACGAGCGCCAGCGGGGCGAAGCTCTTGACCGGGTCGTAGGGCAGCTTGGGGTAAATGGAGGGGTTGATCGCCAGCGTGCCGATGTGGCCCATCATGATCGTGGCGCCGTCCGGTGCCATGCGCGCGACCTCGCCCGCGCCCACCGAACCGGCGGCACCGCCCTTGTTCTCGATCACCACCGTGATGCCCAGTTGCGTGGCCAGGCGCGCGCCGATCGCGCGGCCGAGGATGTCGGTGGAACCCCCGGGCGGAAACGGCACCACCAGCTTGATGGTCTTCGGGAGTTGCGCCTGTGCCTGTGCGCGGCCGACGGCCAGGCCGGCGGCGGTGGCCAGCACGAGCTGGCGGCGGGTGATCCGGGGTGCAGAAGAGGTCATGAGATTCTGTTTATAGGAGAACGGGTAGGAACGCCGTCCAGTGTCCCGGTTGGCGTTGCTGGCCGCAACTGCAATATGCTTGTCCAGGATTGCAATCTGCTTATGACAGCATGGACCGACAGGACGACACACGAACCCGCTTGCGCGCGCTGCGCACCGTCGAAGCCACCCACGAAGGTGGCAGCGCCGCTGCGGCCGCGCTGCTTCTGCACGTATCGACCTCGACGGTGTCGCGCACCATCCAGCAGGCCGAACAGGCCTTGCAGGTGGGCCTGTTCGAGCGCGGCACCCGGGGCATGGTGTGCACCACACCCGGTCTGGCCGTGGTGCGCGGCTGCGTGGCCGTGCGCGCCGAGCTGATGCTCAGCGTGACCGACGGCGTGTCGTCGGCGCAGCGGCAGGTGGAGAGTCTGTTTCGCGTGCTCACGGTACCCATGCTGCGCTGCTTCGTTGCCTGCGCCGAGCTTGCCAACGAAACGCTGGCCGCGCGTTCGCTGGGTCTGTCGCAGCCAGCGGTCAGCCAGCAGCTGCGGTCGCTGCACCGGGCCTACGGCCGGCCCCTGATGCAACGCACCCAGCGCGGCCTGCGCCTCACGCGCGACGGCCAGCGCGTGCTGGGGCCACTCAAGCGCGTGCTCAGCATCCTGCGCGTGCTGGAAGAGCAGATGTCCGCCTACCGGGGCGAGGCCTCGGGCCGGCTGCACCTGGGCGTGCTGCCCATGGCCAGCACCTCATTGGCACCCCAGGCCCTGGCCGGGCTGCTGCAGCGCATGCCGAAAGTGGTGGTGACCGTGAGCGACGGCACCTACGAGGCCATGGCCCGGCAGCTCAAGACCGGCGACCTCGACATGATCCTCGGCCCCTTGCGCGGCGAGCTCGTGGCGCCCGAGCTGGAGGAGCGCGAGCTGTTCCAGGAGTCGCTGATCGCGGTCGTGCGTCCGGGCCATGCACTGGCTTCGGCGCGCCGCCGGCTCGCGTTGCGCCAGTTGCGCAGCCTGGCCTGGATCGCGCCGCTGGAGAACACGCCAGCCCACGCCGCCTTCGAGCGCGCGTTCCGCGCTGCGGGTGTGCCCTTGCCCGAGGCCTCGTTCCACGCCAACAGCCCGTCCCTGGTGCGGGCGCTGCTGATGAAGAGCGACCACATCGCGCTGATGTCGCCGCTGCAGGTGCAGGAAGACCTGGAGAGCGGTGCGCTGGTGCGCGTGCCGGTGACGCTGCACGAGGTGGACCGCCGCATCGGCATCACCGTGCGGCGGGCGTTCGCCTGGCCGCCTGCCTGCGTCTACCTGTGGAACGAGCTCAGCGCCCTGAGTGTTTCGGGCAGCTTGTCGACCGGCACCAGCAGGTGGTCGTGATAGAAGCCCGAGAGCACGTTGCAGGGAATGGAGGTGGCCGCCAGCACGCCACAGATGCGCGCCAGGAAACCCACGGCAGACAAAGAGGAATGCACGGACAAGGTGATCAGCGCGGACTCGAATTGGAAGTCAATGCCCAGCGCCACGGCCTGCGCTTTGGGCACGATGGCTGTCAGGCCCTCGACCTCATGGATGGTGGACACCGGTTCGAGTCCGCTGGGCAACGAGGCATCGGGGAAGGTGCAATAGACGAAGGTGCCCGGGCAGACGACGGGCGCCATGTGTTGCAGCAATTGGTCGAGATCACTTTCGCCGGCCATGGGGGTGTTCATGTCGTGTATTGAGGACGTGCCGTGTGTGGCGATGGGAGGCCGGCTGCCCGCAGGAACGCATCGTTCTCCTCCGGCGTGCCCACCGTCACCCGGAAGCAGCCTTGCAGGCCGTGCAGTCGGTCCTGCCGTCGCACCAGCACGCCGCCCGCGAGCAGTTGCGCGTGGGCTTGGGCTGCGTCGGGTGTGCGCACGAGCAGGAAGTTGGCGTGCGAGGGCAGGGGCCGCCAGCTCGGGTGGCCTTGCAAGGCGGTGAACAGGCGCTCGCGTTCGCGCAGGGTTTGCGCCACGCGTTCCTTCACGTAGCCGGGGTGCTCCAGCGCCACCTGCGCGCACACCGTCTGCAGCACCGACACGCCAAACGGCGGCACCAGCTTGCGCAGCTGGCGTGCCACGCCGTCGGACGCGAGCGCGTAGCCCATGCGCAGGCCGGCCAGGCCCCAGGCTTTGGAGAGCGTGCGCAGCACCACCACGTGCGGGTGCCGGCGCGCGAGCTCGCGCGCATCGTGCTCGGTGAAGTGGTGGTAGGCCTCGTCGATCACCAGCAGCCAGCCGTTGCTGCTGGCCTGCGCGAGCCGCTCCAGTTCGTCGAGTGCACACAGCGAGCCGGTGGGCGCGTGCGGGCGCGGCAGGTAGATCACGCCCTGCGGCGCGGGGCCGGGGGAGGTGCCCAGGGCGGCGATCACGGCATCGATGTCGATCGAGGTGTCGTCGCGCAGCGGCACCTCGGTGAGGGTGGCGCCAAGCAGTCCCGCGTCCAGGCCGTAGAGCGCGAAGTTGGGTTTGACGGTGACGACGCGCCCGCCGCCCAGTGCGCTGAGCTGGATCAGCAGGGCGATCAGCACGTTGCTGCCGGTGGTGACGACGGTGCCCTCGGGAGACCAGTTTTCGTGCCGTGCCATGGCTTCGCACAGGGCCTCGGCGTTGAGGTCGGTGTAGCGGTGCCAGGGCAGCTGGCGCAGGCGCTCGAGCGCGAGGTCCTTGAGTTCGTCGGGGAAGTCGGCGAAGGATTCGTTCTGGTCGAGCTTGATGGGCGCCGTGATCGGGGAGAAGGGGTAGTCGGGGCTGGCGAGGACGGCGGGGCGGACAGGAGGCTGCGGGTTCATTCGGCGGTGGCGGGTTCGGTCAGGGTGAGCAGGATGTCGGCGTACCAGGCGCAGTTCAGGCCCAGCGACTCGTCGAGCACGAGGTCGCGGTTGCCCATGTCCATGCGCGAGGAGTGCACGCCCAGCAGTTTCCAGGGCAGGGCGGCGGTGGCGGGTGTGGGCTGGGTGTCGCGCATGACCACGGCCGCGCCGCTGGTGCCCCGGTGGGTGCGCGCGTCGGTCAGGAAGAAGCCCTGGGCCTGGAAGCGGATGCCGAAGGGCGAGGCGATGGCCGCGTGGCGCAGCACCGGCAGGTGGTGCACCACGTCGTGGAAGCCGAGCGGAAAACCCACCACCATCAGCGAGGTGTCGGCGGGCACGGCGTCAAAGGCGGTCTGCAGGTGGGCTGGTGTGAAGGCGCGCACCACGGCCTCGGCGGGGAAGGCGCTGCGGTCGAGTTCGATCACCGCCACGTCGATCTCACCACCGCTGTCCTCGCCCTGGTGCCAGACGGCGAGGCCGTCCACGTACAAGGGTACCGAGAAGCCGGTGGAGACCGTGAGGTTGACCGCGTCCATGTGCAGGCCGATCTCGATGCGGTCGGGCCGGTGGTCGGTGGCTTCGTCGATCAGCACGTGGCGGCTGGTGACGAGGTACAGGCGCGTGTCGCGCTCGAAGAAGAAGCCGCTGGCGTTGGTCAGCGGCTGGGTGCCCACGAAGGTGGAGACCTGGGGCGCGGCCAGAAACAGCGGGTCCACCAGCACGGGGGCGGTGGCGGGGGCCGGGGCCTTGGCGACGGCCCTGGGGGCGGTGCGGGTGTGTTTCGTCATCGGTCCAGTGTGGCAGGTTTCGCGGGCGTTTCCGTGCCGGGCATCCGCCGGAACTGGCGCGAGACGAAAGCCCAGGCCATGCGCGAGGCATCGGGCCCCCGGGCGTCGCTGTAGGGCTGGCTGGCCGTGCCGCCGCTCCACGCATGGCCCAGCCGGGGCACCTCCACCAGGCTGACCAGGGCGTGGCCGCGTTGCTTGAAATCGGTCACCGTCATCGGGTGCCGCTGGCCGCGCCGCAGTTCGCGGGGTGCACCGGCGGTGGCGCCGAGTTGCGCGGCCCACAGCCGCGCGACGGCCGCGCCATTGCGGGGCGAGACCATGGCGTCGCTGCCGCCCTGGATGACCAGCAGCGGTGGCCAGCGCTCGGCCGTGGGGTCGGCGGGCGCTTCGCCCGGCGCTGGCAGGCGGCGCCCGCGCATGGCGGCGAGCGCGGTGGCGGTGGATTCGGCCACCCCGGGTGCCACGCCCGAGTGCATCACCACGGCCCGGAAGCGCGTGGGCTCGCGCGTGGCGAGCAGCGCCGCCATGCCCGCGCCGGCCGAGAGGCCGGCCAGCGCGATGCGCGCGGGGTCCGCCGCATGCAACAGGACGACCTGGTCGATCGCCGCGAGGATGAGCGAGGCTTCGGCCTGGGCGCGGCCGCTGCGCGTGTCGTACCAGTTCCAGCAGCGCTGCGGGTGGGCCAGGCGGTCCTGCTCGGGGTAGAGCACCAGAAAACCTTCGCGGCGCGCCAGGGCGTTCATGCGCGTGCTGGCCGCGAAGCCCGCGCTGTCCTGGCCGCAGCCGTGCAGCATCACCAGCAGCGGCACCCGCCCGTGGGGAGGCAGGTCGGGCGGGCGGTAGAGCCGGTAGCGCCGCGCGCCGCCGGGCCCCAGGGCCAGGCCGGGCAGCCAGTCGCCCGGGCCGGTGGCCACGCCGCGCGCTGCCTTGGCCCGCGCCACCCGGGGCGCGCGGGGCAGTTGTCGGGCCGCGCGCGCCATCGCGCGCAGGTTGCGGTTGAAGGCCTTGACCCAGCTGGACGTGGCGCGCCGGCGTGCCACGGCATCAGCCCCTGCTGCGCGGCAGCGGCGCCGGGCTCAGGTCGTGGAGGTCGATCATGCGCAATGGGGGTGGCAAAGCGGGCAAAAGTTCAGTTTTGCGGCCTGTCGTGGCCACGGGTTGGTCCGAAACCGCCCTTGATGGTGACAGAATGTTTTGATGGCAGATGGGATGCGGAGCAATTCAGGACTCGAAGGGAGGCTCGCTGGACACGGTGTCCTCGGGTGGTGGCTGCGCGCCCGCGCGGCGGTGGGGCTGCTCGCCTGCGTCGGCGCGCTCGCGGGCTTGGCTGCCTGCAGCGAGCCGCCCCAGCCACCGCTGGTGGTCGGTCTCAACACCTGGGTCGGCTACGACCCCCTGGTGCTCGCGCGCGACCGTGGCCTGGCCGATGCGAAGCAGGTGAAGGTGGTGGAACTCATCTCCAGCGCGGAGGCGCTTCGCCATTTGCGCAACGGCTTGCTGGACGCGGCGGGCCTCACCATGGACGAGGCCTTGCGCCTGGTGGACGGCGGCTTCGACGTGCGCATCGTCGCGCTGCTCGACACCTCGGCTGGCGCCGACGTGGTGGTGGCCGCGCCGCGCATCACGAGTCTGCAGAAACTGCGCGGTGAAAGCATCGCGGTGGAAGAGGCCACCGTGGGCACGCTGATGCTCGAACGCCTGCTGCGCAAGGCCAACCTGCGGCGCGAGGACGTGACCGTGTTGCGCATGGATGCCACGCAGCACAAGACGGCGCTGCTGAGCGACCGCGTGGCCGCGGCGGTGAGCTACGCGCCGATCGACGGGCCGATCCAGGCCCTGGGTTACCGCGCCATCTTCGACAGCCGCCAGATGCCGGGCGAGATCGTCGACGTGCTGGTGGTGCGGGGCGAGGTGTTGCGCCAGCGCCCCGAGGCGGTGGACGCGCTGATAGCGGCCTGGGCTGCCGGCCTCAACGTGATGCGGCTGGACCCGGGTGGCGCGGCCACCTCGCTGGCGCCCGGCGCCGACCTGACGCCCGCGCAATACCAGGCTGTGCAGCGGGGGCTGCGCTTCTATTCACCCGAGGAATCGCTGGCCATGCTCACCGGCAACCCACCCCCGCTGGCGCAGCAGGGCGAGGGCGTGGCCCGCCTGCTGGTGGAGCTCGGCGTGCTGCGCTCGGCACCCAACTGGGCCGCGCTGATCGACACCACACCGGCGCTGCGCGCGCCAATCTCGGGGCCCCTGCCGTGAAGCCGGTGGCCCGCCTGCTCTCCCTTCCCGCGCGCTGGCTCGCGCCTTTTCTGCTGGCCGCCTTCGCCCTCACGACCACGGGCGTCAACCTGGTGATGCAGTGGCGCGAGGTCGATCAGCAGGTGACCGACAGCGAGACCCGGCGCCTGCGCGAACGCCTGGGCGTGGAGCAGAGCCGGCTGAGCGCCGAGACGGGCAACGCCAACACGCTGCTGGTGCGCCGGCTCGTGGGCGGGCTGGGCCTGTACAGCGGCATGCAGCACGCCTACCTGATCGATGCGCGCGGCGTGGTGCTGGCGTCGCTGATGCGCACCGACATCGGCTTGCCGTTCGCCGATCTGCAAGGTCTCTACCCCGAGCTCGCGGGCGTGAAACCCCTGTTGGCCGAGCCCATGACCGGTGCCACCCTGCAGGTGGCGCGCGCGGCCGGTTCATCCCTCCTGTTTGGCCGGGCGGCGCTGGAGCCGGGGCACGAGTTGCTCACCGTCGTCGACCTGAGCCAGCCCATGGCCGTGCGATTCGTGGGCATGCGCTCGCAGGTGCTGCGCGAGAGCCTGGTGCTGCTCGTGCTGGTGGCGCTGCTCGCGCTGCTCCTGCACTGGGTCTGGTTCCGGCGCGCCGAGCAGCTGGCCCGTGCCCTGACCTCCATGGGCGAAGGCCAGTTGCAGGCGCGCACCGGGTTGCAGGGGCGCGACGAACTCGCGCTGATCGGCGCCGCCGCCGACCGCATGGCCGAGCGCCTGCAGGCCAGTCACGCGCAACTGCAGCGCATGAACGACGTGGTGGACCGCTCGCCGCTGGTGGTGATCGAGTGGGACAACGTGGTCGGCTGTCCGATCCGCTACGTGAGTCCCTCGATCGCCCAGTGGGGCTATGCGCCCGAGCCGCTGCTGCAGGGCCGCATGACCTACGACGACCTGATCCATCCCGACGACGTGGGCCAGGTCAACGCCGAGATCGACTGCTACCTGAAGCACGGGCCGGACACCTATCGCCAGGAATACCGCCTGCGCTGTGCGGATGGCCGCTGGATCTGGATCGACGACCGCAGCGCGCTCACCCGCAACGCCGAAGGCCAGGTCACGGCCATCAGTGGCGTGCTGCTGGACATCACGGTGCAGAAGGAAGCTCAGATCGCGCAGCGTGAGCAGGCCGAGTTCCAGCGCCTGTTCTACGAGCTGCCCCTGATCGGCATGGCGATTTCCTCACCCCACAACACCGGCTGGCTGCAGGTCAACGACCGGCTGTGCCAGATCCTGGGCTATCCGCGCGAGGAGCTGTTGCAGCGGACCTGGTCTGAGATGACCCCGGCGCCCGATCTGGAGCGCAACCTCGCGCTGCTCGACCGCATGAAGGCCGGCCTGACCGACAGCTACCAGATGCAGAAGCGCTTCGTGCGCCGGGACGGCAGCATCGTGCACACCGAGATTCACGTGCGCGCGGTGCGCGAGCCCGACGGGGCGCTCAAGCACCTGTTCTCCATCGTGCAGGACATCACCGAGCGGCTGCAGACCAGCCAGGCCCTGAGCGACCAGAAAGGCCTGCTGGAGCAGGCCGAGGCCATGGCCGGCCTGGGCAGCTGGCTGTACGACTCGCACACCAAACACATCTGGTGGTCGCGCCAGATGTACCGCAACATCGGCCGCGACATCGCGCAGGGCCCACCACCCACCCTCGACGACTACCTCGACTGCCTGCACCCGGACGACCGCGACCGCGTGGCGCGTTTCATGCGCGCCACGCCGAGCAACCGAGGTCGCCTGCACGCCGAGTTTCGCCGCCACCCCTCGCTCGGGCCCGAGCGCTGGTTCCGGGGCGGCGTCGAATGCCGCGCCATGGCGGAAAACGCCGGCCATCACTACAGCGGGACCCTGCTGGACATCACGCAGATCAAGCAGGCGCAGATGAACCTGGAGCGCATCAACGCCCGTCTGGAGCAGCGCGTGGCCGAGCGCACCGAGCAGCTCAGCGCGGCGAACCGCGAACTTGAAGCCTTCTCGTACACCGTCTCGCACGACCTCAAGGCGCCGCTGCGTGGCATCGACGGCTACAGCCAGCTGCTGCAGGAAGAGCACAGCGAGCGGCTGGACGACGAAGGCCGGCAGTTCATTGGCCGCATCCGGCGCGGCGTGCAGCAGATGGGCGCGCTGATCTCGGACCTGCTGGACTACTCGCGCATGGAGCGCCGCACCATGGAACACCAGGCGGTGGAATTGCGCCCGCTGCTGGACCTGGTGCTCGAAGGCCACGCGGCCGACATCGCGGCCGCCCGCACCGAGCTGCGCCTGCAGCTCGAGCCCATGACCCTGCAGCTGGACCGCGAGGGGCTCGCGGTGGTGCTGCGCAACCTGGTGGGCAACGCCATCAAGTTCAGCCAGGGGCGCCAGCCGCCTCGGGTGGAGATCGGTTCGCGCAGCGAAGCAGGGCGGCGCATCCTCTGGGTGCGCGACAACGGCGTGGGCTTCGACATGAAGTACCACGACCGCATCTTCGGCATCTTCCAGCGCCTGCAGCGCGCCGAGGACTACGCCGGCACCGGCGTGGGCCTGGCGCTGGTGGCCAAGGCGGTGCAGCGCATGGGCGGCCGCGTGTGGGCCGAGAGCGCACCGGACCAGGGCGCCACGTTCTACCTGGAGTTTCCGTCATGAGCGCCGCCCAACCGCTGCCCTCCATCCTGCTGGTGGAGGACAACCCCATGGACATGGACCTCACCCTGCGGGCTTTCAACAAGAAGAAGTTCTCCAACACCATCCATGTCGCGCGCGACGGGGAGGAGGCGCTGGCCTGGTTGCCCCGCTGGGAAGCCGGCGAGGCCCTGCCCGCCGTGATCCTGCTCGACCTCAACCTGCCGCGTGTCAATGGCCTGGAGGTGTTGCAGCAACTCAAGGCCCATCCGCGCTTTCGCAGCATCCCCGTGGTGATATTGACATCGTCGCGGGAGGACAGCGACCTCAAGTCCGCCTACGATCTGGGGGTGAGCTCGTACATCGAGAAACCGGTGAGCTTCAGCAAGTTCATCGAGGTGGCCGAGCGCATCGAGATGTACTGGTGCATGCTCAACGAGCGGCCCTACTGACCACAAGACAAGGAATGGAAAGACCATGCTGAAAATCCTCATCCCCGTCGATGGTTCCTCGCACGCCCTGCTGGCCGTGCACCACGCGCTGCGGCTCGTGGGCGCTGGTCTCAAGGCGCGCTTCGTGGTGGCCAACGTGCAGGAGTCGGCCAACCTCTACGAGCTTGTGGTGGCGCACGACCCGGCGGTCCTGCAGCAGGTGAGCGAGGCCGCCGGGCGTGACCTCGTGCGCCCGGCCGTCGCCTTGCTCAGCGCTGCGGGCCTGCAGGTCGAGTCGGCCGTGGCCAGCGGCGACCCGGCGCACCGGCTGGCCGAGATCCTGGAAGGCCATGCCTGCGACGCCGTCATCATGAGCACGCGCGGCGGTGGCCTGCGCTCGGCCGTGCTGGGCTCGGTGTCGCAGGACATGGTGCAGCGCTCGCCCGTGCCCGTGACCCTGGTCAAGGTGCCCGAAGACGCGGCACCCGACTGACGCCAGCGGCGCCGCCGCACCGAAGAGCCGGCCCAGGCCGGCTCTTCGCTCGTTCACCGACCCCCTTTCGGCTTTCCTTCCCGTTCCACACCCCTGCCCGTGACCCTGCTCTTTGCCGCCCCCGATGCCTCCGGCGCGCTTCGCTTCATCGGCGAGGTCGAGCGCGGGGCCGACTGCGGCTGCCGTTGCCCGGTGTGCGGCAGCGCCCTGGTGGCGCGCCAGGGGGCCGCCAACGAATGGCATTTCGCGCACGAGGCCTCGCAGGAGCGACCCGAATGCGCGGCGGCGGCGGCCAGCATGCTGCGCCGCTTCATGCTCGAACACCTGCAGGCCCGTGGCGAGGCCGGCGGGCTCTCGCTGCCGCCGTACCAGCAGCGGGTGGCGATCGTGCGCGCCCTGATCAACGTGCACGAAGACGTGCAGTGGGGCGCCCAGGCCATGGGCGCCCTGCAATGGCTGTCCGAGGCGGCGCTCCACGAACCGGTGGCGCGCGCGCGGCTCGACACCGGCGTGGACCTGCACCTGTTCGTGACGGTCGGCGAGGCCGACCTGCCACCCCCCGACACGGGCTGCGCGCAGCTGGTGTTTCGCTGCCGCCTGCCGCCGGCCTCGGTGCTGCGCGATCGCCACGCGGCCGAGCAACACCTGACGCAGCACGGGGAACTGGCCTGGGTGCACCACCCGGACACGCTGGGCCTGGTCGCGGCCGCGCAGGCGCGGCTGGAAGCGCGCAGCCGCCAGATCTATGCCAACTGGCTGGCCATGGCCGATGCCGCCGGTGGCCCGGCCACCGTCGTCGACACCCGCCCGCCGCCGCTGTTCTATGGGCCAAGCACACGCACCGAGCCCAAGGAAGCGCCGCGGTATGCCTGCGCGCCCGCGCACGCGCCGAACGTGAGCTTCACGCTCTACCGGTTGTCACCCACCGAAGCGTGGTTGCTCTACCTGCTCGAACGCGTGGGCCCGCTCGACTGGCGCACCGCCACGGAGAAGTTCTACGCGCTGGCGCCGTACCCAGGTCCTTTCGAGGGCTGGGCCCAGGCCTTGCCGCTCAGCGTGGGCGTGGCCGACCTGGATGTGGGCATCGTGCGCTGCACGGGTTTTCTGGACGCGGTCACCTACCTTTCGCGCCGCTCTCAACTCACGCGCAGCGGTCGCGACCCGACGGCCTTCCAGGGCGTGTGAGGCCCATCAGGCCGCGCGGCCGGCCGCCTGCTCCAGGCGGGGCAGCAGTTCGCGCTGCCCTTTGGGCATGAGGTCCAGCACCCGGCCGCTGCCGCGCCGCAGCCAGCCCTGGGTCGTGAGGTGCTGGAGGATGTCGTCGGCCAGCTGGCCGGCCAGGTGGTCGCGCCGTTCCGACCAATCCAGACAGGGGTAGGCAAAGCGCCGGCTGGCGCGTGGTGGCGCGGGCTGCAGGTCCAGGTGGTCGGACAGCCACGTGTGCCCGGCCTCGGTGAGGGCGTAGCCGCCGGCCTGGGCCGCCAGCGCGCCCCGGGCCTGCAGGGCGTCGTGCAGCAGGATGCCCAGGCGCCCCGCCATGTGGCCGTAGCAGCAGCGTGCGTAGCGCAGGCGTTGGCGCTCGGGATGGGCCCAGGCCTGGTCGTGCACGTCGCGTTCGGCCACCAGGGCCAGCGCTTCGAGCGCGTGCGCCACGTCGGCGTCGGCCAGCCGGTAGTAGCGGTGCCGTCCGCGCGGCTCGCAGACCACGAAACGCGCGTCCAGCAGCTGGGCGAGGTGGCCGCTGGCGGTGGCGGGGGTCACCGAGGCCGCCTTGGCGAGTTCGCCCGCGCTGGCGAACTCGCCGCTCATGAGGTAGGAGAGCATGCGCGAGCGCGCCGGGTCGGCCACCATGGCGGCCACGCGGGCGAGGCGGGGTTCGTGAGCGGCTTGCATGGAGGCAGCGTAGCGCACTCGGGGCGCCACGTGGCACGCCTTGTTTCGGTGGGGGCCAAAGCGTTGCGCCGGTCATCGGCGCCCAGGGGGAGCGGCTCCGCTCATGTCCCCCGGGCCGGCTGCGCCGTCCCTCCTCCTTCACTTCGCTGCGCCGCTCCCCCTGGCCACCGACGACCTCATTGGCACACGATCCGTTGGCGATCCAACATTCCTTCTGGCGCATGGGCCTCAGGCGTTCTGCGCAGCGGGGTAGAGGAGGAGGCGGCACCAGCCGCCGGGGGACACCCGCGGAGCAGAGCGCCTGAGGCCCATGCGCCCGCGAGGCAGTCGAATGAAGCGGCTAGGAAGTCACAGACGACCTGGCCGGCGGCTGCCAGCGAAAGAACATGGGATACACCCGCTCCACCACCGGTCCATTGAAATCCCAGCCCACGCACTGGCCCAGGTGCGCGGGCGGGCGGCCGTCGCCCTTGGGCGCGAACGCACCCGCGCCCGCGCAGGTCTGGAAGGCCGCCGTGGCGAGGTTGAACAGCAATTCCCGCAAGTGGGTGCAGCCCTGCACGTCGCCCAGGTGGCGCTGGATGGTCTGGCGCCAGCCGCGCCCCAGCACCTCGCCCACCATGCGCTGCAGGTTGGGCATGGCCTCGGGGCACGGACCGTGCGGAAAAGCGTCCATCGCGACCTCGACGCCGTGGATCACCATGCCCTCGTCGAAGGTGACGCGCAGGCGCATGTGGTGGATGGGCTCGCCCGCCAGCCAACGGCCTTCGTCGTGGATCTCGATGTCGTGCGGCTTGCTGTCGTGCAGTTCGCCTTCGACCTCCCACAGGCCGTCGTCGCGCCGGAAGCCCTGGTAGGTGACGCGCCGGGTGTGCATGGGCGTGCGGGGAGCGGGGGTGGGCAAGGGCAAGGCAGGTTCTCCGGACAACGTGGGATCGAACCCGCATTTTCCCGCCATGCGCGCGCCCGCGCAGGCTGGCACACTGAAGACCCGCGACCCGGAGACACCCGCCATGGCCCACGAGCACCATCCCCACGCACCCCAGGACCACGATCACCCCGCCGATCCGGCCTGGAAACACGATGGCGTGCGCGTGATCCCGGGCAACCAGCTCGACGGCAACGTGCCCTCCACCCCGGGCATGGACCGCAAGGCCGCCATCAACTTCGCGCGCGTGGGCGCGCAGAAACTCTGGGCCGGCACCGTCACCATCCACCCCGATGCCAAGACCGGCGCCCACCACCACGGTCCGCTGGAGAGCGTGATCTACGTGGTGCGCGGCCGGGCGCGCATGCGCTGGGGCGAACAGCTGGAGTTCACCGCCGAGGCGGGCCCGGGCGACTTCATCTACGTGCCACCCTACGTGCCGCACCAGGAAATCAACGCCAGCGCCACCGAGGTGCTGGAGTGCGTGCTCTGCCGCAGCGATGGGCAGGCGGTGGCGGTCAACCTGGACATCGAGCCGGTGGAAAAACCCGAGCAGGTGCTCTGGGTGGACCCGACGCACCCGACCGGCGGCGTCTGAGGCGGCCGCCCATTGGCCCGTCCGTCTGTCGGCCCCGCGCGCCGGGGGGCGAAGAAAGTTCTCAAGTTCGTGTGTCCCCGGCCGAAAACCCGGCAAGAACACCGGGCTTGTCTCGCCCGGTGGCCGCCGTGAGGGGAAGCCCATGCTGAACATTTCGAGCACCACTGCCGTGTCCTGGCCGACGCCGGTGTCCACCGCCGTCGCGCCGGTGTCGCCGGTCGCCGCCGTGCAGCCCGTGCAGCCCGTGCAGGCGGGCGGCAACGACGGCAAGGCCGAGACCGGTTTTGGCCGCGAAGGCCGCACCGCCACCCCGTCGCAGGCCGCTGCCGCAGCCCGCGCGGCCGTGGACGGGCGTGCCGCAGTGACCGACGACGCCGCCGCCGTCGCGCTGCCGGCTTCGCGCAGCGCCTCCGGTGTGCCAGCGGCGCCGCAGGACGTGGCCGCCCAGCGGCAGGCCCAGCAGGAAGCCACCCAGGTGGCCGAGCAGCGCCAGGCCAAGGACAAGAAGGCGGTGGAGCACCTGCAGAACGTGCTGTCCCGCATGTGGGAGGCCAGCGCCGCCGTGGTGGACCGCGCGCTGGGCATCGAGCCCGCGAAGGGCGGCAGCGAAGTGCCAGGCAACCAGAGCGATACCGCTCCCGACCTGTCGGCGGTGACGGCCTCGATGATTCCGCGCAAGCCCCCGTCGGCCGACCGCCCGGACCGGCCGGCGATGGAACAGCTGCCCTGGCCGCTGATGCCGCCAGGGACCGAGGGTGGCGAGGCGGTGGGGCTGGACGTGCTCGGCGATGGCGTGGGCCCCGAGGCGGTGGCCGAGCTGGTGGCCTACGACGAACATGGCAATGGCAGCGCCGCGCCGGTCGAAACCGGCACGATCATCAGCGAACGCGTCTGACCGATCCGTTCAGATCCGGTGCCGCACGCCCGAGGGCGAGCTGGCCAGCCGGTTCAACACCGCATTGGCGATCTGGTTGAGCGGCAGCACCTCGTGCGCCGCGCCGTGCTGGATGGCCATGCGCGGCATGCCGAACACCACGCAACTGGCCTCGTCCTGCACGTAGTTGTAGCTGCCGGCGTCCTTCATCTCGCGCATCGCGGCGGCACCGTCGCCCCCCATGCCGGTGAGCATGATGCCCAGGGCGTTGGGGCCGAGCACGCGCGCGGCCGACTTGAACAGCACCTCCACCGAAGGGCGGTGGCGGTTCACGGGTTCGGTGTCTTCCAGCACGGCCACGTAGTTGGAGCCGCTGCGGTCGATGCGCAGGTGGCGGCCACCCGGGGCGATGTAGGCGTGGCCGGGCAGGATGCGCTCGCCGTCGCGCGCTTCGGCCACGCGGATGCGGCACAGCGTGTTGAGGCGGTTGGCGAAACTGGTGGTGAAACCCGGCGGCATGTGCTGGGTGATCACGATGCCCGGTGCGTCGGCCGGCATGGGCACCAGCACCTCGCGGATGGCCTCGGTGCCGCCGGTGGACGAACCGATGCAGATGATTTTTTCGGTGGACAGGCGCGGCAGCGGCGCGCGCGGCGGCTCGGCCGGGTGGCCGGCGGCGGTGGGCGTGGCCTGGGCGGTTCCCGAGGCGGCGGCCAGGCGCTTCACATGGGCCTTGGCGGCCACGCGGATCTTGTCGACGATGTCGCCGGCCAGTTCGTTCAGGCCGCTGCTCACGCCGATGCGCGGCTTGGCCACGAAATCGACCGCGCCCATCTCCAGCGCGCGCAGCGTGATCTCGGCGCCTTGTTCGGTCAGGGTGGAGACCATCACCACCGGCATCGGGCGCAGGCGCATCAGGCGCGAGAGGAATTCCAGGCCGTCCATGCGCGGCATTTCCACGTCGAGCGTGATCACGTCGGGGTTGAGTTCGCGGATCATCTCGCGCGCCACCAGCGGGTCGCTGGCCGCGCCGATGCAGGCCATGTCGGGCTGGCGGTTGATGATTTCGGTGAGCAGGCTGCGCACCAGGGCCGAGTCGTCGACCACGATGACCTTGATTTTTGCCATGTTGTTTTCTCCCTTAGAACAGATCCACCGAGCCGCCGGCCGTGGCCTTGGCCACGACGGCCGCGCTGCCCTTGCGTTCCTGGGTCTCGATGGTTTCGGGGTGCGAGTGCGCCAGGCGCTTGACCATGGCCTTGCCGGTGGCCGGGAAGTAGCAGACCTTGCGCGGGTAGATGTCGAGCACGTCCTTGGAGACCACGGCGATGCGCTCGGTCTGCAGGTAGTCGAGCACGAAGGCGGTGTTGCGTTCGCCCACGTTCATGGTGGTGAAGGTGTGCATCACCTGCCCGCCGCCAAACACCTTGGCCTGCATGGTCTCGCGCCGGGCGCCGAGCTTGATCATCTCGTTGATCAGCAATTCCATCGCATAGGAGCCGTAGCGCCCGCTCGACTCGTTGCCGCCGTCGGGCAGCATGAAGTGGTTCATGCCGCCCACGCGAACGCGCGGGTCCCAGATGCAGGCGGCGATGCAGGAGCCGAGCACCGTCATCACCACCAGGTCGTCGGCGGTCACGTAGTACTCGCCGGGAAGGACCTTCACCGCGTCGTGCTTGAAGTGGTGGTCCTGGTAGAAGAAGCTGGCCTCGCCCGGTTTTGGCGCGCGAGCCCGAAGCGTGTCAATCCTGGAACGCGGTGGCGCCGAAATCATGCCGAGTCTCCGTCGGTCCGGAGGATTGACGTGCCTGCATCCAGAGGCACCGCAGAACCGGCTCTGCCGGGCCGCTGGTGTCGTCCCCCTGGCGGGAAGGCGCGCAGCGCCGCAGGGGGGCGTTCAGAGCCTTTCATACACGGTCTTTCCGCGCAGGGCGAAGAGGTTGCGGGCGTCGCTGAAGTTCTCCGCGTGGCCCACGAACAGCATGCCGCCGGGCTTCATCACGCGGTGGATGCGCTCGAGCACGGCGCGCTGCGTGGCGGCGTCGAAGTAGATCATCACGTTGCGGCAGAACACCACGTCGAAGGGTTCGCGGAACGGCAGGTTCTCGATCAGGTTGACGCTCAGGAACTCCATGTGCTTCTGCAGCTCGGGCTTCACGCGCATCAGGCCGGCGTTGCCCGCCTTGCCGCGCATGAAGAAGCGCTGCAGGCGCTCGGGGCTCAGGCCCTTGACGCCGTCGGCCTTGTAGATGCCGCGTTGCGCGGTGGCCAGCACCTTGGTGTCGATGTCGCTGTTGACGATCTGGAAACTGCCCGAGGCACCCAGCGCCTCGGTGGCCGTCATGGCGATGGAGTAGGGCTCCTCGCCGGTGGAGGCGGCCGAGCACCAGATGCGCCAGGCCTGCGTGCGTTTGGCGGCCAGCAGATCGTTCAGGATGCCGAAGTGGTGCGATTCGCGGAAGAACGCGGTGAGGTTGGTGGTCAGCGCGTTGATGAACTCCTGCCACTCGGCGCCGTCGTGCTGCTCCAGCCAGTCGAGGTAGGTCTTGAAGCTGTCGTGGCCGGTCTCGCGCAGGCGGCGCGAGACGCGGCTGTAGACCATGGCGTGTTTGCCGTCGTGCAGGCTGATGCCGGCCTTCTTGTAGATCAGGGCCTTGATGCGCGTGAAGTCGTCGTTGGACCAGACGAATTCGCGGCCTTCGGTCAGCGGGCCGTCTTCGGGCGCGGCCCGTGCCGCAGACGCCTTGTCCAGAAACACCGCGGAACCGGCTCCACCGGGCCGCTGGTGTTGCCCCCTCGAGGGGGTCGCGCGAAGCGCGGCGGGGGGGGT
>JAGKSX010000083.1 GCA_018993155.1 Hydrogenophaga sp.
TCAAGACCGCCGTCGGGCAGACGCCCGCCAACTACCTAGCGGACTGGCGATTGAGCCTGGCGCAGACACAGCTGCGGCAGGGGCGCCAGGTCAAGGAGATTGCCGACGCACTGGGCTATGCCAGCGCGCCTGCGCTCTCGCGCCTGTTCAGCCAGCGCCTGGGTTGCTCCCCTCGGGAATGGCGGGAGCGGGATGGGGCTACATAGCACCACGCCAGCGCCCACAAACCTGAGATGCGGGCGGCCCGTTCGTCCTGTCGTTGTCGAGCGTGAACGGTGACGCGTCCAAGCACGACGTGTGCGTGGCGCCATTGGCGAATACGCTCAACTCACCGACGTGCCGGCAAGTGGGTCTCGCGTAGCGGTGGCAGCAAGCGAATGTCGATGCCGTCGCGTTGCCCCAGGGCCCGAATCCGCGCCATGCCAGCCGCCGTGTTGTCCAGAAGGTAGGGCATGGGAACCAACGGATGGCGCAGCGACCGGGTGAAATCATCCCAATGCACGGGGATGACGAGCTTCGCGCTGGTGTTGATCACGGCCTCGTTCCAGTACGCTTGCGCGAACCCGTCTGGTTGTTTACCGAGTGCTCCGATGCCCAGCACCACCGTGTCCGCTTTCATGCCGTCAAACGCGTGTGCTCGGAAATTTGCACTCGGCACCACGAGCACATTGCCAAGCTCGTGCTCGATGAAAAACGAGAAGTTGTCGGCCATTCGGTAGTCGCTGAGCGTAGCGTGCTTCACGGGCTCAGTGATGAATCCGAAGAAAAGAAGCCCGGGAGAGTGCGGCGTCTCAATGGTGGTAACCCGAAACGAGCCGATCTTGACGGGTGTGCCGACATGCAGGCGCTGCAGCTGGGGCTCCGGCGTGCCTTGCCCTCTTGCCACGTTGAGCGACGACTTGGAACCATGGACCACGGCGCCTGTTTGCATGGCCACCCGTCCAGAGTCCATCGCATGATCATGGTGGGAATGGGCCACGAAGATCGCATCGATGCGCCGGGGGACGTGCCTCAAGGCGAATGCGATTTCAGCGTCGTCAGGCGTGATAGACGTCAACAGTTGCAGGAATGACGGCCGGGAGAAGAAGCCGTCGGTCATGATCGAGGTCGTTCCATCGCTCAGTACGATGGTGCTGGTGCCGAGGAAGGTGGCGCGCAGGCCAGTGTTTGCAGGGTCGTTCTGCAAGAACACCTGAGGGGAGTCCACATCGACACTGGGTCTGATCATGGTCAACGCCCAGGCGACCAACACAGCGAGGAGCATCAACCCCAAGACGCTGATGACCAGGCATTTGAGATGTCGCAGGCTAGAGTCTTTCAATGGCAACCTTCAAGAGTCAATCTATTGATCGGATGTCACTGGCTCGCTCAGTGGCGCGCCGGTTGGTGCAGGCAGCGCTGGGGCCGAGTCCGATCTTGCAGACGATTCCTTGAGCAAAACCAGGTCAATAAAACACCAGAAATTGAGACCCGAGATATTGTTGTGATCCCTCATGATGGTGGTCTCGTCCAGCTTGACCACCCAATAGGGCGAGTAGGGGTGTGACTGGCCAACCAAGTGCTCGATTTGCATTTGCTTCGGTATTCCTGTTTGCCCCAGCGAATTCCAACCTTCGCCCTTGCTTATCCAACCCTCTCCGTTGACAGGCGACGTTCTGTCCTGGATGGACCGCGCAATTTTTCGCTGAACGGACTCACGCAACCAGCCCTCTTTGACCTGGCATTCATTTCCATCACGGCGATGACTCATGCCAAGTTTGTGGGTCTGGTAGGGTTTAAATTGACCCATCGTCGTTCGGTCCATCTCGGCCTGGTCAACCTCGAGCTCGTCGGTGCGTCGCCGATGTTGCGGAGGAAGGTAAACCCGATGGAATTCCAAGCTCGTGCTGAGCCAACGTCCAATGGGGAACAGGGTCGTCGCCGCCCAATCGCCAGGTGTGGCGGCAACGATCAGGCGCACCGGCTGCATCGGTTCGAATCCCCGGCGACGGGCGTGTGCCTGACTTGCGTCGTAAAGCGGTGAAAACCGCATGGCTTCAATGGCAGGGTTGATGAGAACGACCAGATCACCGAACCCACGAACGGCATCGACGCCGGGCTCCGTTTCCGCCTGAATCAGGCGCTGCAGGAGCGTCTGGTGCACCGCGTTGTAGAGAGCCGAGGCACCGAAGCTGTGCCCGGTGAGGACCAGTGCGTTCTTGTGTTCTTTGTTCGCCTTAATCAACTCCAGTTCAAGCAGGAAGCCCACGAGTGCATTTCGTCCCACTTCTTCGCTGGTATTTTTTCGGTCCCAGAACGTGGCGGTGTTCAGATACGGAACGTCGATCGAGTCACCACGCCAACCGATGTAGATGCCGACGACCTCCTTGCCCGGGAGCCGGCGCTTGGCATCGCCCAGGCGGCGTCTGAAGCTGTCTATGCTCCCATCCTCCGGAGCAGCGCTGTGGTGCCAGCCATGAATGAAAACCACCACATACAGGTTCTCTTTCTTTTCGAGGTAATTCAGTATGGAACGCTGCTGGCTTTTGTCCATGCGATTGTCGAAAAAAATCCCCTGGTCGTCGATTTCGACAAAACCCAGGATAAAACCTTCCTTCGTCTTGACCAAAGCACTTGTGTCGCACTTATTTTGCGTTTCATCGCAAAGCTGGGCCGTGTCGTGTCGGTAAGCTTCTTTGGCCGCACAACTCGCCAAGCCTAAACACAGCAAGGCCGCGAGCGCTGCCATAGAGAGGCAATGCCACCTTTGCACCCATGAAAGTTCGCCGTGCTTCATGCTGGCTCCAAACAAGGCACCTCTGTGCGACGAAGCGATTGTCAACCCAGTGGAGAGATTTCAACAGGGGAAGTGATCCCCCAAATTTGCATAAAGCAGACTTTCCCTCTTCCTATCAGGCAAAAAAAAGCCACCCCGAAGGGTGGCCCTGTCTCCTCAACCCCTGATGGGGTGAGTTCAGTGGAACTGCTCTTCCTCGGTCGAGCCCGTCAGCGCCTTCACGCTCGAAGAACCACCCTGGATCACCGTGGTCACGTCGTCGAAGTAACCCGCGCCCACTTCCTGCTGGTGCGACACGAAGGTGTAGCCCTTGTCGCGTGCGGCGAATTCCGGCTCCTGCACCATTTCCGTGTAGTGCTTCATGCCTTCGCCGCGGGCGTAGGCGTGGGCGAACTGGAAGGTGTTGAACCAGTTGATGTGGATGCCGGCCAGCGTGATGAACTGGTACTTGTAGCCCAGCGCGGCCAGGTCTTCCTGGAACGAGGCGATCTGCTTGTCGTTGAGGTTCTTCTTCCAGTTGAACGAGGGCGAGCAGTTGTACGACAGCAGCTTGCCGGGGCAGGCGGCTTGCACGGCTTGCGCGAATTCGCGGGCGAAGCCGATGTCGGGCACACCGGTTTCGCACCACACGAGGTCGGCGTACGGCGCGTAGGCCACGCCGCGGCTGATGGCTTGCTCCAGGCCGTTCTTGACGCGGTAGAAGCCTTCTTGCGTGCGCTCGCCGGTGAGGAAGGGCTTGTCGTTGGCGTCGTGGTCGCTGGTGATCAGGTTGGCGGCTTCGGCGTCGGTGCGGGCCAGCACGATGGTGGACACACCCATCACGTCGGCGGCGAAGCGCGCGGCGATCAGCTTCTCGCAGGCTTCGTGCGTGGGCACGAGCACCTTGCCACCCATGTGGCCGCATTTCTTCACGGCGGCCAGTTGGTCTTCGAAGTGCACGCCGGCGGCACCGGCGGCGATCATGTTCTTCATGAGTTCGAAGGCGTTGAGCACGCCGCCGAAGCCGGCTTCCGCATCGGCCACGATGGGCAGGAAGTAGTCGATGAATTCCGGGCTGCCCGGCTCGATGCCACGGCCCCACTGGATTTCGTCGGCGCGCTTGAAGGTGTTGTTGATGCGGCGGACCATGGTGGGCACCGAGTCGTAGGCGTAGAGCGACTGGTCGGGGTACATGGTTTCCGAGGTGTTGCCGTCGGCGGCGACTTGCCAGCCCGAGAGGTACACGGCTTCCAGGCCGGCCTTGGCCTGTTGCATGGCCTGGCCGGCGGAGATGGCGCCGAAGGCGTTCACGTAGCCCTTCTTGGCGCCACCGTTGACCTTGTCCCACAGTTTCTCGGCGCCGCGCTTGGCCAGCGTGTGCTCGATCTGCATGCTGCCGCGCAGGCGCACGACGTCGGCGGCGCTGTAGCCGCGCTTCACACCCTTCCAGCGCGGGTTGGTCGCCCAGTCTTTCTCCAGGGCTTCGATCTGTTGGGCGCGGCTCAGTTGCTCGGTCAGGGATTGCGGCATTTGAATACTCCGTGAGGTTGATGGATCGGGGCGGCTGGCTTGCATGCAAACGCGGTGCCGTTGAGAAGACTTTAAGTCTTATAGAAGAGTTTTGGAAGCTCTTATGTCTTATATAAGAGAAAAAATTTCTTGTTATTTTTCAACGTACTTTTCTTCAAATTTCTCAATGTAGAAATCAATTTCTTGCATTGAGAAATTTTCTTGCGCCGCAACATTTTGTGTTTTCATATTGCAAAACAAACATCTCTCATCCCGGAATACCCTGAAATGCTTCAGGCATGATGCGACCCACTTTCGTGCACACCTGTCAAAAACCGTGACCTCCCCGAACCGTTGGTGGGCCTATGCGTGCCTGGCCTTGAGCATGTCGCTGGTGGGCAGCTATGTGGCCCTCTCCAAGCCCCTGGTGCTGGTGTTCCCTGTGTTCCTGCTGGCCTGGCTGCGCTTTGGCATCGGCGGCCTGGCGATGTGGAACTGGTTGAAGAAGCCGGCCGACGAACCGCCCATGTCGCCACGCACGCGCGGCCTGCTGTTCCTCGAATCGTTCCTGGGCAACTTCCTGTTCTCCATCTGCATGCTGTTCGGCGTGAGCCTGACCACCGCCGTGGCCGCGGGCGTGGTGATGTCGTCGATCCCGGCCGTGGTGGCCTTGTTGAGCTGGCTGTTCCTGCGCGAGCGCATCGGCTGGCGCAGCGCGGCCGGCATTGCCTGCGCGGCGCTGGGCATCGGCCTGTTCTCGCTGCAGAAGGTGGACGCCGGCGCGGCGGTGGCCGACACCAGCGGCCCGTTCGGCATCAGCAAGGCGCTGCTGGGCAACCTGCTGGTGTTCGCCGCCGTGGTGTGCGAGGCCTCTTACGTGGTGATCGGCAAGCACCTCACCGAGGGCCTGGGCCCGAAGCGCATTTCGGCCGTCATCAACCTCTGGGGTTTCGCGCTGGTCACGCCGTTCGGCCTGTGGGCGGCCTGGACGTTCGACTTCTCCACCGTCGCCCTGCCCGTCTGGGGCCTGCTGGTGTTCTACGCGCTGGCCGCGAGCGTGTGGACGGTGTGGCTGTGGATGACCGGGCTCAAGAAGGTGCCCGCCTCGCAGGCCGGCGTGTTCACGGTGATGCTGCCGATCAGCGCGGCGGCCATCGGCGTGCTGTTCATGGGCGAGCGGTTGACGTTGCTGCAGGGCGTGGCGTTCGGCATCGCCCTGCTCGGCCTGGTGCTGGCCACCCTGCCCGGCCGCGCGGCGCCCAAGGCCTGAGCGTTTTTCAGAGGCACCACAGCCCGGTGGGTTGGGTGATGCCCATCCACAGCGCCCAACCCGAGGTGAGCGCCAGGGCCAGCCCGGCCAGGCGGATGCCCCAGCCACCCGAACGCGCGCCGCGCAGGCGCAGCAGCAACCACGGCCCGGCGGTGAGCGAGACCGAGGTGCCGATGGAGAACAGGGCCATGATGGCCGCGCCTTCCAGCGCGTTGGCCGACAACGAGGCCACCAGCAGCGCCGAGTACAGCAGGCCGCAGGGCATGAGCGCCCAGGCCACACCCAGCACCACCGGGGCGCGTGGCCCCAGTTTCACCATGGCGGGCCGGGCGCGGCGCCACACTTGCTGGCCGAGGTTTTCGATCCAGGCGGGCTGCCTGGCGCGCCAGAGCAGCACCGCGCCGAGCAGCAGCGCGGCCACATGGAACATGGTCCACACCGGCCGCAGCACGGCGGTGTGGGTGCCCAGCCAGGCCAGGCCCTGCACCGAGCCGGCGGCGAAGGCGCCGAACAGCGCATAGCCCAGCATGCGGCTGACCTGAAAGCCCAGCAGCGCCTGCGTGCTGCGCGCACCGGCCGCGCGGCCGATGCCGGCGCAGGCCGCGCCGCACATTGCCACACAGTGCGGGCCGCCCACCAGGCCCATGAAGAGCGCCGTGATCGCCATGGAGGTTTGCATGGTGGGCGCCCGGGCCGGCCTCAGATGATGCGCGAGAAGCGCGCGCGGTCGAGGTCGACCTGAAGGTTCTTGTCGAACACCATGGCAATGGCGCGCACCAGGAACCAGCCGGCCTCAGTGACCTGGATGCCGCCGGGGTTCAGGCGCACCAGGCCCTCGGCGGCCAGGCCTTCGAGCACCTCGAGTTCGCGCGCGAAGTGGCTCTTGAAGCTGATCAGGTGCCCGAGTTCGATCGACTCGAACTGCACCTCGCCCTGGCACATCAGCGCCATGATCACCGCGCGGCGCAGCAGGTCGTCGCGCGTGAGCGCGAGCCCGCGCACGATGGGCAGCCGACCCTGGTCGAGCAGGTCGCGGTATTCCTCCAGTGTCTTGGCGTTCTGGCTGTAGGTGGCGCCGATGCGCCCGATGGCGGACACGCCGAGCGCGATCAGGTCGCAGTCGGGCTGCGTGCTGTAGCCCTGGAAGTTGCGGTGCAGGCGCCCCTGGCGCTTGGCCACCGCGAGCGCGTCGTTGGGCAGCGCGAAGTGGTCCATGCCCACGTAGACGTAGCCGGCGTCGATCAGCGCGTCGAGCGACATCGAGAGCATGCCGAGCTTGTCGCCCGCGCTGGGCAGCTCGGCCGCCGAGATGCGCCGCTGCGGCTTGAAGCGCGACGGCAGGTGGGCGTAGGCGTAGAGCGCGATGCGGTCGGGCCGCAGCTCGTTCACCTGCGCCAGCGTGCGCGCGAAGGACGCGGGGGTCTGCAGCGGCAGGCCGTAGATCAGGTCCACGTTGACCGACTCGAAGCCGATGCGCCGCGCCGCGGCCACCAGCGCGAACACCTGTTCGGCGGGCTGCACGCGGTGCACGGCCTTCTGCACGGCGGGGTCGAAGTCCTGCACGCCGAAGCTCAGGCGGTTGAAGCCCAGGCGGGCCAGGGTCTTCAGGCGGTCCTCGGTCACGGTGCGCGGGTCCACCTCCACCGAGTACTCGCCGCCGGGCGCGAGCGTGAAGTGGCGCCGCAGCATGGCCATGAGTTCTTCGAGCTCGGCATCGGAGAGAAAGGTGGGGGTGCCGCCGCCCAGGTGCAGTTGCGACACGCTGTGGCCCTGGCCCAGGTGCGCCACCTGCAGCTCCACCTCGCGCGCCAGGTAGCGCAGGTACTCGGCTGCGCGCGAATGGTGTTTGGTGATGACCTTGTTGCAGGCGCAGTAGTAGCAGACCGACTCGCAGAACGGGATGTGCACGTACAGGGACAGCGGCAGCGCCATCGAGCCCGCGCGGCGCTGCTGCAGCGCCTGGATGTAGTCGTTGTCGGTGAACGCCTCCACGAACCGGTCGGCGGTGGGGTATGAGGTGTAGCGCGGCCCCGGCACGTCAAAACGCCGCAGCAGCTCCTCGGAAATGGCGTGGCTCAAGATCGAATCTCCATCAATGCTGCCACTGTGCGACAGAGTGGCCGCATTTCCCTTGATCCTGGTCAAAAGGTGGTGAACTGATCCGTTGCCGGGGAGCGAATGCGACACGGTGGGGGGTATGCTGTAACCTTTTGCGAATCCGGACTTTTCTAATGGACGCTCAAAGCATCAAAGTCGCCTGCTCGAGCTGCAACCTGCGCGAGCTGTGCCTGCCCATGGGCTTGAATCCCGATGAGATGGACAAGCTGGACAAGGTGATTTCCAAGCGCCGGCGCATCAAGCGCGGCACGTCGCTGTTCAGCGTGGGCGACAAGTTCACGTCGCTGTACGCCGTGCGCTCGGGTTTCTTCAAGACCTGCGTGACCACGGCCGACGGCCGCGACCAGGTGACGGGCTTCCAGATGACGGGCGAGATCATCGGCCTGGACGGCATCGTGAGCGACCACCATTCCTGCAACGCGGTGGCGCTGGAAGATGCCGAGGTCTGCGTGATGCCGTTCGACCAGGTCGAAGAGCTCTCGCGCGAGTTCACCACCCTGCAGCACCACGTGCACAAGATCATGAGCCGCGAGATCGTGCGCGACCATGGCGTGATGCTGCTGCTGGGCAGCATGCGCGCCGAAGAGCGCCTCGCGGCCTTCCTGCTCAACCTGGTGCAGCGCCTGCATGCGCGCGGCTTCTCGCAGTCCGAGCTGGTGCTGCGAATGACGCGTGAGGAAATCGGCAGCTACCTGGGCATGAAGCTCGAGACAGTGAGCCGCACCTTCTCCAAGTTCGTGGAGGACGGCATCATCGATGTGAAGCAGCGCTACGTGCACATCAAGAACACCGACGGCCTGCGCAGGATCGTCAATCCTCAGTCTTGCGGATGACCAGCAGCGCGGTCAGCGCGCTGGACGCCATCGTCACTCCCCAGAACACGAAGAAGGCCACGGTGTAGACCGCCTGGCGCGACCAGTCCAGCGGCTGGCCGAACCAGTGCAGGTCGCCCGGGTCCACCATCGCGAAGACCAGCATCTCCAGCACCGCCGCCAGCAGGAAAGCTGGCCAGGCGATGCCCATCCATTGGCGCGCCTGCACTTCAGCGCTCCGGTTGCGGCACCACCGGCGAGGCCGCGTGGTTGCGCGCCTGGTGCGCGGGCTGCAGTTTGATCAGCGCCTCGGCCTTGGCCTGCCCTTCCAGCGCCAGCGCGGCTTCGCGGTCGCGTTCGAACACGGCCTTGTCGAGCACCGGGTCGGCGTTGTGGACGGCGATGAAGGCGGTGATGAGGCTGGCCACCACCACCACCAGCGGGCCGCCCACCACCAGCCACATGTGTGGCACGCGCCACCAGGACACCGGCGGCACAGGGGCCGCCACGGCGGGAGAACTGGATGGGTTCATGAGAGAGCTCCTTCGGGAAGATGGGTCGGATCAGCGCGGCACCAGGAAGGCCGCCTTTTCGGAAACATGGATCGATTCGTCGCCCATGGCACGGATGTCGAAATGGATCGGGTGCGAGCCGGGGCTCGCGGCATCGGGCGGGATCTGCACCCGCACCGCCACCGCACGCACTTCGGTGGAGAGCACCTCCACCTCGGCGCTGGAGTCCAGCGCGATGCCCGGCAGGCCCGAGACGCTGATGGTGTAGCGCTGCGGCGACTCGGTGGCGTTCATGATCTGCAGGCGGAACACGTTCTCGATGCGGCCCTGCTCGACCATGCGGGCCAGGGCGCCTCGGTCGCGGATCACGTCCACCTTGAGCGGCGTGCGCAGGAAGAGGCTCAGGCCCACGGCAAGGGTGATGGCCGCGAGGATGGCGGTGTAGAGCAGCACCCGAGGGCGCAAGGCGCGCTGCAGCATCTGCCGGGTGTCCCAGCCGTTGGCCACGCCGTTCTGGGTCGAGAAGCGGATCAGCCCGCGCGGGTAATTCACCTTGTCCATCACGTCGTCGCAGACGTCGATGCAGGCGGCGCAGCCGATGCATTCGTACTGCAGGCCGTTGCGGATGTCGATGCCGGTGGGACATACCTGCACGCACAGCGTGCAGTCGATGCAGTCGCCCAGCCCCAGCGCCTTGGGGTCGGCCTTCTTGGAACGGGCTCCGCGCGGCTCGCCGCGCTTCGCGTCGTAGGTGACGATCATCGTGTCCTTGTCGAACATCGCGCTCTGGAAGCGCGCGTAGGGACACATGTATTTGCAGACCTGCTCGCGCAGGAAGCCGGCGTTGCCATAGGTGGCGAAGCCGTAGAAGAAGATCCAGAAGAGTTGCCAGGGCCCGAGCGCGGCGGCCACCGAGAGCGCGCCCAGCTCGCGGATGGGCGTGAAGTAGCCGACGAAGGTGAAGCCGGTCCAGAGCGAAAAGGCGATCCACAGCGCGTGCTTGAGCGAGCGCTTGCCGAGCTTGGCCGCCGACAAGCTCGACTGGTCCAGCCGCAGGCGGGCCGAGCGGTCGCCCTCCACCTTCTTCTCGATCCACAGGAAGATCTCGGTGTAGACCGTCTGCGGGCAGGCGAAGCCGCACCACAGCCGGCCGGCCACGGCGGTGAACAGGAACAGCGCGAACGCGCAGATGACCAGCAGTCCAGTGAGGTAGATGAAGTCCTGCGGGTAGAGCACCAGCCCGAAGATGTAGAAGCGGCGCGCCTCCAGGTCGAACAGCACGGCCTGGCGTGCGTTCCACTCCAGCCACGGCAGCCCGTAGAACACGAGCTGCGTGATCCAGACCATGACCCAGCGCCAGTTGGCGAACAGGCCCTGCACGGAGCGTGGCTGGATCTTCTCGCGCGCGGCGTACAGGGACACCATCGTCTCGTCATCGACGGGGACGATGGGGATGGTGGCTCTGGGCTTGCTGGACGGACTGGTCACGTGGGCTGGCTGGGGAGCAGGTTCGGATCGATCAGTTGCCGGCGGCGGTTGCGCCGGCCTTGTTGGACAAGCCCCAGACGTAGGCGCTCAGCACATGGATCTGGTCCGCGTTGAGCTTGCCGGCCTGTGCCGGCATCTGGTTGTTGAAGCCCTTGGTGATGGCGCGCACCACGGCGTCTTCGCCCCAGCCGTGCAGCCAGGTGTTGTCGCTCAGGTTGGGCGCGCCCATGGCGGTGTTGCCCTTGCCGTCCGCACCGTGGCAGGCGGCGCAGGCGGCAAAACCGGCGCGGCCGAGCGCGGCGCGCACCGAGTCGTGCGGGCTGCCCGAGAGGCTGAGCACGAAGTGGGCGACGTTGCGCACGTCGTCCGGCGTGCCCACGGCGGCGGCCATGGGCGGCATGACGCCGTTGCGGCCTTGGGTGATGGTGGCCTTGATCGCCTCGGGCTCACCGCCCCAGAGCCAGTCGCGGTCGGTCAGGTTGGGAAAGCTGCGGGCACCGCGCGCGTCCGAGCCGTGGCACTGGGCGCAGTTGTTCATGAACAGGCGCTCGCCGATGGCCATGGCGGAGGCATCGCTGGCGAGCTGCGGCGGCGTCATGCCATTGAACTGCGCGTAGATCGGCGCGATGGCCTTCTCGACCTTGGCCACCTCGGCCTTGTGCTGGCCGTCGGACGACCAACCCAGCAGGCCCTGGTACTTGCCGAAGGTCGGGTACAGCAGGCCGTAGGCGAGCGAGAACACGACGGTGATGATGAAGAGGTAGACCCACCACTTGGGCAGCGGGTTGTTCATCTCGCGCAGGTCGCCGTCCCACACGTGGCCGGTGGTGTTGTCGGCCGAGGCCTTGACCTTGGTGGTGCCGCTGATCCAGAGCAGGACCAGGCAGGCGATGATGCTGACGATGGTCAGCCCGGCCACGTACCAGTTCCAGAATTCGCTGGTGAAGTCGCTCATGACGTTTCTTTCGTGCTGTCGGGGGTGGCTTCGTCCTGGAACGGCAGCATGGCTGCCTCGTCGAAGCGGTGCTGGTTGCGCCGGGCCCAGGCCCAGCCCACGATGCCCAGGAAGGTCATCAGGCTGATCACGGTGACGGCGCTGCGCAGGTCATTGATGTCCATGGGGTGTTCTCCTGGCGCTCACTTGATGGCGGTGCCCAGCACCTGCAGGTAGGCGATGAGGGCTTCCATTTCGGTCTTGCCCTTCACGTCGGCCTGGGATGCGGCGATTTCTTCGTCGGTGTAGGGCGCGCCCAGGGTGCGCAGCACTTCCATGCGCTTGGGCAGGCCGGCCTCGTTCACGGTCTTCTTCTCCAGCCAGGGGTAGGCGGGCATGTTGGACTCGGGCACGAGGTCGCGCGGGTTGTTCAGGTGGATGCGGTGCCATTCGTCGCTGTAGCGCCCGCCCACGCGCGCCAGGTCGGGACCGGTGCGCTTGCTGCCCCACTGGAAGGGCCGGTCGTAGACGAATTCGCCCGCCACCGAGTAGTGGCCGTAGCGCAGCGTCTCGGCCTGGAATGGGCGGATCATCTGCGAGTGGCAGTTGTAGCAACCCTCGCGCACGTACACGTCGCGCCCGGCGATCTGCAACGCGCTGTACGGCTTGAGGCCCTCCACCGGCTGGGTGGTGGACTTCTGGAAGAACAGCGGGACGATCTCGACCAGACCACCGACCGCGATCACCAGCACGATGAGCACGATCATCAGGAAGTTGTTGGTCTCGATCCGCTCGTGGGTGAAACCCTGGGGCTTGTTGTTGTCGGCCATGGTTGTGGCTCCTCAGGCGTGGGCGGGGTTGAGGGCGGGAATGCGGACGTCTTCCACGCGGCCGTTGCGCGCGGTCATCACCGTGTTCCAGAGCATCACGCCCATGCCGGCCAGGTACAGCACGCCACCGAGCAGGCGGATGACGTAGAACGGGAAGGTGGCCTTGACCGATTCGACGAAGGTGTAGGTCAGGCTGCCGTCGGGGTTGACGGCGCGCCACATCAGGCCCTGCATCACACCGGCGATCCACATCGCGGCGATGTAGAGCACGATGCCCAGGGTGGCGATCCAGAAGTGCAGCTCGATGGCGGGCACCGAGTACATCTTCTTCTGGCCGTACAGGCGCGGGATCAGGTAGTACATGGAACCCATGGTCACCAGGCCCACCCAGCCGAGCGCGCCGGAGTGCACGTGGCCCACGGTCCAGTCGGTGTAGTGCGAGAGCGCGTTCACCGTCTTGATGGACATCATCGGCCCCTCGAAGGTCGACATGCCGTAGAACGAGAGCGAGACGATCAGGAAGCGCAGGATGGGGTCGTCGCGCAGTTTGTGCCAGGCGCCCGAGAGCGTCATGATGCCGTTGATCATGCCGCCCCAGCTGGGCGCGAGCAGGATGAGCGAGAACACCATGCCCACCGATTGCGTCCAGTCCGGCAGCGCGGTGTAGTGCAGGTGGTGCGGGCCGGCCCACATGTAGGTGAAGATCAGCGCCCAGAAGTGCACGATGGACAGGCGGTACGAGTACACCGGGCGCTCGGCCTGCTTGGGGATGAAGTAGTACATCATCCCGAGGAAACCGGCGGTGAGGAAGAAGCCCACGGCGTTGTGGCCGTACCACCACTGCACCATCGCGTCCTGCACGCCGGCGTAGGCCGAGTAGCTCTTGAAGATGTCCACCGGCAGCGCGGCGCTGTTGACGATGTGCAGCACGGCCACGGCCAGGATGAAGGCGCCGAAGAACCAGTTGGCCACGTAGATGTGGCGCACCTTGCGCAGGCCGATGGTGCCGAAGAACACGATGGCGTAGGCCACCCACACGAGGGTGATGAGCACGTCGATCGGCCACTCCAGCTCGGCGTATTCCTTGCCCGAGGTCATGCCCATGGGCAGCGAGACCACGGCCAGCAGGATCACGGCCTGCCAACCCCAGAAGGTGAAGGCGGCGAGCTGCCCGCCGAACAGCCGCACCTGGCAGGTGCGCTGCACCACGTAGTAGCTGGCGGCGAACAGGCCGCAACCCCCGAAGGCGAAGATCACCGCGTTGGTGTGCAGCGGCCGCAGGCGGCCGTAGGACAGCCACTCGATGCCCAGGTTGAGCGCCGGCCAGGTCAGCTGCGCGGCGATGATCACGCCCACCAGCATCCCCACCACGCCCCAGACCACCGTCATGATGGCGAACTGCCGAACGACTTTGTCGTTGTAGACCGCCGAATGGCTGGCCCTGTTGGTCATGGACATACACATACTCCTTGCCAATGTCACTGCCGACAGTGTGCGCAGGGAGTTCCTGTCGGGCCTTGACCTAGGTCAAGCGCGCCCTCAATCGCCCTTGAGGATGCGCTCGCCTTCGCGTTCGATGTTGTCGAACTGCCCCGTCTGGAGCGCCCACCAGAACACGCCGATGATGCCGAACACGAGCAGCACAGACAGCGGGATCAGGAGATAGAGGATGTCCATCGAAAGCCTTCAGTGCCGGGCCAGGCGCAGGGCGTTGCCGATCACCAGCAGCGAACTCGCTGCCATGCCCAGGCCGGCCAGCCAGGGCGGCATGTAGCCGGCCAGCGCGAGCGGCACGCTGACCACGTTGTAGGCCGCGGCCCAGGCCAGGTTCTGCCGCACGGTGCGCAGCGTGGCGCGCGCCTGCGTGAGGGTGTTGACCACGTCCATGACCTGGCCGCCCTGCACGATGAAGTCCGACTGCGACTGCGCCAGCGGTGCCGCGTGGCCGAGCGCGAAGGAGGTGTCGGCGCGCGCGAGCACCGGCCCGTCGTTGAGCCCGTCGCCCACCATCGCCACCTTCAGGCCGCGCGCCTGCAGCGCCGCGATCTCGGCCAGCTTCTGCTCGGGCGAGGCGCCCGCGATCACGTGGTCCACGCCCACCACCTGGGCCACCTGCCGCGCGGCCGCCTCGCGGTCGCCCGACAGCAGCCAGGTGCGCACGCCGAGTGCGCGCAGCGCGGCCACGGCAGCCACCGCGTCGTCGCGCAAACTTTCCTGCAGAACAAAGCTCGCGATCCAGCCGCGGGCGTCGCTCAGGTGAACGGCAGGCAGGGGCTCACCGGCCGCCGATGGCGGGAGGCCGCAGTACTCGGCCGAGCCCAGGCGCACCCAGCTTCCGTCGGGCCGCAAGGCCTGCATGCCCTGCCCTGCCCGCTCGGTATGCCCTGCCAGTGGAGCCAGGTCGGGCTGGCGCGCCATGGCCTCGCGCGCGATCATCCGGGACACGGGGTGCAGCGAGCCTTCGGCGAGGGCACCCGCCAGCGCCCACGCTTCCGGGAGGCTTGCACCCTCCGGGAGGATGACCTTCTGCAGCGCCAGGCGGTCGTGCGTGAGCGTACCGGTCTTGTCGAACACCACGGCGTCGATGCCCGCCAGCGCCTCGAAGGCCTGCAGCCGGCGCACCAGCACGCCGCGCCGCGCCAGCGCGCCGGCCGAGGCCAGCATGGCCGCCGGCGTGGCCAGCGACAGCGCGCAGGGGCAGGTGACGATGAGCACGGCCACCGCCACCGCGAGGGCCTGCGTGTGGTCGATCTGCCACCAGTAGAAGCCTGCCACCGCGGCCGCGAGCAGCACGAAGACGAGGAAAGGCGCCGCGACGCGGTCGGCCAGCACGGCCAGGCGGGGCCTCTCGGTCGAGGCCCGTTCCATCAGCTGGACGATCTGCGCGAAACGCGTGTCGGCGCCGAGGCGGTCGATGCGCACCCGCACCGGGCCGCCGAGGTTGAAGCTGCCGGCCACCACGCCCTGACCGGCCTGGAGCGACACCGGATGCGACTCGCCTGTCAGCAGGGCTTCGTCCACCATGGCCAGGCCATCGAGCAATTCACCATCGCCCGCAAAGGCCTGACCGGCCTGCACGCGCACCGTGTCGCCCACGCGCAGGCGGCGCAGCGAAACGGACTCGTAGCCGCCGTCGGGTTTCTGCCGCTCGCAGACCTCGGGCAGCCGGTTCATGAGCCCGTCGAGCGCGCCGGCCGTGCGGTCGCGCGCCTTGTGCTCCAGGTAGCGCCCGCCCAGCAGGAAGAACACGAACATGGTCAGCGAGTCGAACCAGACCTCGGCGCCCCAGGGGCCGGCGGGGTCGAAGGTGGCGGCCGAGCTGACGAGGAAGGTGACGAGGATGCCGATGGACACTGGCGTGTCCATGCCCACGCGGCCGTGCTTCAGGTCGCGCCAGGCGCTGGCGAAGAAGGGACCGCTGGCGAAGAACACCACGGGCAGGCTGATCACCCAGCTGGCCCAGCGCAGCAGCTGGGTGATGTCGGGCGGGATCTCGCCGGGCGCGGTGACGTACGCGGGCCATGCGTACATCATCACCTGCATCATGCAGAAGCCGGCCACGAAGAGGCGCCACAGCGCCTGGCGGGTTTCGCGCAGGCGTTCGCTGACCGAGAGCGCGTGCTGCATGGGCAGCAGGCGGTAGCCGGTGTCGCCCAGCGCGCGGGCCAGGCTGGAGAGGCGCGTGCGCGTCGGGTCCCAGCGCAGCGTGAGGCGCCGCGTGGCGGCGTGCACCTGGGCGCGCTGCACGCCGGGCAGGTGCTGCAGCACCGACTCGACGGTGTCGGCGCAGGCGGCGCAGTACATGCCCTGCACCACCAGCACGGATTCGGCTTCCCCTTCGGGCGCGAGGCGGTGGGTGAAGGTTTCCTGTTCGACGGGGTCGTCGAGGATGGCGAAGTCGTCGGTGACGGTGAGGGAACCCCGGTGCGTGCCGAGCCAGTCGGCGCGCGGCGGTGCCTCCTCACCTGTCGAGGGCGATGGGGCAGGCACGTGCCTTGCCACGAGCGCTGAGGCTGCCGGGGTCATGCCGTGAGGGTATTCCACGCCGTGTTTCGGGCCATTGACATAGGTCAACACCCGAAGCCCATGCTTTGTTACGCTGGGGCTTCCGATTTCAACCACCAAGGAGAACAACCATGTACAAGCGAATTCTCGTGGCGACCGACGGTTCGAAGCTGTCGCAGAAGGCGGTGGAGCATGGCCTGAACCTGGCCGATCTGACGGGTGCGGAGGTGGTGGCGCTCAAGGTGATTCCGCGTTACCCGCAAACCTATTTCGAGGGTGGTGTGGCGTTGGCGGCGGCCGAGGTGGCGCGCATCGAGAAACAATGGCAGGAAGAGGCGCTGGTGGCGGTGAATGCCGTGAAGTCGGCCGGGCAGTTGCGCGAGGTGAAGGTGAAGCCGGTGACGGTGAAGTCCGATCTGGTGGCCGAGGCAATCATCGCGGCGGCCAAGCGCAACAAGTGCGATCTGATCGTGATGGCGTCGCACGGGCGTCGTGGCATCAAGCGTCTTCTGCTGGGCAGTGAAACGCAGCAGGTGCTGACGCATTCGCACATTCCTGTGTTGGTGCTTCGCTGAGTCTTCTGGGGTGATACCTCGCGGGAGTCAGGGTCACTGGGCTCTGCTCCGCGGGTGTCCCCCGACCCGGCTTCGCCGGGTCTCCTCCTTTACCCCGCTGCGCAGAGCCCAGTGACCCTGTCTCCTGCCAGCACGCGGGCATGCCAGTGTTGGCACGCCTACAGGTCCTCGGTGACCGGGGTGGCCGGCGCAGCGAAGTAAAGGAGGAGAACCGGCGCAGCCGGTTCGGGGGACATGAGCGGAGCCGGCCACCCCGGTCGCCGAGGACCGCTGCAGCCGGAGAAAAGCAGTCAGGCGAACAAGCCCTTGTACTGATCCCGAAGAAGGTTCTTCTGCACCTTCCCCATGGTATTGCGCGGCAGCTCCGCCACCACCACACAGCGCTTGGGGATCTTGAAGTTGGCCAGCCGCGCCTTGAGGGAAGAGACCACCTCATCGGGCTTCACCGAAGCCCCGGGCTTGGCGATCACCACCGCCACCCCCACCTCGCCGAAGTCCGGGTGCGGCACGCCCACCACCGCACTCTCGGCCACGCCCGGCATCTCGTTGATGTAGCCCTCGATCTCGGCCGGGTAGACGTTGTACCCCCCGGAAATGATCAGGTCCTTGCTGCGCCCGACGATGCTCACATAGCCCCGCTCGTCGATGCGGCCCACGTCGCCGGTCTTGAAGAAGCCGTCCGCAGTGAACTCCTCGGCGGTCTTCTCGGGCATGCGCCAGTAGCCCTTGAACACATTCGGCCCGCGCACCTGGATCGCACCGATCTCGCCCACCGGCACCGCCTTCGTGTCCTCGTCCACCACCCGCAGTTCGTTGCCCGGCAGAGGAAAGCCCACCGTCCCGCCGCGCCGCTCGCTCGCGCCGCCAAAGCGCGCGTCCGCCGCATAGGGGTTGGAGGTGATCATCACCGTCTCGCTCATGCCGTAACGCTCCAGGATGGTGTGGCCCGTGCGGGTTTTCCACTCCTCGAAGGTCTCGATCAGCAAGGGCGCGGAGCCCGAGATGAACAGGCGCATGTGGGCCACCTGCTGCTTCGTGAGGCCTGGCTCGGCGAGCAGGCGCACGTACAGCGTGGGCACGCCCATGAACACCGTCGCGCGCGGGAACAGCTCCAGCACCGCGCGCGGCTCGAACTTGTTGAGCCACAACATGGGGCTGCCGTTGATCAGCGCGCCGTGGATGGCCACGAACAGGCCGTGCACGTGGAAGATCGGCAGCGCGTGGATCAGCACGTCGCCCGGCTTCCAGCCCCAGTACTCGCGCAGCACTTGCGCGTTGCTCAGCATGTTGCCGTGCGACAGCATCGCGCCTTTGCTGCGCCCGGTGGTGCCGCTGGTGTAGATGATCACGCCCAGGTCTTCGGCGCGGTTGTGCGCCGGGGTGTGCTCGGCGCTGTGGTGCGCGGCGCGCTCCAGCAGGCTGCCGGTGCGGTCGTCGCCCAGCGTGAACACATGGCGCGTGCCGGCCTTGAAGGCGATCTTGGAGACCCAGCCGAAGTTGGCCGGGCTGCAGACCACCACGGCGGGCTCGGCGTTGCCGATGAAGTACTCGATCTCACCGGCCTGGTAGGCCGTGTTGAGCGGCAGGAACACATGGCCCGCGCGCAAGGTGGCGAGGTACAGCACCAAGGCCTCGACCGACTTCTCCACCTGCACCGCGATGCGCGAGCCTTCGGGCAGCTTCATCGAATCGAGCAGGTTGGCCATCATGGCGCTGGCGCGGTCCAGGTCGCGCCAGGAGTAGCGCAGGCCGGCATGGGCGCCGCCCACCGTCTCCACGGCGGTGCTGTCGAGGTCGGCGGGAAAGGCCGCGCGCAACGCGGCGTACAGGTTGTGGTTCATGGTGTGGGAACGCAACGAAGAGAAGAAGGGATTCAGAAAACGGGTTGGCGCTTGGCCAGGAAGGCGGCAATGCCTTCGCGGTGTTCGGCCTGGGCGGCGTAATGGTAGGCCTGCTCGACCACCGCCTGCACCGGCTGGCCCGCGCCGAGCGCGCGCAGGGTCTGCTTGTTCTGGCGCGCGGCCTGCGGCGCCAGGCGCGCGATCCGCTGCGCGCGGACCTGCACCTCGTTGGCCAGGCCGGCATCGGGCCGCACCGCTTGCAGGAAGCCGCGCGCCTTCATCTCGTGCGCGTCGAGCACGGCGGCTTCCAGCAGCATCTCGCGCGCGCTCGCCAGGCCGACCTCGCGCGCCACCAGTTCGGCTTCGCGCGGGGCCATGGGAAAGCCCAGGCGGGCAATCGGCGCACCGAACCGCGCGCCCTCGCCGGCCACGCGGATGTCGCAGCAGCTCGCGATCTCCACGCCCGCGCCCATGCAGTTGCCCTCGATCTGCGCCAGCAGCGGCAGGTCGCAAGCCAGCATGGCGCCCAGACCGCCCCACACGTCGTTCTCGTGGAAGTCGCGCAGCGCGTCGGCATCGAAGCGAAAGCCCGGGTACTCGGCGATGTCGCCACCGGCGCAGAAGTGCCCGCCCTCGCCCGCCACGATCACACCGCGCAACTCGGTGCGCGCCTGCAACTCGGTGAAGACCGCCTTCAGCTCGCGCCACATCGCGCGCGACATGGCGTTGAACTTGCCCGGGTGGGACAGCGTCACGCGCGCCAGCGCGTGATCGATGGCCAGGTGGACCCGGCCGCTCATTCGAGCGTGGCGCCCGAGGCCTTGACCACCTGCGCCCACTTCTGGATTTCGCCCTTGACGAAGGCATCGAACTGCGGGCCGCTCACGTTGGCGAATTCCGCACCCTGGTTGGCCCAGACCGCTTTCGCTTCGTCCGTGCTCACGGCCTTGCGGATTTCATCGATCGCGCCTTTCTGCGCGTCGGCCGGCGTGCCCTTGGGTGCCCAGACGCCGTACCAGGTGGTCACGTTGTAGTCGGGCAGGCCCATCTCGGCCGCGCAGGGCACGTCCGGCAAGGCCGGGCTGCGCTGCTTGCCCGACACCATCAGTGCCTTGATGCGCCCGCCCTTGATGTGCGCGGCCGACGAGCCCAGGCCGTCGAACATCACGTCCACCTGGCCAGCGATCAGGTCGTTGAGCGCCGGTCCCGCGCCGCGGTAGGGAATGTGGGTGATGAAAGTCTTGGTCTGCTGCTTGAAGAGTTCGCCCGCGAGGTGGTGCGAGGTGCCGCTGCCGGCCGAGGCGTAGTTGAGCTTGCCCGGGTTGGCCTTGGCCATGGCGAGGAACTCCTTGAAGTTGGCGGAGGTCACGCGCTTGGGGTTGACCACCACCACCTGCGGCACGCTGGCCACCAGGATCAGCGGCACCATGTCTTTTTCGATGTCGTAGTCGAGTTTGGGGTACATGCTGGGCGCGATCGCATGGTGCACCGCGCCCATGAACAAGGTGTAGCCGTCGGGCGCGGCCTTGGCCGCGATGCTGGCGCCCAGCGTGCCGCCCGCACCGCCCCGGTTGTCGATCACCAGGCTCTTGCCCGAGAGCCGGGCGAACTGCGCGGCCATGGGCCGCGCGAACGCGTCGGTGCCGCCCCCGGCCGGGAACGGCACGATCAGGGTCACCGGCTTGGTGGGCCAGGTCGACTGGGCATGGCCCGCCGTGGCGTAGAGGGCGGCGCCGGCCACGGCCGTGCGAAGGATGTCTCGTCGATTCAGGCTCTCGGTCATGCTGTTGTCTCCTTGTGGTTGAAATGGCGGCTTCAAAGATAGAGGTCCTTGATGGCCGCGGCTATCGGGATCTTTCCCTGCGCGAGCGAGGCGCGGTGCTTGTCCAGTCGCTTGAGATCGTAGAGGTAGTTCACCATCAGGCCGTAGGACTGTTTCAGCCCCTTGGCCGACGGATCGGCAGCCCAGTTCAGGCGCTCGACCCGCGCGCCGTTGCCCAGGTGGAAACGCGCCACCGGGTCCAGCGGCTTGCCTTCGTTCAGTTCGTCGCCCAGATAACGCGCGGCCCAGCCCATGAGCGCCCGGCGCTCGGGCGCGTTTTCGGCCAGTTCGTCCACGCGCTCCCAGGCCTTGAGCATCTCGGCCGGGGCGTTCTTCGTGAGCCAGCCACGCAGGGCCGGAATGGGCGAAAGGGTGGCGAAGGTCTTGAGGCGGGGGAACTCCTGCTTGAGCGTCTCGACCACGCGTTTGATGAGCGAGTCCCCGAAGCTCACGCCCTTGAGGCCGGTCTGCGTGTTGCTGATCGAATAGAAGATGGCGGTGGTGGCCTTGCCCAGGTCGGCGGGCGCGGCCGCCTCGTCGAGCAGCGGCGTGATGCTGGCGGCGATCTCGTTCATCAGCGCCACCTCCACGAAGATCAGCGGTTCCTCGGGCAGGCGCGGGTGGAAGAAGCCGTAGCAGCGGCGGTCGCTGTCGAGCCGGTTCTTCACGTCGGCCCAGCTGCGGATGTCGTGCACCGCTTCGTACTTGATGAGCTTTTCGACCAGCGAGGCCGGCGAATCCCAGGTGATGCGGCGCAGGTCGAGAAAGCCCACGTCGAACCAGGTGGAGAACATGTACTCCATCTCCACATCCAGCGCGAACAGGCGCTTGTCGCTGCGCAGCTGCGGCTGCAGCTCGGCGCGCATGTCCACCAGGAAGCGCACGCCCTCGGGGTTGGCGCTGAAGCGCTGCAGCAGGCGGCGCCGGGGCGAGACGGTGGCGCGCCGGTAGAGCACCTCGGCCGCGGCCTCGTCGGGCGTGCCCACGGCGGCGGCGAACTGGGCCTGCGCCTTCTTGACGCGCTGGGGATCGGCCACGAAGCGCTCGCTCATGAGCAGCCAGAGGTCGCGCCGCTGCGGCGGCGAGGCGCTGGCGTACCAGTCCATCATGGCCTGCGCGCGGCGCCCGCCCTCGACCTCGCTCACCAGCGGGTCCACGATGGCCTGCAGGTCCCGCAGGGACTGGCGCAGCATGCGCGGCGACATGGCCTCTTCGTCCAGCCGCAAAGTGGCATCGAGCCGCTCCTGGGTCGAGCGCGGGCCAGCGGTTTTCACCGTCGGGCGCAGCAGGGAGACGCCTTGCGCCAGCCAGTCGGGTGGGGTCATGCCGAAAGCCTCGATGTCTGATTGCGGGCCAGTTCCCGCAAGGCCACGCGCTGGCGCGTGAGGTGGGTGCGCATGGCGGCTTCGGCGCCCTCGGCGTCGCGCGCCTTGAGCGCGGCGAACACCGCCATGTGCTCGGACAGGCTCTGGTCCAGCCGCCCCGGCGCGTGAAGCTGTTGCAGGCGCGCGAGCTTGACGATCTTGCGCAGGTCGCCGATCACCTGGGCCAGCCAGCGGTTGTTCGCCAGCGTGATGATGGCCTCGTGGATCTTGAAGTTGGCGTCGTAATACTCGTTGATGAGCCGGGCCCGGGCGCTGCGGTTGAGGCGGTCGTGCAGTTGCTCCAGGGCGGCCAGGTCGGCATCGCTCGCGTTGTTCGCGGCCTCGAAGGCGCACCGGCCTTCAAGCAGCGCGATGACAGGAAAGATCTCGTCAAGATCGCGCTCGGTGACCTCGCTCACGAAACAGCCGCGCCGGGGTTCGTGCCGCACCAGGCCTTCGGCGGTCAGCACCTTCAGGGCTTCGCGCAGCGGCGTGCGCGAGATGGCCAGTTCCGCGCACAGCGCGGGTTCGTCAACGAAGCTGCCCGGGGCGAGCGCCCCCGCGAAGATGCGCTCGCGCAGCTTCGTGGCCACTTCGTCATGCAGGGAATTGAGCATGGGTCGCTTGCAAAATTATCTGTAATTACACGTAATTCTAAAACCATCCATCGCACCCCCGACACCCGGACTTACCCGAAGCACCGCCGAGGTCGGGGCCTGCGTGGCGGCGGCTCGGCATCCCGGGTTGCCGGCCATTTCGCCCATCGATGCAATCGGACGTCCATTCCCATGCAAATTTTTGCATTCCGGGACATGCCGCGTCCGTCCTCTTCTTCCAACCACGACCATTTGGTCAAAATACCAGATTCAATTACCTTGCATTGCCTGCGCAATACCTCACGGCAATTGCATCAAACCGAATTAATAGGCGGTGCAAACCCCTGACTTTCCTTCATTATCCAATCGCCCCGTCGATAGGATTGTCAGATCGAAGCGAATCCGTCTGGCAATCACCCCAACGGGGTGAACACCGCGGGAACGCAGCACCACGGCGCGCTCTGGGGTCAACGGCCAAAAGCGTGCAGGGAATGTTGGATTGTCTTTCCGGTGTCGCATCGGATTGGCTTTCATGCAAGGAGGTTGAATTATCGAAACCACCCATCCGCCCTCACCGATTAACCGCTCGGTGATGAAAACCAAGGGCCTCATTTCTAGCCGATCGGCCATGCCGATCAATTGACAGTCGATCCAAAGTTCTCAATCCAGTTTTCCCTACAGGAGTTCATCATGAAAGCAGCCATCACCCGTTTCCTGCGCGACGAAGAAGGCGCCACCGCAATCGAATACGGCATCATCGCCGGCCTCATGGCGGTCATCCTGCTCGCGGTGTTCACCGGCGAGAACGGCGTCCAGGACACGTTGAACGCCATCTTCGCGAACGTGCGCACGGTGGCCACCACCGGCACCAGCGGCACCCCCTGATCCCTCTCACCCACCAGCCCCAAGGTCCTGTGCCATGAAACTGGTCCTGCTGCTCTGGCTGCTGATCGCCATCGTTCACGATGGCCTCGAGCGCCGGGTGCGCAACGGGCTGGTGCTGGCGGGCATCGCGCTGGCGCTGCTCGCCCTGGCCCTGGACCTGCAGCCCTTCGGCCTGACCTGGCCGCAGGCCCTGCTGGGCGGTGCCACCGCGTTCGGCGGCCTGCTCTGTTTCTATGCCTTCGGGCTCATGGGCGCGGGCGACGTCAAGTTCGCGGGCGCCCTGGGCCTGTGGGTGGGCCTGCAGCCGCTGCTGCCCATCTGGGTCGCCGCCAGCCTGCTGGCCGGCCTGCATGGCCTGCTCTGGCTCGCGCTGCAGCGTTGGCCCCTGGCGCCACGCCTGGCACTGGCACTCTCGGGCCGGCCGCGTGGCACCGGTTTGCGCGCACGCCCGATCCCCCTGGCGGCGTATCTCGCCGCCTCGACCATCGCCTTCATGGCCTGGCGCGCTGGCGGCTGAAGCGCCGCAGGCACCGACCCATCCCTTCAAAGGCCCGACACCATGATCCGATTCACCCAAATCATCGCTGGCGTCCTGGTGTTGCTGGCGCTCTTGTTGATCGGCTATGCGTGGATGCTCAGCCGCAAACCACCCCCGCCCGTGGCTGCCCCGCAGCCGGTGGCGCAGCTCGCGCCGGCCGAGGCCACCTTCCCCGTGGTGGTGGCCACCAAACCGCTGCCGGCGGGCCAGGCCATCGAAGCCGGCGCGCTGCGCGTGGCGCAACTCACCATCAACCCGGCCGGCGCCTTCATGACGGTGGCCGAGGCGGTCGGCCGCGTGCCGGTGTTCGACCTGGGCACCGGCGCCCCGCTGCTCGAAAACCAGCTGGTCTCCGGCCTGGCCCTGCGCCTGGAACCCGGCGAACGCGCCGTGGCCGTGAAGGCCGACGAGGTCATGGGCGTGGCCAACAGCGTGCGCCCGGGCGATTTCGTCGATGTGTTCTTCGCCCTCAAGGCCGACGGCCGGGACGTGGACCGCAGCCAGTCGCGCCTGCTGCTGGCGCGCAAGCGCGTGCTGGCCTTCGGCACGGCATCGGTGGACGGCATGCCCACCAGCGGCGAGGGCCGGGGCGGCCAGAAACCCCAGGCAGGCAACCAGCAGCCCGCGCGCACCGCCGTGCTCGCCGTGCCGGTGGAAGACGTGAACCGGCTCGCGCTGGGCGAGGCCAACGGTCGCCTGCTGCTGGCGCTGCGCCACCCGAACGACACCGCCGAACCCGATCCCACCCTGTTCGCCGAACTGCAGACCGCCTTGCAGCCGGCCCGCCGCAACGGCGGCGCGCTCACCGGCATGGACCGCGCGCTTGCCGGCCTGACCACCCAGGACCTCGCGGCCGGTGGCAGCGCCCGCCGGCCGGCGCAGCCCGGCATTGCCGTGCCCCGCGCGGTGCTGGCAACCGCGGCCCCCACGGGCCACGAGGTCGAGATCATCCGCGGCGACCGCCGCGACACCGTGCGCTACTGAGACCACGCGCGTCAACCCACCAGGTGCTCCGCATGATGTTCAAGCCCACACCCCGCCCCCTTCCCCGGCCTTCTCGCTGGCCGCGCCTGGCGCTGCTGGCGGGCCTGTTGATCACCGCCACCTCGGGTGGCCTGTTCGCGCAACCGGCGAGCGACGCATCGGCCAGCGCAGGCACCACCCGGCCCCTGCGGCTGACCGCGGGCACTCAGCAGGAACTGGTGATCGACAAAGGTGTGGACCGCATCGCCATTGCCAACGAGCAGGTCGCCTCGGTCATGGTCACGCGCAAGGCGCGCGGGGCGTCGGGTGCAGCGGGCGCGCGCCTCATCATCACCGGCAAGGCCCCTGGCAGCACCTCGCTGCTGGTGTGGGAGCGGGGCAGCGACGCCGCCACCACCTACACCGTCCACGTGCAGCGCGACGCCGCCGTGCTGCAGGGCGCCTTCCCGACAGCCGCCGAGCACCAGCAGGCGCGCGAGGCGGCCCTCGCGCTGCAGCCCGACAAGGCCCCGCTGGCCGACCGCGCCACCCTGAGCGTCAAAAGCCAGACCGTGCAGGTCGAAGTCAAGATCGTGGAATTCAACAAGCGCGTGCTCAAGCAGGCCGGGCTCAACCTCTTCAGCACCGCACCGAACAAGCATGGCTTCAGCTTCGGTGTGTTCTCGCCCAGCACGCTCACATCGGCCAGCTTCGAACCCAACGGCGTGATCAAGGGCGAGGCAACTTCGCCGCTGGCCCAGGCCTTCGGCCTGCTGATGAACTTCGGCAAGGCCAACATCGGCCTGAACCTGGGCCTGCTCGAAGGCAACGGCCTGGCCCGCGTGCTGGCCGAGCCCACGCTGGTGGCGCTCTCGGGCCAGAGCGCGAACTTCCTCGCCGGGGGCGAGATTCCGGTGCCTGTGGCGCAAGGCCTGGGCACCACCAGCATCGAATACAAGCCCTTCGGCATCGGGTTGACCGTCTCGCCCACGGTGCTGTCCAACCAGCGCATCGTGCTCAAGGTGGCGCCCGAGGCGAGCGACCTCGATTACACCAACGCCGTCACGCTCAGCGGTGTCGCCGTGCCCGCGATCACCACGCGCCGCGCCGACACCACGGTCGAACTCGGCGACGGCGAGAGCTTCGTGATCGGTGGACTGGTCAGCCGCACCACCACCTCCAGCGTGGACAAGGTGCCCATGCTCGGCGACCTGCCGGTGCTGGGCACGATGTTCAAGCGCCAGGACTACCTGCAGAACGAACGCGAACTGGTGATCGTGGTCACGCCCCACCTCGTCAAGCCGTTCGCCCAGGGCACGCAGGTGGATGCGGCGCTGCCCGGGCGCACCGAACAGCGCGAGCCCGCCTTCTGGCGCGGCTTCGTCGTGGGCAACGGGGCCGACGACGCCCTGCCCGGTTTTTCCCGGTGACGCCCGGCCTACCGCCATGAGCACCATGCCCACCCCCCTGAACACCACGGTCCAGAGCCACAACGTCTACCTGTACGCGTCGGACAACGGCGAGCACGCAGGTTGGCTGAACGCGGCCCTGGGGCACCTCGGCCAGGTCACGGTGGTCACGCTCGACGAGGCCGCGCTGGGCGAACGCATCGCGACGACCCACCCCCGCACCCTGTTCCTGGACTTCTCGGGCGCCCAGGCCCTGCGCAGCACGCGCCTGGCCACCGCCCTGCGGCGCGACTGGCCGGAGTTGCTGCTGATCGGCACCGGCCACGCGAACGAAACCAACACCACGCTCGCCGCCCTGCGCGCGGGCGTGGACGACTTCCTCGACCTCGACGGCCCGACCACCGAGGTGCTGGCGGTGCTGCAGGACCTGATGGCGCGGCGCCAGGGCCAGCGCTCTGCGCAGGCCAAGGGCCGCAGCATCGCGCTGCTCGGCGCGCGCGTCGGCCTGGGGGTCAGCACGCTGGCCTGCAACCTGGCCGCGATGCTGCAGGAGCAGCGCGCGGCCGCCCTCGCCCGCGTGCCCGGGCGCGCGGCCCATCGCCAGGGCATCGCCTTGCTCGACCTGGGGCTGCCCGCGCGCGACGCCCTGCTCTACCTCGGGCTCAAGAGCGAGTTCAGCTTCGTCGACGGCGTGCACAACCTGCACCGCCTGGACCCGACCCTGCTGCAGACCGCGCTGGTGCAACACGCCAGCGGCGCGGCGGTGCTGCCTCTGCCGGCCAGCCTGGCGCAGATCCGCGAGATCTCGCACGCCGAGTCGGTCTCGCTGGTCCAGCGCCTGACCGACTTCTTCGACGTGCAGATCGCCGACCTCGGCGGCTTCTCGTCGATCGACTTCGTGGCCCAGGTTGCGCGCAACGCCGACCAGGTCTGGGTGGTCTGCGACCAGAGCATCGGCGGCATCGTCTCCACAGCCTCGCTGCTGCGCGAGCTGCGAGAACACGACGTCAACATGCAGCGGCTCTCGCTGGTGGTCAACAAGTTCGAGCCGTTCGTGAACCTGCCCGCGCTGGACATCGCCCACCAGCTCGGCCTGCCCTTGAGCCACGTGCTGCCGGCGCGCGCCAGCGCCCTGCTGGCGGCCTCGTGCCAGGGCCAGCTGCTGGCGCGATCCGCGCGCAACGACCCCTATGTGCAGGCGGTCGGCCAGATGGTGCGCGGCCTGCTGCCGTGGATCGATGGCAGCGTGCCACCCGACGGCGGCGAACCCCCACCCTGGACGCCACGCGTGGCGCAGATGCTCAACAAGTGGATCCACCGGAGGTAACAGGCCATGACGAACCACGTCGAGTTTTCCGACAACCAGCAGGCCTTCCTGAACTCCAACGAGTTCCAGACCGTCAAGACCTTCATCCACGAACACCTGCTCAACCGCATCGAGGAACTCGGTGCCGAGTTCGGGCGCTGGTCGCGCAGCTCGGTGCAGCAGTTCGTCAACCTCGAATGCGAAAGCCAGGTGCGCCTGCACCGCGTGCCGATCAACGCGCGCGAAACCCAGCTGCTCGCCGATGCCCTCACCAAGGAATTCGCCGGCTTCGGCCCGTTGGAAGACCTGTTGAACGACCCGAGCGTGGAGGACATCCTCATCAACGGCAGCAAGCTGGTCTACGTGTCGCGCCGCGGCATGCTGCAGAAGGAGCACGTGGCCTTCACCGACAACGAGCACCTGATGCGCATCATCCGCCGCATCCTCGCGCCCATCGGCCGCCGGCTCGACGAGTCCAACCCCATGGTGGACGCGCGGCTGAGCGACGGCGGGCGCATCAACGTGGTCATCGAGCCGCTGGTCATCAACGGCCCGGCGGTGTCGATCCGCAAGTTCCGCAAGGACCCGTTGAGCCCCGAGGAGCTGTTCGAGCTCGGCACCTTCGACCAGGCCATGGGCCACCTGCTGGAAATGGCGGTGCGCTCGCGCTGCAACATCCTGGTCAGCGGCGGCACCAGCTCAGGCAAGACCTCGCTGCTCAATGCGCTGGCCAACTTCGCGCCCGACACCGAGCGCGTGGTCACCATCGAAGACACCGCCGAACTCGCCCTCAACCACCCCCACGTGGTGCGGCTGGAGAGCCGCCCTGGTGGCTATGACGGCTCGGGCAGCGTGGCCATCCGCGACCTGCTGCGCAACAGCCTGCGCATGCGGCCCGACCGCATCATCGTGGGCGAGGTGCGCGGCGGCGAGGTGATCGAAATGCTGCAGGCCATGAACACCGGGCACGACGGCTCCATGGGCACCATCCACGCCAGTTCGCCGCGCGAATGCCTGTACCGCCTGGAGATGCTCGCGGGCTTCGGGGGTTACCAGGGCAGCGAACTCAGCCTGCGCCGCCAGATCGCCAACGCGATCGACTTCATCGTGCAGATCGGCCGCCTGCCCAACGGCACGCGCCGCATCCTCTCCATCAGCGAGATCACCGGCCTGAACGACAGCGTGGTCGCGATGCAGGAGCTGTTCCGCCACGAACCGGTGACGCTGCCCGATGGCCAGGAGGGCGATCGCTGGATCGCCATGGGCGTGGTGCCGCACTCCCCCAAGATCGCGCGCCTGCGCCAGAGCCTGCAGGCCCAGCTCACGGAGCACGGCCATGCCTGAACGCAGCGCCGTCGCCCTCGCCGTGGCCCTGCTGCTGGCCGCCGTCGGCGTGCTGCTGTGGGCCGCTTCGGTGCGGCGCCAGCGGCGCCAGCTGGCCCAGCGCCACCTGGCCGACCGCATCGATCCGGTGGCCGCCAGCCCCCTGCCCTCGGGTTCGCTGCGCTTTGGTGCGCCCCCACCGGTGGTGCCGCTGCCGTCCTCGGCCACCGCCCGCAAGCCCGCCGTGCGCCTGCCGGGCTGGCTGCTGGGCGCGGTGGCGCCGGGTGCGCTGCTGGGCGGGCTGGCCGTCACCACCGTCTCGGTCGGTGTCACCGCGCTGAGCTCGGGCGCCGTGAGCGCGCTGGGCCTGCTCGCGGTGCTGCTCATCGGTGGCGCCTTCTTCATCTGGCTTCGGGTGCAGCGCATGCGGCGCCAGATCATCCGGCAACTGCCCGGCTTTCTCGACGTGATCGTGCGCCTGATCGTGATGGGCCACTCCACCCAGGCCGCGTTCCAGACCGCCGTGGCCACCACCAAGCAGCCGCTGCGCGGCCACATGGACAACACCATGGGCCTGATCAAGGCCGGCGTGAACATCGACCAGGCGCTGCTGCAGGTCGCGCGCAAGGTGCACATCGAAGAGATCTTCCTGCTGGCCTCCATCCTCGGCCTGGGCATGCGCTACGGCGGCCGCTCCGATGTGCTGCTCGAACGCGTCGCCCACTTCATGCGCGACCATGAGGAGGCCGAACAGGAGCTGGTGGCGATGTCGGCCGAAACGCGCTTCTCGGCCTGGATCCTGGGCCTGCTGCCGGTGGTGGTCGGGGGGGCGATCGTCACCACCAACGGCGCCTACTTCGCGCGCATGTGGAGCGATCCCACGGGGCAGGCCATGGTGCTCGGTGCCATCGGCCTGCAGGCGTTCGGCGCGCTGCTGCTCTACCGGCTGGCGCGGCTGTCCTGATCCGAGGCGACCCACACCATGAACGCCCTGCCCCTGCCCATCCTGGCCGTGCTCCTGCTGGCCCTGGCCCTGGCGATGGCCGCCGGCCTGCTGCTGCACCAGCACGCGCAGCGCCAGACCACGGCGCAGGTCATCCAGCGGGCCCTGGGCGAGAACGCCACACCAGCCCATGCCCTGCCCGACGAACTGGCCTTCCTGCAAGGCAGCCACTGGCCCGCGCGCTGGCTGGAAAGCCGCCTGGGCCGGCTGCTCGTGGCCGATGAAGACCGCCGCCTCATCCAGCAATGCGGCCTGCCGCCGGTGCGCGCCCAGCTCACCCTGCTGATCTCGCGCGCCGTGCTGGCGCTGGGCCTGCCCGTGCTGGGCCACCTGGCCTGGGGCCATTCGGGCAACGCCTTGTCGTGGTCCGCGGCGGCCTTCGCCATCGGCTTCATGGGCCCCAAGTGGCTGCTCAAGCACCGCGCCGGCCAGCGCCGCGAGCGCGTGGCGCACGAACTGCCCTTGTTCGTGGACATGCTGGGCCTGCTGCAGAGCGTGGGCCTGAGCCTGGACCAGAGCCTGCAGGTGATCGCCAGCGACTTCCAGCACGTGCTGCCGGTGCTCGGCGCGGAAGTGGCGCAGGCCAACCGCCAGTACAGCCAGGGCCGCACGCGCGAGCAGGCCTACCAGCGCATGGCCGGCCTGCACGACAACCAGCACCTGATGGACTTCGTCGCCCTGATCAACCAGGTCGACAAACACGGCGGCGCCATCCAGGAACCGATCCGCCAGTTCAGCGAGCGCCTGCGCGTGCACCGCAAGGCCGGCATGAAGGCGCTCATCGGAAAGATCACTGTGAAGATGACCGTCGTGATGGTCACCACCCTCCTGCCCGCGCTGGTGATCGTCACCGCGGGTCCCGGTTTCCTCGCCATCATCCGCTCCGTCGGGAGCATGACCGGATCATGAACACCACCGCCTCCACCCGCCTCTCTTCGCTCGGCCGCGCCTGCGGCGGCCTGCTGCTCGGTGCCGGCGCCCTGGCGCTGGGTGCCTGCGCCTCGCTGCCGGACGCGGCGCAGCTCGAAGCCGCACAGGCCGCCGCCCGCGAACCGACGCTGGACAACCGGCCCACCTACCTGTCGCTGGTGCGCCAGATGCAGGGCAACGGCATGTGGTTCGCCTCGCTCGCCCACATCGACGCGCTGGAGCAGCGCTGGGGGGTCAGTTCCGAAACCCGCCTGCTGCGCGCCGACGCCCTGCGCCAGACCGGCCAGCCCGCGCCCAGCGCGGCGCTGTACGACAAGCTGCTCGACACCCCCGAGCGCGCCGCCGCCTACCGGGGCCTGGGCCTGCTCGCGGGCGCCAGCGACGACTACACGCGCGCGGCCGAGATGTTCGAGCGCGCGCGCCAGGTGCTGCCGGCCGACGGCCTGCTGCTCAGTGACCTGGGTTACGCCCTGCTGCGCGCGCGGCGCTTCGACGCCGCGCGCCTGCCGGTGCAACAGGCCGCGCAGCTGCTGCCCACCCACCCCCGGGTGCGCAGCAACCTCGCGCTGTACCTGCTCACCCAGGGCCAGACCGAGCAGGCCCGCCAGGTGATGGACGAAGCCCGCTTCAGCGGCGCCACGCGCCAGGCGATCGAACAACTGGCCCAGGAACTCGCGCCGCACCGCCCGCTGGCGGGCACCCTGGCGGTGCATACCGGCCTGCGGCTGAGTCCGATGCTCACCACGCCCCCGCCCCTGGCCACGCCCTGATCTCTCACGCTGTCACACCCTCAGGAGGTTCCATGAAAACAAGAACGCACCACCCACACCCGCTGCGATGCCTGGCCCTGTGGGCCGCGCTCGCGGTGGCGCCGCCGCTGTGGGCGCAATCGGCCCCGGCGCCGGCCACCCCGGCCGCGCCTTCCGCGCGCGTGGGGGACGCCACCCACGAGCTGCTGCAGCGCCAGCGCGAGGGGCGCGAGGCCTCGGCCACGCCACGGCCCATCGACGGTGCGGTGGCCGAGGCCAGCCACCAGCGCTACATGAAGAGCTTCGAGCAGCCACTGCCGGTCTGGTTCGGTTCGCGGCTGCAGGCCAAGTAAGGCCAGCGGTTCACGGCCATGCGCCCGGCCCAGACCCTCCTTCGCCGACACCGGCGCCAGCGCGGTGTGTACGCCATCGAGTACGCCATGGCCTTCCTGCTCTTCTTCGGCCTGGTCTATTCGATCGTCTGCTACAGCATCCTGTTCACCTTCCGCTTCGGGCTGCAGAACGCGGCCGAAGACGGCGCGCGCGCGGCCCTGCGGCACCAGAACAGCCTGGCCGCGCGGCAGCTCAAGGCACAGCAGGTGGCCGAAGACCGCTCCCTGGGCTGGAAGCCCACGGCCGCGGTGCTCACCATCCCGTTGCCCGAGGTCTGCCAGACCGCCACCGGTACCTGCCTGCTGCCCGCCGGCACACTGCCCTGCGGCACCTCGTGGGCCTTGCGCTGCCAGGTGAGCGTCACCGTGCGGCTGGGCGACCTGCACCAGGTGCTGCCCCCCTTCCCGTCCTTTGCCCTGCCCAACGAAATCGTGGGCCGGGCCAGCGTGCTGCTCGACGGGAGCGCGCTGTGAGCCGCCAGCAACACGGCGTGGCGGCGATCGAATTCGCCTTCGTGCTGCTGGGCCTGCTGCTGGCGTTCTACGGCATCGCCACCTTCGGCGCCGTGCTCTACACACAGCAGGCCTTGTCGCGCGCGGCGGCGGACGGTGCGCGCGCGGCGCAGATGTTTCCCCAGTTGCGCACCGCCACCGGCCCCGAGCTCGCCACGGCCAAGTCCCACATCGAGAGCGTGGTCTGGGACTCGCTGAGCGGCTCGGTCATCGTGCCGCTGGCGCACAGCAACACGCCGGCCACGCGCCGCGCCTGGCTCACGCAGACCGCGAGCGTGAACGTCGCCACCCCCAACACCACGCTCACCGTGACGGTGTCCTTCCCCTACACCGCCGGCCGCCTGCTGCCCTGGGTGCCGCTGCTCGACACCAGCCAGTGGCTGCCGGGCACGCTCACCAGCCGCGCCATCGCCGCGCTCTAGGACCGCCCCATGTTCCGCCGCCAGTCCGGGTCGATCGTCATCAACACGGCCATCGCGCTCAGCCTGATCGTGATCGCGCTCGTGGGCACCGAACTGGGCTACCTGTTTTTCATGAAGCGCGAGCTGCAGAAGACGGCCGACCTCGCGGCCGTCGCGGGCGGCTCGGCCGTGCTGCCGGCCGATTGCACCGCGGCCCGCGCGGCGGCTCTCACCAACGCCGGCCAGAACCTCGCCGGCTTCACACCCGTGGTGACCTGCGGCCGCTGGGACCCGGCCCAGGGCACGGAGCGCCACTTCACCGCCGACCAGACCGCCTTCAATGCCGTGCACGTGGTGATCGAAGGCGCGCCACCGCCCCTGCTCGCTTTCTTTCCGGGCGAGCGCAGCCTGCGGGCCGAAGCGATCGCCGCCGCCACCGACCCGCTGGCCTCGTTCTCGGTGGGCAGCACCCTGCTGCGCACCGGAGACTCGGTGCTGGGCGACCTGCTCAAGGGCATCGGGCTCGACCTCAGCGGCACCTCGCTGGTGGGTTACGACGGCCTGGCGCAGGTGCAGATCACCCCCGCCGGGCTGCTGCAGGCCATGGGCATCCCGGTGGCCACCGACATCGGCGTGGGCGAACTCAACACCCTGCTCGCGGCCGAGACTGTGCAGCTGGGGCCGCTGCTCAACGCCATCGTCACGGCCGCAGGGCAGGACACGCTGTTGGCGAGCAACGCCGCACTGCTCAACGCCGTGGCCACCCGCCTGGGCGTGCCGGACCTGGAGGTGCAGCTCGGCAGCCTGGCCAGCGGGCCCTCGGGCCTGTTCGCCGAGATCATCGCCCCCGGCGCCAACGCCGCCTCGGCGCTCAACGTGGGCGTGAACGCGCTGGACCTGGTGTACTCGGCCATCGGCGTGGCCACGCAGAAGCACGCGGTGGCCGTCAACGGCCTGAGCCTGACCGGCCTGGTGAGCGCGAAGACCGTGCTGATCGAGCCGCCCTCCGTGGCCATCGGTGGCGTGGGCGCCACGGCCTACACCGCCCAGTTGCGCACCTGGATCGAGATCAGCACCAGCAACATGCCGGTGATCAACCAGCTCGCGCAGATCAAGCTGCCCATCATGGTCGACCTGGTCAACGGCCGAGGCACGCTCACCGAGATGTGCACACCCGCGCTGCGCAAACCCGATGGCACGGAACGCGCATCCATCGCGGTGAACGCCTCCATCGTCAAGGTCTGCGTGGGCCGGCCCGGCGCCAACCCGGCCAATGAAAATGAAATCTTCTCCACCAGCGCGAGCTGCGACCAGAACCTGGCGGACGAGGACCTGCTGCGCCTGGGCCTGGGGCCCGTGAACCTGGTGAGCCTGCGCACGCACCTACAGATGGACGCGCTGCCACTGCAGGCGAGCGTGACCCTGGCGGCCGGCGAAACCGGCACGGTGGGCAACGACCTGCTGCTGGGCAGCACCGTCAAGAACATCACCGACGCGCTGCTGGCCACCCTGCTGGTGGAAACGCTCGATCGTGGGCCGGCCCTGACTCTGGCGCAGCGCCAGGCCTCCGCGCAGAACCTGTGGAACGCGCAAGGCGTCGCCTGCGGCAGCCGGCCCTGCCGCGTGGGCCGCCTGGCCACCATCAAGGCCGGCATCGAGAACACCACCAACGGCCTCGGTGGATTCCTGGGCGGGCTGAGCAGCGAGGTGCTGGCCCTGCTGAGCCACACCCTGACACTCAACCTGCAAGGCCTGTTGACCGGGGTAGGCAACCTCGTCGGCGGGCTGCTGACCAGCGTGGGCGACATCCTGGGGGCCGTGCTCGGCGGCGTGATCGGAGGGTGCAGCGCACTCATCGGCTCCAACGACGCGGCCTGCGTCAACGAGATCGCCAACAGCCTGAACGGCAACTCGTCCGCCGGCGGCGATACCGTGCCCAACGCCGTCACCGCCCTCGCCGGCTACCTGCTGCAGGCGCTGCGGCCGTTGCTCGACGGCATCGGGAGCAGTGTGCTCACCCCCATCCTGCACGACGTGCTGGGCCTGCACCTGGGCCAGATCGACGTGCACCTGCGAACCCTCAACTGCCAGGCGCGCGCGCACCTGGTGTATTGAGCAAGCAACGACCTGCGACGCCCCGCCAGGGGCACCGAGGGTCCGGCTCCGCCGGCCCAAGGTGCCGTCCCCCTCCCAGCCGAAGGCGCCAGAGAGGGGAAGCCGCGAAGCGGCGCAGGGGGTGTTCAGCGCCTCTTGCCGAACCACCACCACATGAACGCGCCCGCCAGGATCATGGGCACGCACAGCCACTGGCCCATGCTCATGCCCAGCGAGAGCAGGCCCAGGTGAGCGTCGGGCTCGCGGAAGAACTCGGCGATGAAGCGGAACACGCCGTAGCCGAACAGGAACACGGCCGAGACCTGGCCACGCGCGTGCTCCTTGCGGGCGTAGAACCACAGCAGAACGAACAGCAACACGCCTTCGAGCAGGAACTGGTACACCTGCGAGGGGTGGCGCGGCAGGTCGCCCGCGCCGCGGAACACCATGCCCCAAGGCAGCGAGGGATCGGCCACGCGGCCCCAGAGCTCGCCGTTGATGAAGTTGCCCAGCCGCCCCGCGGCCAGTCCCGTGGGCACGCAAGGAGCCACGAAGTCCATCACCTGCATGAAAGGCCGCTGGCGGCTGCGCGCGTACCAGACCATGGCCAGCATCACGCCCAGCAGGCCGCCGTGGAAACTCATGCCGCCCTGCCACACCGCGAAGATCTCCAGCGGGTTGGCGAGGTAGTAGGCGGGCTTGTAGAACAGGCAGTAGCCGATGCGCCCGCCGGCCACCACACCCAGCACGCCCAGGAACAGGATGTCCTCCACGTCGCGGCGCGTCCAGGGCGGCTGGGTCACGCTGGCGAATGGGGGATGGCGCAGGCGCGCGTTGGCCAGCAGCAGGAACAGGCCGAAGGCCAGCAGGTAGGTCAGGCCATACCAGTGAATGGCCAGCGGGCCGATCTGGAGGGCGACGGGGTCGATCTGGGGGTGTTGCAACATGGGGCCTATTGTGGTGCAGCTTGCGCGCGGGCGAATTCGATGAAGTGGCTCAGCGCCGGCGTGAGTGCATCGGCGCGCCAGACCAGGCTGGTCTCGCACGCCGGCACGGCCCGCCCGCGTGAGGGCTTTGGGCTGCGGTAGACCACACCGGGGCGCTGGAACTGCCGCACGCTCTGCGGCACCCAGGCCAGCCCCAGCCCGGCCGACACCAGGTTGACGATGGTCTGCATCTGGATCGCCTCCTGCGCCACCTGTGGCGCGCGGCCGGCCGCGTGGTACAGCGCGAAGATGGCGTCGTGCAAGGTCGGCAGGATGCGCCGCGGAAAGATCACCAGCGGCTCGGCCAGCAGCGCCGGCAGCCCCGGGTGGTCCCGCGCGGCCAGCGGGTGCGACTCGGGCAGCGCGACCACGAAGGGCTCGCTGGCGATGCGCGCGTGCGCCAGGCCCGGCGCCTGCAACCCCGGGGAATGCAGCACCATGCCCGCGTCCACCTCGCCCCGCGCGAGCAGCTCCAGCTGCACGTCGCCCGTGGCCTCGATCAACTCCAGCGCCACCTGCGGCCAGCGCTGGCGAAAGGCGCGCACCCAGCGCGGCAGCAGTTCGAACCCCACGGTGGACACGAAGGCCAGCCGCAACCGGCCCAGCTCGCCCGCGGCGGCCGCGCGCGCCAGCTCGGGCAGCGCCTGCGCCCGGCCCAGCAGGTCGCGCACCTCAGGCAGCAGGGCCCGGCCCGCGGGCGTGAGCGCCACGCTGCGCTTGGTGCGATCGAACAGGCGCACGCCCAGCGCCTGCTCCAGCCCCGCGATGGCCTGGGTGAGCGGCGGCTGCGTGATGTGCAGGCGCGCGGCGGCCCGGCCGAAGTGCAGCTCTTCGGCCAATGCGGCGAACTGGCGCCACTGGCGCAATTCAATGTGCAACGTTTTCATGGCATCACTCATATGCATGGCATATTAATGGAAGCCCCGAAAGCAATTGGAAACGGCCGCCGGCCTGACGCATACTTCCCGCACCTCCCCACGAAGAGACCTCCATGGCCGACAACAAAACCATCTCCATCAAGCCCATCAACAGCCGCAGCGCCAACATCACGCAGGGCAAGTCGCGCGCGCCCAACCGCTCCATGTACTACGCCATGGGCTACGAGGAAAGCGACTTCAAGAAGCCCATGGTGGGCGTGGCCAACGGCCACAGCACCATCACCCCCTGCAACAGCGGCCTGCAGAAGCTGGCCGACGCGGCGGTGGCCGGCATCGAGGAAGCCGGCGGCAACGCCCAGATCTTCGGCACGCCGACCATCTCCGACGGCATGGCCATGGGCACCGAAGGCATGAAGTACTCGCTGGTCAGCCGCGAGGTGATCTCCGACTGCATCGAGACCTGCGTGCAGGGCCAGTGGATGGACGGCGTGGTCGTGGTCGGCGGCTGCGACAAGAACATGCCCGGCGGCATGATGGGCATGCTGCGCGCCAACGTGCCCGCCATCTACGTGTACGGCGGCACCATCCTGCCCGGCCGCTACAAGGGCCAGGACCTCAACATCGTCAGCGTGTTCGAGGCCGTGGGCCAGAACGCCGCCGGCAACCTGAGCGACGAAGACCTGCGCGAGATCGAGATGCGCGCCATCCCCGGCTCCGGCTCGTGCGGCGGCATGTACACCGCCAACACCATGTCCTCGTCCTTCGAAGCCCTGGGTCTGTCGCTGCCGTACTCCAGCACCATGGCCAACCCGCACGACGAGAAGCAGAACTCGGCCAGGGAGTCGGCGAAGGTGCTGATCGAGGCGATCAAGAAGGACATCAAGCCGCGCGACATCGTGACCAGGAAGTCGCTGGAAAACGCCGTGGCCGTGATCATGGCGACCGGCGGCTCCACCAATGCGGTGCTGCACTTCCTGGCCATCGCGCACGCGGCCGGCGTGGAGTGGTCCATCGACGATTTCGAGCGCATCCGCAAGAAGACCCCCGTGCTGTGCGACCTCAAGCCCTCGGGCAAGTACCTCGCGGTCGACCTGCACCAGGCTGGCGGCATCCCGCAGGTCATGAAGGTGCTGCTCAAGGCCGGCCTGCTGCACGGCGACTGCCTCACCATCACGGGCCAGACCGTGGCCGAGGTGCTCAAGGACGTGCCCGATGCGCCGCGCGCCGACCAGGACGTGATCCGCCCCATCGACAACCCCATGTACGCGGAAGGCCACCTGGCCATCCTCAAGGGCAACCTGTCGCCCGAAGGCGCGGTGGCCAAGATCACCGGCCTGAAGAACCCCGTCATCACCGGCCCGGCGCGCGTGTTCGACGACGAGCAGTCCGCGCTCCAGGCGATCCTGGACGGCAAGATCGTCGCGGGCGACGTGATGGTGCTGCGCTACCTGGGCCCCAAGGGCGGCCCCGGCATGCCCGAGATGCTCGCCCCCACCGGTGCGCTGATCGGCGCGGGCCTGGGCGAGAGCGTGGGCCTGATCACCGACGGCCGCTTCTCCGGCGGCACCTGGGGCATGGTGGTGGGCCACGTCGCGCCCGAAGCCGCCGCAGGTGGCACGATCGCCTTCGTGAAAGAAGGCGACTCCATCACCATCGATGCCCACCAACTGGTGCTGGAGCTCAACGTGCCCGAGGCGGAGATCGCCAAACGCCGTGAAGGCTGGACGCCGCCGGCACCGCGCTACACGCGCGGCGTGCAGGCCAAGTTCGCGTTCAACGCGGCCAGCGCCAGCAAGGGCGCCGTGCTCGACAACTACTGATCCGCCAGCGCGGATCGGTCAGCGCGAGGGGCGCTTGGGCTTGATGCCCAGCGCCTCGCGCTGCTTGTCGATGCGGTCCTTCTTCTTCTGATCCATCTTCTCCATCGCCTTGCGCTTGGTGTAGCCGGTGGCGTCGGCCCAGGCCCACCAGGCCACGGCCAGGGCAAACGGCGACAGCACCCACCACCACGACCATTCGGCCACCACGCCGAACTCCAGGTACTTCAACAACGACAGCACGACGCCTGCGATCAGCAAATACATCACAAACTCCGGTAAAGGCCCCGTGAAGCGGGCAAGAAACTGTAAGCGTTCGTTTCTGGGCGGGTGCGGCTCGGTAGAATCGATCGCGTGACACTCTCCCGCATTCATCGACAAGGACACCCCATGAAACGCGCTCTCCTGATTATGGCCGCCATGACGACGCTGGCCGCTCCGGCCATCGCCGACGAAGCCCTCGCCAAGAGCAAGAACTGCATGGCCTGCCATGCCGTGGACAAGAAACTGGTGGGCCCCTCCTACAAGGACGTGGCCAAGAAGTATGCGGGCGACGCCAAGGCCGTGGACGCACTGGCCGCCAAGATCGTCAAGGGCTCCGAAGTGGGCAAGGGCAACTGGGGCGCCGTGCCCATGCCGCCCAACCCGCAGGTCAGCGAAGCCGAGGCCAAGAAGCTCGCGGCCTGGGTGCTGAGCATCAAGTAAGCCGCCTGCCTGCTCACCCACAAAAAAACCCGCTGGAGTCCAGCGGGTTTTTTGTTGCCGGCACGGCGCCGGCATGGGACCTTCAGTTGGTCTCGGCCAGCTGTTCGAGGATGGCCGGGTTCTCCAGCGTGGAGGTGTCCTGCGTGATGGCCTCGCCCTTGGCGATGGAGCGCAGCAGGCGGCGCATGATCTTGCCGCTGCGGGTCTTCGGCAGGTTGTCGCCGAAGCGGATGTCCTTGGGCTTGGCGATCGGGCCGATTTCCTTGCCCACCCAGTCGCGCAACTGCCTGGCGATGGCCTTGGCCTCCTCGCCCGTGGGGCGGCTGCGCTTGAGCACCACGAAGGCGACGATGGCCTCGCCCGTGAGGTCGTCCGGGCGGCCCACCACGGCGGCCTCGGCCACCAGGTCCGTCTTGCCCACCAGCGCGGACTCGATCTCCATCGTGCCCATGCGGTGGCCCGAGACGTTGAGCACGTCGTCGATGCGGCCGGTGATGCGGAAGTAGCCCCGGTCGGCGCTGCGCACCGCGCCGTCGCCCGCCAGGTAGTAGCCCTTGAGTTCCTCGGGGAAGTAGCTCTTCTTGAAACGCTCCGGGTCGCCCCAGATGGTGCGGATCATGGACGGCCAGGGCTTCTTCACCACCAGGATGCCGCCCGCGCCGTTGGGCACGTCGTTGCCGGCCTCATCGACGATGGCCGCGGCAATGCCCGGCAGGGGCAGCGTGCACGAGCCCGGCACCAGCGGCGTGGCGCCCGGCAGCGGGGTGATCATGTGGCCGCCGGTCTCGGTCTGCCAGAAGGTGTCCACGATGGGGCAGCGCTCGCCGCCCACGTGTTTGTAGTACCACATCCAGGCTTCGGGGTTGATGGGCTCGCCCACCGAGCCGAGCAGGCGCAGGCTGGAGAGATCGGAGCGCGCCGGGTGCACCTTTTCATCGCCCTCGGCGGCCTTGATCAGCGAGCGGATCGCCGTGGGCGCGGTGTAGAAGATCGTGACCTTGTGCTTCTCGATCATCTGCCAGAAGCGCCCGGCGTTCGGGTAGGTGGGCACGCCCTCGAACACGACCTGCGTGGCGCCGGCGGCCAGCGGGCCGTAGGTGACATAGGTGTGGCCGGTGATCCAGCCGATGTCGGCCGTGCACCAGAAGATGTCTTCGGGCCGCAGGTCGAAGGTCCAGTTCATGGTGAGCTGCGCCCACAGCAGGTAGCCGCCGGTGCTGTGCTGCACGCCCTTGGGCTTGCCGGTGGAACCCGAGGTGTAGAGCACGAACAGCGGGTGCTCGGCGCTCACCATTTCCGCCGGGCAGCTGGTGGACTGCTCGGCCATGGCGTCGTGCATGAAGGTGTCGCGGCCCGCGACCATGTTGCAGGCCGTGGGGGTGCGCTGGAACACGATCACGTTCCTGATCGAATCGCAGCCGCCCATGCCGATGCCTTCGTCCACGATGGCCTTGAGCGGCAGCTCCTTGCCGCCGCGCAACTGGTAGTTGGCGGTGATCACGGCCACGGCGCCCGCGTCCTGGATGCGCTCCTGCAAGGCCTTGGCCGAGAAGCCACCGAACACCACGCTGTGCGTGGCGCCGATGCGCGCACAGGCCTGCATGGCCACCACGCCCTCGACCGTCATGGGCATGTAGATGACGACGCGGTCGCCCTTCTTCACGCCGCGCGCCTTGAGCGCGTTGGCGAACTGCGAGACCTTGGCCAGCAGTTCCTTGTAGGTGACCTTGGTCACGTCGCCGTTGTCGGCCTCGAAGATGATGGCGGTCTTGTTTTCCAGCGGCGTGCCCATGTGGCGGTCCAGGCAGTTGTACGAGGCGTTGAGCTCGCCATCCTCGAACCACTTGTAGAACGGCGCCCTGGAGGCATCAAGGGTCTTCGTGAAGGGCTTGTGCCAGCTCAGGGTTTCGCGCGCCAACCGGGCCCAGAAGCCTTCGAAGTCCTTGTCGGCCTCGGCGCACAGCGCCTGGTAGGCCTCCATGCCCGAGACCCGCGCGGCCTTCACGGTGGCGGCCGAGGGCTCAAAGACGCGGTTTTCGACCAGGGTGGATTCGATCGTCGACGAAGGCGCGGACATGAAGGTCTCCTAAATGTTGTGGGCAGATGACAGGCCGGGACTGTGCTCAAGGGCTCTTACGAGTCACTTACAGGACAGGACGCAGACCTACAATACCGCCTGCCGTCTGGCCGCCCATCCCGGGCGCTCGGCACATTGTGTCACCATCCATGAGCGACCCCGTCAAAGCCCAAGCCCCGATCCGCGCGCTGCCCAACCTGATCTTCGCCAGCCGCTGGCTGCAGTTGCCCCTCTACATCGGACTGATCGCGGCGCAAGCGATCTATGTGTTCCATTTCTGGGTCGAGCTGGTCCACCTGATCGAGGCCGCGTTCGGCAACGACGTGGCGCTGGCCAAGCTGGTCACCAGCATCGGCTACAAGAGCGACGTGCAGCTCACCGGCCTGAACGAGACCATCATCATGCTGGTGGTGCTCGCGCTGATCGACGTGGTGATGATCTCCAACCTGCTGATCATGGTGATCGTGGGCGGCTATGAGACCTTCGTGAGCCGCATGCACCTGGAAAACCACCCCGACCAGCCCGAGTGGCTGAGCCACGTGAATGCCTCGGTGCTCAAGGTGAAGCTGGCCACGGCCATCATCGGCATCAGCTCGATCCACCTGCTCAAGACCTTCATCAACGCCGCCAACTACGACGTGAAGGTCCTGATGTGGCAGACCATCATCCATGTGGTCTTCCTGCTCAGCGCCATGGCCATCGCCATGACCGACCGGCTGATGGCCCACCCGGCGGACAACGGCCACTGACGGCGCGCCTTCGGGCGCATGGGGGTTTTCTGCAACCCAGCGCGGGCCATCCATGCACAAAAGTTATAATTGACGCCTCAGCCATCCGGCCCCTGGCCGGGTGGCGCTCATGTGCTACTCGCGGATCGCCCTGCATCCCGTCGCGGCACAGAGATTTCAATGGCCGGTCTTCCGGCCTCGACGCCGCGTCACTCCCGCACCGTGCCAGCCCCCCAGACAGGGCCCGCTGACCGGGCTTGCGTGATGGCAGGCGCTGGGTTTGCCGATTCGTCGCTGTCAGTGTCTGTCTGCGGTCTTGAATGACCCGGTCGGGCACGCGCGTGCCCCCTGCTTCAAGACCGTTCGCGGTGCCTTGTCCAACTTGCACAGGAGGCAGCACCACCCATGGCCCAACCGATTTCCATCGAACACGTCTTCAAGGTGTTCGGCGACCAGCCCGAGGCCGCCCTCGATCTCGTCCGCGAAGGCCGCAGCAAGCGGGAGATCCTCGCCGAAACCGGGCAATCCATTGGCGTCTTCGACGCCCACTTCGAGATCGAGGCCGGCGAGATCTTCGTCATCATGGGCCTGTCGGGCTCGGGCAAATCGACGCTGGTGCGCCTGCTCAACCGGCTGATCGAACCCACGGCCGGCCGCATCCTGGTCAACGGCCAGAACATCAACGACCTCTCGGACGCCGGCCTGCGCGCCCTGCGGCGCAAGGACATCAGCATGGTGTTCCAGTCGTTCGCGCTGATGCCGCACATGACCGTGCGCGACAACACCGCCTTCGGCCTGGAACTCGCGGGCGTCAAGCCCGCGCAGCGCCTGGCGCTGGCCGACCAGGCGCTCGAACAGGTGGGCCTGGCTGGCTGGGGCGACAGCTACCCCGACGAACTCTCCGGCGGCATGCAGCAGCGCGTGGGCCTGGCGCGCGCGCTGGCCTCGGACCCGTCCATCCTGCTGATGGACGAGGCCTTCTCGGCGCTGGACCCGATCATCCGCACCGAGATGCAGAGCGAGCTGCTGCGCCTGCAGCAGGTCCGGCGCCGCACCATCGTCTTCATCTCGCACGACCTCGACGAGGCCATGCGCATCGGCGACCGCATCGCCATCATGAAGGACGGCCAGGTGGTGCAGGTCGGCACGCCCGAAGACATCCTGCGCCAGCCGGCCGACGACTACGTGCGCAACTTCGTGCGCGGCGTCGACGCAGCGGCGGTGTTCAAGGCCGGCGACATCGCCCGGCACACGCAGGTCGTGGTGGCCGAGCACCCGAACAAGGGCGCGCGCGCCGCGCTCAAGCTGCTCGAGGACAAGGACCGCGACTGGGCCTACGTCGTCAGCCCCGACCAGCGCTACCTCGGCCTGGTGTCGGCGGATTCCCTGCGCCATGCGCTGCAGGACCACGACGGCCCGCTCGGCCTCTCGCGCGCCTACCTGCCCGACGTGCAGGTGGTCAACGCGGCCCACCCGGTGGCCGAGCTCTTCGGCCAGGCCGCGAACGCGCCGTACCCGCTGCCCGTGGTGGACGCCAACGGCCGCTACCGCGGCGCCATCAGCAAGAACACGCTGCTGAAGTTCCTGGACCGCGCGGCGGCCTGAGGCCGCCCCCATTGGAGAGTACCGACACCATGACCGACACCGACATCGAGATCACCGCCAGTCCCGCCACCACCGATGCGTGGGGCGCGTCCACCGCCGCCGCCAGCGACAACTGGCTCGACACCACCGCGCTCGCCGACACCAGCACCCCGATGGCCGACGATGGCTTTCGCCTCAGCCAGCTGTGGGACGGCTCACTGCCCGTCGAGAACTGGATCAACGACGCCCTGAGCTGGACGGTGGACCACTTCCGCCCTTTCTTCCAGACCGTGCGCGCGCCCATCGACACCACGCTCACCAGCGTGGAACAACTGCTGTTGAGCGTGCCCATGCTGGCCATGGTCACGCTGATGGGCCTGCTGGCCTGGCAGTTCGCCGGCCGCGCCATTGCCATCGGCACCGTGGTTTCGCTGCTGCTGGTGGGCATGCTGGGCATCTGGCCCGAAGCCATGGTCACGCTCTCGCTCGTGCTGACCTCGCTGGTGTTCTGCATCGCCATCGGCCTGCCGCTGGGCATCCTGCTGGCCAGCAGCGACCGCACGCAGCGCCTGCTGCGCCCGGTGCTCGACGCGATGCAGACCACGCCGGCCTTCGTCTACCTGGTGCCGGTGGTGATGCTGTTCGGCATCGGCAACGTGCCCGGCGTCATCGTCACCATCGTCTTCGCCCTGCCCCCGCTGGTGCGCCTGACCGACCTGGGCATCCGCCAGGTGCGGCCCGACCTGATCGAGGCAGCGCGCGCCTACGGCGCCTCGCGCTGGCAGATGCTGGCCAAGGTGCAGCTGCCGCTGGCCCTGCCCTCCATCATGGCGGGCATCAACCAGGCGCTGATGCTCTCGCTGTCCATGGTGGTCATCGCTTCGATGATCGCCGTGGGTGGCCTGGGGCAGATGGTGCTGCGCGGCATCGGCCGCCTGGACATGGGCATGGCCACCGTCGGCGGCCTGGGCATCGTGCTGCTGGCGATCGCGCTGGACCGCATCACCCAGGCCCTGGGCCGGCCCGGCCGGGGCGCGCGCCACTGGTGGCAGCAAGGGCCCGCCGGCCTGCTCGTGCGGCTGCTGCGCAGTTCGCCGTCCCGCCCGGTGGCACCGCCCTCCACCGCTCCGCTTTCCACCTCCTGAGCGTCCGCGCCCAGGTCTTCCCACCCACCATCGAAAGGAAACCGATGACCCTTCACACGACCACCCCTCTGTGGCGCAGCCTGCTTGGCGGCGGCCTCATGGCCCTCGCCCTCACGGGCCCGGCCCAGGCGCAGAACCTGCCCGGCAAGGGCATTGCCGTGCAGCCACTGCAAAGCTCCATCGCCGAAGAGACCTTCCAGACCCTGCTGGTGTCGCGCGCGCTGGCCAAGCTGGGCTACGACGTGAAGCCGATCAAGGAAGTGGAGTACCCGACCGCCCACGTCGCCATCGCCAACGGCGACGCCACCTTCATGGCCGACCACTGGGACCCGCTGCACGCGGACTTCTACAAGAACGCTGGCGGCGACGCCAAGCTCTACCGCCAGGGCGCCTACTCCCCTGGCGCGGCCCAGGGCTACCTCATCGACAGGAAGACCGCCGAGGCCCACAAGATCACGCGCGTGGACCAGCTCAAGGACCCGGCGATCGCCAAGCTGTTCGACCACAACGGCGACGGCAAGGCCGACCTGACCGGCTGCAACCCCGGCTGGGGCTGCGAGGCGGTGATCGAACACCACCTCGACGCCTACAAGCTGCGCGACACCGTGACCCATGTGCAAGGCAGCTACGCCGCCCTGATCGCCGACACCATCACGCGCCTCAAGCAGGGCCAGCCGGTGCTGTACTACACCTGGACGCCCTACTGGGTGAGCGGCGTGCTGCGCCCCGGCCAGGAAGTGGTGTGGCTACAGGTGCCGTTCTCATCGCTCCCGGGTGAACAGAGCAAGCTCGACACCCAGTTGCCCAACGGCCAGAACTACGGCTTCGTGCTCAACACGCAGCGCATCGTGGCCAACCGGCAGTTCACCGAGCAGAACCCGGCGGCCGCGCGGCTGTTCGAGGTGATGGCGCTGCCGGTGGCCGACATCAACGCCCAGAACCTGCGCATGCGCGAAGGCCAGAACAAGCCGCAGGACGTGGAGCGCCACACCGACGCCTGGATCAAGGCGCACCAGAAGACCTTTGACGGCTGGGTCGCGCAAGCCCTTGCGGCCGCCAAGCGCTAAGGCGCCGACACCCCGTGAAAACGCCCGGCCTCTGCCGGGCTTTTTCATGCGCTCATCGCGCCAGCAGGCCGATCACCAGCGCGTTGGCCAGGTCGATGAAGAAGCCGCACACGAGCGGCACGACGATGAAGGCCCGGGGCGCGGCGCCGTAGGCCCGCACCACCGCGCTCATGTTGGCGATGGCCGTGGCCGTCGAGCCCAGCGCGATGCCGCCGAAGCCCGAGCAGATGACGGCCGCTTCGTAGTCGCGCCCCATGAAGCGGAACACGACGAAAGCCGTGAAGGCCACCGCGAGCAGCACCTGCAGCGTCATGGTCACGGCCATGAAGCCCAGCACCGGCTCCAGCTCCCACAGGCGCAGGCCCATGAGCGCCATGGTGAGGAACAGGCCGAGGCTCAAATCAGAGATCAGCGCCACCCCCAGCCGCATGCTCGGCCAGTTCCACAGGCGACCGCCTTCGGGCGCCAGCCACTGCCCAGCGCTTCGCAGGCCGATGCCCGCCATCAGGCAGCCCACGAAAGCCGGCAGGTGCAGCCCGGTGAGCGCGACCAGCTCGTTGACGCCCTGCCCCAGCATCAAGGCCAGGTTGAGCCAGAGCAAGGCCATCAACACGCCGTGGTAGTCGAGCCGCAAATGGACTTCATCCTGGTAGCGCGTGCCGACCTCCACGTCCGCCTCGCCCGAGGGCACGATGCGGTGGCGCCGCATCAACCACGCCGCCAGCGGCCCGCCCACCAGGCAGGCCGCGATCATGCCCACCATGTTGGCCGCCAGGCCCAGCTCGCCCGCGTTGGCAATGCCCAGGCGGTCGACGAAGTGCGGCGTCCAGGCCAGCGTGGTGCCAACCCCGCCGGTGAGCGAGATCGATCCCGCCATGAGGCCCGCCCGCGCGTCCATGCCGAACGCGCTGGCCGCGGCCATGCCGACCCCGTTCTGCAGCAGCATGAAGCCGATGGCCAGCACCAGCAGCACCACCAGCGAGCGACCGCCCTGGCGCAGCGTGCGCACATCCGTGCCCAGGCCGATCGCGGCGAAGAAATACAGCAGCAGCATGTCCCGCGCGCCGAGCTCGAACACCACCCGCACGTCCAGCGCGTAGTAGAGCGAACACACCACCAGCGCACACACCACCCCGCCCACCACGGCCTCGGGGATGTTGTAGCGCTGCAGCCAGGCGTGGCGCTGCGTGAGCCACTTGCCGACGAAGAGCAGCAGGATGGCGAGCGTGAAGCTGGCGAAAGGATCGACCAGGAAGCTGGTGCGCCAGGGGAACGGGATCATGGCGCCATGGTAGCGGTCAACGCCCGGTCATCTTCTCCGGCACCACCCACTGATCGAACTGCTCGGCCGTCACATGGCCCAGCGCCAGCGCGGCCTCGCGCAGCGTCGTGCCCTCCTTGTGCGCCTTCTTGGCGATCTGCGCGGCCTTGTCGTAGCCGATGTGCGTGTTCAGCGCCGTCACCAGCATGAGCGAGCGGTCCACCAGCTCGGTGATGCGCGCGCGGTTGGGCTCGATGCCCACGGCGCAGTGGTCGTTGAAGCTCTTCATGCCGTCGGCCAGCAAGCGCACGCTCTGCAGGAAGTTGTGCGCCACCATGGGGCGGAACACGTTGAGTTCGAAGTTGCCCGAGGCGCCGCCGAAGTTGATCGCCACGTCGTTGCCGAACACCTGCGCCGCCAGCATGGTCACGGCCTCGCTCTGCGTGGGATTGACCTTGCCCGGCATGATGGACGAGCCGGGCTCGTTCTCTGGAATGCTGAGCTCACCGATCCCGCTGCGCGGACCGCTGGCGAGCCAGCGCACGTCGTTGGCGATCTTCATGAGGCTGGCCGCCAGCGTCTTGAGCGCGCCGTGCGCGTGCACCAGGGCATCGACGCTGGCCATGGCCTCGAACTTGTTCGGCGCGGTGACGAACGGCAGGCCGGTGAGGCGGGCCAGCTCGGCCGCCACCTGCTCGGCATAGCCCTTGGGCGCGTTCAGGCCGGTGCCCACCGCCGTGCCGCCCAGCGCCAGTTCGCACAGGTGCGGCAGGGCCGCGCGCACGTGCGCCTCGCCGTGCGCGAGCTGTGCCACCCAGCCCGAGAACTCCTGGCCCAGCGTGAGCGGCGTGGCGTCCTGCAGGTGGGTGCGGCCGATCTTGACGATGCCGTCGAAGTCGCGCGCCTTTTTCTCCAGCGTGCCGCGCAACAGCGCCAGCGCCGGCAGCAGGCGGTGCGTGAGGGCCTCGACCGCCGCCACGTGCATGGCGGTGGGGAACACGTCGTTGCTCGACTGGCTGCGGTTCACATCGTCGTTCGGGTGCACCAGGCGCCCTTCGCCGCGCTCCCCGCCCAGCAGCTCGCTGGCGCGGTTGGCCAGCACCTCGTTCACGTTCATGTTGGTCTGCGTGCCCGAACCGGTCTGCCAGACCACCAGCGGGAACTCCACCTCGTGGCCGCCGGCGATCACCTCGTCGGCCGCTTTCGCGATGGCCTGGGTCTTCTTCTCGTCCTGCAGGCCCAGCGCGTGGTTGACCACGGCCGAGGCGCGCTTGACCTGCGCCAGGGCGCGGATCATCTCGCGCGGCTGGCGCTCGCCGGAGATGTCGAAGTTCTGCAGCGAGCGCTGCGTCTGGGCGCCCCAGAGGCGGTCGGCCGGGACGTCGATGGGGCCGAAGGTGTCGCGTTCGGAGCGGGTGGCCGGGCGGGAGTTCATGGTGTGGCGTGACCTGTCAAAATAGAGGGCTGGAGAAGCCAAGCCCCAAGGCCCTCCAGCATAGCTCCAAATAAAAGCAATTCTCATCTGATGGCCTCTTGACGCCCTGCCCCGGCCGCCGACGCGATTTGCCCCCAACGCCCACGACACCATGACGACCACCATCCGCCAGGCCGACCTCATCGAATCCATCGCGGCCGCGCTGCAGTACATCAGCTACTACCACCCCGCCGACTACATCGCCCACCTGGCCCGCGCCTACCAGCGCGAGCAGAGCCCGGCGGCCAAGGACGCGATCGCGCAGATCCTCACCAACAGCAAGATGAGCGCCACCGGCCAGCGCCCGATCTGCCAGGACACCGGCATCGTCAACGTGTTCCTCAAGGTCGGCATGAACGTGCGCTGGGAAGGCTTCACCGGCGGCCTGGAAGACGCCATCAACGAAGGCGTGCGCCGCGGCTACAACCACCCCGACAACACGCTGCGCGCCTCCGTCGTGGCCGACCCGCAGTTCGCCCGCAAGAACACCAAGGACAACACGCCCGCCGTGATCGTCACCGAGCTGGTGCCCGGCGACACCGTGGAAGTGACCGTGGCCGCCAAGGGCGGCGGCAGCGAGAACAAGAGCAAGATGATCATGCTCAACCCCGGTGACTCGGTGGTCGACTGGGTGCTCAAGACCGTGCCCACCATGGGCGCGGGCTGGTGCCCGCCGGGCATGCTGGGCATCGGCATCGGCGGCACGGCCGAGAAGGCGGTGCTGATGGCCAAGGAAAGCCTGATGGACGACATCGACATGTACGAACTGCAGGCCAAGTCGGCCAAGGGCGAGAAGCTCGACCAGGTCGAGGAACTGCGCCTGGAGCTGTACGAGAAGGTCAACGCCCTGGGCATCGGCGCGCAAGGCCTGGGCGGCCTGACCACCGTGCTCGACGTCAAGATCAAGATGTACCCCACGCACGCCGCCAGCAAGCCCGTGGCCATGATCCCCAACTGCGCGGCCACGCGCCACGCGCACTTCGTGATGGACGGCAGCGGCCCGGTCTACCTGGACGCGCCGAGCCTGGACCTCTGGCCCAATGTGAACTGGGTGCCCGACACGCAGAAGAGCAAGCGCGTCGACCTGAACACGCTGACCAAGGAAGAGGTCGCCAGCTGGAAGCCCGGCGACACCCTGCTGCTCAACGGCAAGATGCTCACGGGCCGCGACGCGGCGCACAAGCGCATCAAGGACATGCTGGCCAAGGGAGAGAAACTGCCGGTGGACTTCACCAACCGCGTGATCTATTACGTGGGCCCGGTCGACCCGGTGCGCGACGAGGCCGTGGGCCCGGCCGGCCCCACCACGGCCACCCGCATGGACGGCTTCACCGAAATGATGCTGGCCGAGACCGGCCTGATCGCGATGATCGGCAAGTCCGAGCGCGGCCCGGTCGCCATCGAGGCCATCAAGAAGCACCAGAGCGCCTACCTCATGGCCGTGGGCGGCGCGGCCTACCTGGTCTCCAAGGCCATCAAGACCGCGAAGGTGCTGGGCTTTGCCGACCTGGGCATGGAGGCCATCTACGAATTCGACGTGGTCGACATGCCCGTGACGGTGGCCGTGGACGCGGGCGGCACCAGCGCGCACATCACCGGCCCGGCGGAGTGGCAGAAGCGCATCGCCACCGGCGAGTTCAAGGGCATCGAGGTCGCCGCCGCTTGAAAACCGTCGGGGTGTTCGACAGCGGGGTCGGCGGCCTGAGCGTGCTGCGGGCCCTGCTCGCCGAGCTGCCGGGCACGCGCTTCGTCTACGCCGCCGACAGTGCGCACGCGCCCTACGGCGAGCGCACGGCGCAGGACGTGTCGGCGCGCACGCACCGCATCACCGCCCAGCTGCGCGAGCAGCACGGCATCGACGCCCTGGTGGTGGCCTGCAACACCGCCACGGCACACGCCATCGACGACCTGCGCAAGGCCTACCCCGACATGCCCATCGTGGGCGTGGAACCCGCCCTCAAGCCCGCCGCCGCCCTGAGCCGCAGCGGTGGCATCGGCGTGCTGGCCACGCGCGGCACGCTCGAGAGCGCGCGCTTCGCCCAGTTGCGCGACCGGCTGATCGCCGCGGCGCCCCGTCCGCTGCGGTTCATCAGCCAGCCCTGCGACGGCCTGGCGGCGGCCATCGAGCGGCACGAGCTGCCCACCATCGAGACCTTGAGCACGCGCTATGTGAAAGAACTGCTGCAAGGCCCCCAAGGCGACCACCCCATCGACACCCTGGTGCTTGGCTGCACGCACTACCCGTTCGCCGCCGAGCTGCTGGGCCGCCTGTGCGGCCCCGATGTGACGCTGGTGGACACGGGCGCGCCCGTCGCGCGCCGCACCCGCGACGTGCTGGGCCTGCCTCTGCTCCCGGGCGCGCCCGCTGTGCCGCCCTTGCTGCTGTCCAGCGGCGACCCCCCGGCCCTGGCCCAGGCCGCCCGGCGCTGGCTGGGTCTCGCGGTCGAAGCGGGAAGTCTCTAAGGCGCCTGCAACGCGGCCTCGCGCCCGCGCTGCATGTTCACCGGCATCAGCAAGGCCAGGCCGGCCACGAACAGCACGGCCGTGAAGCCGATCGCCAGGCGCTGGTTGCCCCCGGTCATCCAGGTGATGGCGCCGTAGCTCAGCGGGCCGATGATGCTGGCCACCCGCGTGGCGAAGGTCCACAGGCCGAAGAACTCGGCCAGTTGCGCCGGCGGCGCCAGCATGCCGGCCATGGCACGGCCGGAAGACTGGCTCGCGCCCATGCACACGCCCGCAATGGCCGCCGCGTACCAGAAGCCGCCCTTGGTGGTGGTGAGCGCCGCGATGATGCAGGTCGCCACCCAGCCCACCAGCGTGATGCCCAGCGCCAGCTTGTGGCCCAGGCGGTCCTGCCAGTAGCCGAAGGCCAGAGCCCCGAGCGCGGCCGCGATGTTGAGCACGAAGATCAGCACCATGGTCTCCTGCTGCACGAAGCCGATCACCTGCTCCGCGTAGATCGCCGCCAGGGTGATGGCCACCGCCACGCCGCCCTGGTAGGCCGCCACGCACGCCAGCAGCCACATGAAATCCCGGTAGCGGCGCGCCTGCTGGAAGGTGCGGTGCAGCTGACGCAGCGATTCGCGCCCCCCCGCCGCACCGGCTGGCCCGGTCTGCGGCTGGGCGCGCTCGCGCAGCAAACCCAGCGTGAACAGGGCCGCCACCGCAAACACCGACGCCGTGATCCCCATCGTCACCGGCACGAACTGCTCGGCTTTCTGGCCCTGCGCCTGGGCCCACAGCACATAGCCCAGGCTCAGCCCCAGCGCCAGCATGCCGCCCACGTAGCCCAGGCTCCAGCCCCAGCCGCTCACCCGCCCCATGGCCGCCGGTTTGGCCAGCTCGGGCAGGAACGCGGCAATGAGCGACTCGCCCCAGGCAAAGAACACGTTGGACACGACGATGAGCACCATGCCCAGCACCACCGCCCCCGGCCCCACCAGACCCAGCGCGGCCGTGGCCAGCACACAGCCCAGCGTGGTCATCATGAGCAAGCGCTTCTTGGCGGCGTGGCGGTCCGCCCACGCGCCCATGGCGGGGATGGTGAACATCACGATCAGGTGCGAAATGCTGAGCGCCAGCGTCCAGGCGAAAGTCGCCCATTCGGCGCCGCCGGCCACCGCCCCCACGAAATAGGCCGCGAACACCGCGGTGATCACCACCGTGGTGTAGCCGGAGTTCGCGAAGTCGAACATCGCCCAGCCGAACACCTCGCGCTTGCGCACGCCGGGGTTCAGGGCATCGGTGGAGAAGAAGGCCATGAAGACTCCAGAGGGCGAGACTCAGCTGCTCGCGCTGAGCCGGAGTCTAGTGGACCGGGAGGTCAGTGCAGGTGGCGCGGCTTGCGCGGGCCACCGTGCGACGGGCCGCCATGGCCGCGCGGCGGCTTGCCCAGCTGCATCGAATTCACCAGCGACTCGAAGCGCTGGTTGAAGAGCTTGTCGATCGCGCCCACGACATCGCCCAGCTCGGCCTGGTCGAAGTGGCGTTCCATGACGTGCAGCACGTCCTGCACCAGCAGGTCGCGCTGCACCTGCATGATGGCGGCCGGCGTGGGGCCCACGAAGCACATCAGGAAGTCGTCGCGCGCTTCCTCGTCGGGCGCACCTTCTTCTTCGTCGTACTCGGCGTCGTAGAACGACACTTCCAGCGGTGCCCCGGCAGACGCGATGTCGTTCAGGCCCATGCAGGCCTCTTCGATCGCCTGGCGGAAATCCTCGTCGCCCGGCACCGTCCAGCAGATCTGCAGCACGTGGGCCTCGGCGTCGAAACGGATGCCCGGCTCGTCTTCGTAGCTGCTCTCCGCCGCCGCTGCCAGCGAACGGGCGCCTGCGTACTGCCACAAGGGTTTGAGCGCATCCTGAATCTGGCCGTAGGCCACATCCTCGCGCAACGGCACGTCGCCGTGCACGTGGATCTCGAAGGGCGCGTTGTATCGGGTCATGGAAAACTCACTGTAGCGGCGAAACCGCAAAAAACCTAGAGGTGGTGCCTCGAAGCGGACTCGAACCGCTAAGTCTCGCGACGGGGGATTTTAAGCCTGAGCATGGCATCCGCACCGGACTAAGGATGGGCTTGGATGAGGCTTGCTGCAGCAGGTTTTCCCCGAGGCCAGTGCCTTCGATCATATCCCGGTGCGCGATGCAAACCGCCCCGGTTCCCCTCCGCCTGGCTCCTAGCCGGCCCCTGGAATCGGGGCCTTTCAGGAGCACCTCATGGCGAAGGTCAAACTCACCAAGTCCGTCGTTGACACATCGCAGGCTCAAACCTGCGACGTGGAACTCCGGGATACGCTCGTTCCGGGCTTCTTGTGCAAGATTACACCAACGGGCCGCAAGGTCTTCATGGTTCAGTACCGCACGAACTCCGGCGTGCGGCGCAAGCCGGCAATCGGCCAGTTCGGCGAACTGACGGTCGAACAGGCGCGATTGCTTGCGCAAGACTGGCTGGCCGAAGTCCGGCGCGGGGGCGATCCCGGACTCGACAAGGCCGAATCCCGCAAGGCGCCGACGGTCAAGGAGCTGTGCGGCCGGTTCATGGACGACCACTCCAAGCCGCACAACAAGCCCAGCACACAGGCCGGCTACCAGTACCAGATCGACAGCTTCGTCATCCCGGCCTTCGGCAGCAAGAAGGTTCACGAGGTCACACGCCACGACATCACCGCGCTGATGAAGCGCATGGAGAAGTCGCCCACCCAGGCTAACCGGGTGCTGTCGCTCGTCCGCAAGATGTTCAACCTGGCCGAGCTGTGGGGCTACCGGCCCGATGGCTCCAACCCGTGCCGCCACGTCCCCAAGTACCCGGAAAAGGGTTCGACCCGGCTCATCACCGACGACCAGATGACCAAGCTGTTCACCTATCTGGAGAAGGCCGAGGCCGAAGGCTTGGAGCATCCCACCCACCTGCTGGCAGTCCGGCTGCAATTCGAGTTCGCCGCACGCATGTCGGAAGTCCTGCTCTTGCAGTGGGATTGGCTCGACCTACCCAACGGCCGGGTGGTCTGGCCGGACAGCAAGACCGGCGATATGTCCAAGCCCTTGAGTGAGGAAGCCCGCCGGCGGCTGACCAATGCTCCTCGCTACGGCGATTCGCCCTATGTCTGCCCGGCGATCCTCGACCACAGCAAGCCCCTCAGCACCCACACCTACTATCAGGCGTGGCGGCGCATCCTTGACCGTGCCGGTGTGCCGAAGGTCGGCACTCACGGTATCCGCCACCGCTCGGCGACCGACATTGCCAATTCGGGCGTTCCCCTAAAGGTCGGCATGGCGCTGACAGCGCACAAGACCGCGGCGATGTTCATGCGCTACGTCCATACCGAGGACGATCCGGTGCGGCAAGCGGCCGAACTAGTGGCGGCCCGGCGCAAGACGATCACGGGTGCGCAACGCCAGGCGGAGGTCGAAGCATGAGAAGGAGGCCCACCCGGGAAATCCGAGACAGTGTCTCGGAAATGTGGACGCGGGCTCGCCCCTTCTCCTTGACTTCCATTCGTCTATAAACGAAAATAACAATGTACCGAATCGAGCACTACCTCTCGGCCGACGTACAGAAGGATCTCTACACCGACTGGCTGCGGCGCTTGCGTGATGCACAAGCCAAGGTGGCGGTCATCCGCCGCGTGGCCCGTATCGAGCAAGGCAACTTCGGCGACCACAAGTTTTGCCGAGATGGCGTGTGGGAGCTGCGCATCGACGCGGGGCCTGGCTATCGGGTTTATTACGGCCTAGCGGGGCAACGGTTGGTGCTGCTGCTGTGTGGTGGCGACAAGCGCACCCAGGATGCGGACATTGACCGGGCGGTGGGCTATTGGCAGGACTGGCAACGGAGAATCGACGAATGAGAGGCAAATCCCATGACGAGGCGATGGCCGAGCTGTACCGCAACGATCCGGCGCTCGCACTTGAAGTCATCAACAACATCCTGGCCGATGGCGACCAAGCCGAACTGATGACCGTGCTGCGCCAGCTTGCGCAGACAGTCGGCGGCGTGCAGGCGGTGGCCGAACAGGCTCACCTTAACCCGACGCAGCTTTACCGCACGTTGTCGCCGAAGGGCAATCCCGCCCTGAACAGCTTGACCGCCATCCTCAAGACGATGGGCCTACGCTTGGCTGTGCAGCCGCTGGCTTCTGCGCCCTCGGCGCACGCGGCTTGATGTTCGATGCCTATGGCAAGCATCGTTCATCCGATTCACTTTGAAGACTACAGCGGCGTTCAATTTGAGCGCCTTGCTTTTGCTTATCACGTTCGTACCGGCTGGCGCGACCTGATCTGGCACGGCCAATCGGGTAGCGACCAGGGACGAGACATCTTCGGAATCGAGGAGTTTGACGATCGACCTTCGCGCAAGACGATTATCCAGTGCGCTAATCGTGACATGCTGACCCTGGCGAAAGCCCGAACCGATATGGAGAAGGCTGTCGAGGCTACTGGCGGTACGCCAGATGCTTTCAAATTCATCTGTCGTGGTGCAGTCTCTGACGCCAGCAGAACACGGATCAGCGATAGCGCTGCTGCACTTGGCGTAGCGCATGTGACGATCTGGTCGAGCGTCGAGTTCGAGGAGAACCTGCGTTTGCGTGGCGAATACCTCTTGCACCGCTTCGTCCAGGGAGTCGAGTTCCCCGAAGCCGAAGCTGAGATCCGAAAATTCGTTGATGACTTCCCTGGCTTATCCGACGCCGAGGCGCTGGGTTTGATGGCTGCCGTATTCGACCGGCCTGCTTTTCGCACACCTTTTCAACAGGAAAGTTCGCTACCCGCCTTCCAGCAAGCTGTTGAGGACACCATTCGAGCACTCAACACCGGAGCGTGGAGAACACGTGAAGGCACCGAAATTCGGCGCATTCCATCGATCCATCACATCAGAGATCAGCGTGTTCGCAAGGTGCTGGCCCAGGTTGTGCGTCAAGTCGATGAACTGCGCCGCATCTTCGTCTCTCGCCTCCGAGAAGGCGAGATCCGGCATTGTGAATGCGGCAAGGCGGACTGCCCCACCTACATGCTCAGTTCTCGTGTAGCGGACGAACTGGATTGCGCCCGTGACCGCATCCTCGCTACCTTTCGCTCGGTGCATGCACCGTTCGATGTTGTCGTCCGCTAAACGCGGAGAGGTCGGCAATGGCGGCGCAAATTGACCTGTTCAGTTCTCAGCATCTTGAAGCTGCCTGCCGTGTGCTTGCAGACACCGAGCGCGGCTTGAGTGGCACACAGATTGGGAGGCTGCTGCAAGAGATGGAAGTGATCGACCCATCGCCGGGCATGACGAAGTGGAAGCGGTTGTTCAACGCGCTCGCCGAGTTGCAGAACAAGCATCAGCGAGGCAACCATCTGATTATGTTCATCAACCGCGCAATGAACCCGGTGAACTACGTGCGCGATCCTGGAACATTTGCTTGGCTGCGGGATGAACTCAATGTCGTGCTGGCGTTCTCTGGCTTCTATGTTCGCGACGATGGCAAGGTGGGATATGCCGACAAGGCGACGACGTTGGATGCAGCCCGCGCACGCGCTGGACGTCTCAAGGCGGCGCTGGAAAGCAGAGTCGTCCATGCGGAGGTCTTGAATTACTGCCGAGCCGAGCTGTTGGACGAGAACTATTTTCATGCGGTCTTCGAGGCGAGCAAGGGTGTCGCCGAGCGAATTCGCATACTGTCGGGGTTGACCGGCGATGGTGCCGACTTGGTGAACAAGGCGTTCGCGGGTCAGCAGCCAATCTTGGTCTTGGGACCACTGAGCACCGAGTCCGAAAAGAGCGAGCAGAGAGGATTTGCGAACTTGCTAATCGGTCTGTTCGGCGCCGTGCGCAATCCCTTGGCCCATGCCCCGAAGACGAATTGGCCTATGTCTGAGCAGGATGCGCTCGACATCTTGACGCTGGTTTCACTGATCCATAGAAAACTGGATGGCGTGCAGAAAGCGGCAGTGTCCTTTTCGTAGGCGTCGCAACGCCGTCCTGATCGATTGTTGTATCGTGATACGACAATCACCTGCCTCCTCTGAATAGACCGTCCCAGCCTGTTGAACGAGATTCAAATGGCTTAAAACAAGGAATCTTCATGTCGCAAGCGGCGTTCAATGTCTTCGATGCGCTGTCCGCTTGGGGCAAGACGCTTTCCAACTGGCAGCGGTGCCTGCTGGTCAAACTCGTTGGCGCCGTCGATTTCCCGGACGAGGCTTTGGATGAGGTCTACCGCGAGTACTTGATGGACCAGCAACTGGCCACCACGGAGATGCCACGCGCCACATGGGACATCGCCTTGCCCCAGATCCAAGGCGGCCCCACAACGGACTCAAGCGTAGTGACCGCCATGACCGCACTGACCGGCGTCAACGCCCTGGCGCCGGGTGAAACACTGACTTTCGGGCGCAAGCTCACTGTGATCTATGGTCCCAACGGTGCGGGCAAGTCCGGCTATGCGCGAGTGCTCAAAGCCGCATGCTTCACCCGTTCCAAGCAAACCGCGATTCTCGGCGATGTGAAGTTGGCCAAGCACAAACAACCCACGCCTAGCGCGACGTTTGCCTTCGACGACGGCTCCAACACGACATTTGTCTACAAGGAGCCTTGCCAGCGACTGCGCGACAACTTCGCGGTGTTCGACTCGACCTGCGTGCGTGTCCATCTGGATGAGCGCAATGCCTTCCAAGTCATGCCTTATCTGTTCGATGTTTTTCCCCGCATGGTGGAGGTCTTCGGAAAGCTCCAGCGCAAGCTGCGCGATGACATCGCTCTACGTTCCCACGCTACGGACAAGTTCGCGATTCCAGGCAGCACGTCCGAAGTCGCTTCGCTGCTGATCACCCTGACGGCACAGACGGACCTCGTTGGCTTGCAGGCATTGGCCGCCTTCGGCGACGAGGAGCGCGCGCGCCTGGAATCGGTTGTCCAGCAACTCGCGACACTCAGGACCACCGATCCCAAGGAGATCATTCGCCAGAATGAGCAGCGCATCATCGATCTGGACGCACTGAAAGCATCGATCTCAGGTTTGCACATGGCTGTATCGCCTGCAGTCGCGGAACAGATCACCAATGCCGTCAAGCAGATTCAGACGCTGACGGAAAAGGCGTCAGCGCTCTCAGCGGCACAGTTGGGCGAGGAGCCGGTGCAGCCCATCGGCACAGCAGCATGGCGTGACCTGCTGGCTGCGGCCATTGCTTACAACGCCGAAGCCTATCCTGACGAGGCGTTTCCACCGAAGGCGGATGCGGCCCGATGCGTGCTTTGCCATCAGGTTCTCGACGAAGACGGCATTGCACGATTGACCCGCTTCTATCAGTTCGCAACCAGTGGTGTCGAAGCGCAGCTTGGCCAGGCCAAGACAACGCTCGCAGGGTATGGCACGAAGTTGTCGAAGATCAGTCTCGCCTTCTTCGACGAGGGCAGTGTCGCGCGCCGGACCTTGACCGAGGTGGATGCCGCAATGGCCGCGGCGGTTTCCAGTCATGTCGAAGGCTATCGGGAAGTCATCGGAGCATTGGCGCGGGCGGTTGCCGGTGCCTTCGACCCTGGCTTGAGCATGTTGGACCATGACCCGGTCTCGGTACGCATCACGGAGTTGGTTGAGCGCCTGAAATCCGACAACGATGCCTTGCGACAGAAGGACCCCAAGGTACTGATGGGGTCGTTGATGGCAGAGGAGCGATTGTTACTCGATCGCCAGGTGCTCTCCGGCCAGTACGATGCCATCGCTGCGGCGGTGGCAGACCTCAAATGGGTGGTGAAGGCCAATTCGTGCATCCGCGGCTTTGCCGTATCCCAACGCGAAGTGACCAGCAAGCAGAAAGCGCTGGCCACAGAACTGGTGGCGCAGGGCTTCATCGCGCGATTCACGGAGAACTGCGCCGCCCTGCAGCTCAAGCTGCCGGTGCAATTCCGCTTCGCGGGCGATGCTGGAACGACTGATCGCAAAATCGAGATTGCCAACGCCAGCGTGGCCGGCATCGACCCGTCTTCGGTGCTGAGCGAGGGCGAACAGACCGCCGCGGCATTGGCCGACTTTCTCACTGAAGTGGAACTCAACGGTTCCTGTTTGGGCGTGGTGTTCGATGACCCCGTGACCTCGATGGACCATGTACGCAAAGAGGCGATCGCACAACGCCTGGTGGACGAAGCCGCCAAGCGGCAGGTGATCGTCTTTACGCACGACATCCTGTTTACGAACTATCTGGCGACGGCTGCGGTGGAAAAGGGTGTCGATTTCGCGGGCCGGACCGTGTGGCGTGGCGAGGCCGAAGAGCCAGGTGTCATCGACAGCCTGGCCTTCCCTCACGAACATTACGAAGGTGCTGCACACGATCGCGCACGAAAGCACCTTGACGTCGCCCGCACGCTGGATGGCGACAAGCAGCGCGACAGCCTGGAGAAGGCGTGTGGCAGCCTGCGTACCGCCTATGAGGACTTCATTCAGCGAAAGCTGTTCGGCAATGTCGTGCGCCGCTGGCGGGAGAACATCACCTTCACCCTCAGTCAGGTGTATTTTGATGAAGGCATTGCTGCACAGGTTCACACGCGCATGGTGATGTTATCCCGATACATCGATGCTCACTCCCACTCGCCAGACTTCCACGAAGTGCCGTTGACGATTGATTTCGTGGTTGACGAATTGGCACAGATGGACCGCATCAAGGCTGAGTACAACACAGCGCGCAAGGCATGGGAGAAAGCCAAGCCCCAGGCGGCGACCTTTAGCTGATCCGGACTTCAATGGCAAAGCCCACGATTGTTCTCGACAAGAACTACCTGCAAGGATCGACGGCGGCGCACATGCTGCAACTCGCGCAGTCGCACCAGTTGCTGATGGCCGACGTACTTTTCTACGAGTTGATCTCGTCGTCCGAACCGGGACGCTCGCGCTGCTTCGCCAAGTTTCCCAAGATCGAGAACCCGGTGATCTTGGTCAATCACGTAGGGGCGCTGCTGAAACAGGAGATAGAGTCGCACGAAGCCTGCGGCAAGCCCTCTACGCGGTACGAGGATATCCGCTTCCAATTCAACGAGGCGCTGACCGGCGCGAACTACGCGCTGCCGCCTTCGGCGGCTGAGGCGCTTCAGGAGCAGACGGCGGAACTTCGTGAAGATGTCGAACGATTTCTTGACCGGGTGCGCTTGATTCCGACCCTAATCCCAAATCTTCTGGAAGGCACCAGCGCGGAGCGACAGTCACTGCGGGAGGCCGCCGAGGAGGTCATCGCGACCAATACCGATGCAATGTTGAAGTTCTACGGGAGCCTGGAAGTCCCTTCGGGCGAACTTCCACTACCGCCTGCCACGATCATGACCCGGGATTGGGCACTATTTCGTTGGCAGCAGGTCCAGTTGCTTTTCGCGCTGGACGCATATTGTCGTTATGGTGGACGTGTTCCCGACACACTGAGCGGAAAAGCCTACGAGAAAATCGAGCACGATGTTCTCGACGCGCACTACCTCCTGTTGGGAACACTGGAAGGATCGTTCGCCACGCGAGAAAAGAAACTGCAGCGGTGGTTTGGTCTGCTTTGTCCCGACGGCCAGCTCTATTCCTAGCCAGTGGCCTTGCGCAGGCATCTTTTCAGATCGTCGGGTAGACCACCTTCTCGTTGTGATCGCTGAAATCGTCGCTCCACGTCAGCTTGATGGAGTGCTTGCTTTTGCTACCCAGTGATATGGACGCAATCAATTCCACCGACTGGAGCGTGTCCAGTGTCTCTAGCGGAAATTTCGAGTCGATGTCCGATTGAACCAGGCAGTCGTTGCCATCGGGAAACGACAGCGACACGTTGCGCGCGGCCGATTTCCCCTTGTTCCAGATTTTCAGCCGTCGGTTGTTGCTGCCGATCTTGATGAACGTCGCGCCGAGGTCCGCTTTCTTAATGTTGAGGATTTCAGTGGCTTCTTTTTCCAGAAGTAGCTTGTTCAGTCGATCCTGGCTCTCAATCAACTTGTTCTGTTTCTGATTGAATCTGAACGTCGTCCAAGTGGCGTACGCGGACAGCAAAAGAGCGCCTATGGCGATGGCATCACCAACACTGATTGGGAAGGGCATCATCGGATCTTGATGTTCTTGCTGCCGCGGAATGCCCTCTTCAGCGATTCGTGCAGTTCCTTCTGAAGATCTTTGACGACGGCTTTCCCGATCTCCTTGGCATGCGCTTGCACGTTCTCATCGTTGGCTCGGATGAGATCATCCTTGGAAATCTGCAACCCACAGTTGCCGCAGGTGAACAGTTCGCTCGTCTGCCCATCAGCGCCGTCGTGTGAAAACTCAGTGCCACCGCACGTTGGGCAATTCAGACAGACCGACCGGTTGTACTTGTCCGCTTTGAACGTCATGCCGTATCTCCGATCGTGTCAACGCTGTGAGCCGTGAATGATCGCAGCGAAGAAAAGAATAGCATCGCTGCACGGGGATCTTTCGTCGACGCGATGCCTATTTATTCTATCTGACAGTCTTCATTGCGTCCCGGCGTGCCGCCGCCGGGTTCGAGGGCTGCGCCCCGCGCTTCGTGCCGAATCGCGGCCATTCGGCTTTGCCCCCTGACGCCTCCGGCCCTTTCGAGCCTGCGCGTTCCGCTTGCCCTAAAAGCCGAGTGTGTGCAGCGGGCGGGTGTGGGCAGTCTTGCTGTTCCCTTCACCGTATCACGGCGTTCTCGCCGTCAAGGGCGGCGCGCGCCATGCGCGCTTGCGTCCTGTCGGCCGTCTGCGACCCCTGACTGCTTGCGCTGCGCCGTGCCCCGGAAGGGTCGGGCAATTCCGCCCGGCATCCTTGCAGGAGTTCACCATGAACAACGCACTCATCACTGACGAGCAGCGCATCGTACTGCTGGCCAACGGCCGCGAATCCTTGGAGAACCCGGACTTTGATCCGGCCCCCGTGGTCAAGCTGTTCACGCCGGACGCCGGCGCGACCTGGCTGCTGACCGAGATTGATCCTGACGACCACGACCACGCTTTTGGTCTTTGCGACCTGGGCCTGGGGGCGCCGGAAATCGGCTGGGTCAGCCTGGGCGAGTTGGCGATCGTGCGCGGCGGGCTGGGCTTGCCGATCGAGCGCGACCTGTCTTTCCGCGCTGAGAAGCGGTTGAGCGCCTACGCGCGCGAGGCGCGGCTGAGCGGGCGGATAGCTGTCTGACTCGGCCTTGGGCGGATGGCCCAGCAGCGCATCCCGTATCGGGATGCGCTTACTGCATCGTCAGCGAGGCCAGTCGTCGCTACGAACGCCTTCAAAGAAGCCAGGGCCGACTTCGATACGCAGTGAAGAGTGACGGCGCAAGATCTTCTGCGCTATCTCGGGCGATGCGTAGTCCGTGAAGTCGAGGAGGTAGCCGTAGACCATTTCACCGCTACTGCCGTCCAACTCCATTGCTTCTACATCGGCGAGATTGCCAACCTCATGCAGTTCGAGGCCCAGCAGTTCGGCATAGGATTGCGATACGCTGCGCGGCGGTGGCTCGCCGTCGTGGTCGTCATCCCCCCAGTTCGTATCGAGTTCCGCTTTGGTGACTTGGCAGTCCACTGACCCAAAGCACTGGCTGCCCAATCGCTCCACGCTCAAAGTGCCCTCCACATTCACGATGTGGCCCGCGTAGGGACGCTCAGTGTCGATGCCCAAGCCAACATGGCCATCCAGGTCGATTTCCAGCGAGCTGCCAACGGGGACGTTTTCAGACTCAACCTCGAAATCGAAATAGACCTCATCAATGCCATCGTAATTGGCGTTGGCCATCTCGCTGTTCACGTCATCGTCTTCGATGACCACCTGATCCACATGCTCACGCAGATAGTTATCGAAGCCTGCGTGAGAGGCGTGAATGTGTGTGTGGGGTGCTCGTTCCTTGAAGGCTGCGTCGATCAGCTCATGCAGTTGGCTTGGCGCGGGGGCTGCGCCAAGTTCGCTGGCGCGCCTATCGAGCGAGTCGTAGTCGAGTACAACGTGGTAGACATTGCTCAAGTCTTTGGGTTCGAGTGCGGCTACCTGGGCGGCCTGGTAGGCGGCAAGGCTCTTGTAGCCGAGTGCAGCAACAATGATTTGCTGCGCATGGCCAAGCTGCACAGGGGCGGCCACAGAAACGCTGTTCTTGCGAACAGAATGGGCAAGGTCGGAAATGCCGATGGGCATACGATTCTCCTGATTTCAGCGCAGGCCAATCGAGCGATTACTTGGCCTACGCCCAGGCGATATCGCATGGTGGTGGCAAGAAATACGGGGGGAAAGCAGAACGCAGTCTTGATTGAGCCGCTCGAAGCTCAGGCGGACAGGGCCTTGCCCACATTGTCCGCGAAAAATCCGCCGAAGACAAATCCCGCGATGCCCAAACTGCATGGGCGTCCCCGGCCACCTGGGAGATGGCCGGTCGCGCTGTCGTGCTGCGCATCGAGCCGCCTGCGGCGTCTCGCCCCTGACGGGCTTCCATCGTTCCCTCGCTCCGCTCGGCTGACGCCTCCGGCCCGGCTTCCAGCTTCGGGCCTGCGCGCTTCGCTTGCCGTGCGGTCGGCGTGTGGGGAAGGCCGTTGCCTTGTCCAGCCGTCTCCCCTGACTTCATCACCTTCACCGCGACTGTAGCCCGCGCCCGTGTGCCGTCAAGGCGCGCAGGGCCGTGTCCTCGGCTGCGCCTGCGGGCCGCACCAACCCTGCGCTTGCCTCCTTGACGGCGCCCGTTCGCGCGCTCCTGACCGTCGCGGGCGATGAACTCAGGAAAGACGGTGGCAACAGGGCCAACCGGGTTCCTCGTGCCGACCGCACCGAACAGCCGAAAGGCTGGGCTCCGAATCTAGGAATCCGGTGTGCGGTTTTCTTCAACAGCCTTTTTGTTCAGGAGAAAGACATGCAACTCGCATCCCGTTTCGCTTCCCGCTCCCCTTCGCTGCGCAGTGACTACCCGCTGTCCGATGACCAGATTCATCGCGTGGCCCCGTCCATCTTCGCGGATGCCCCGCACGAAAGCCGTTCGCAGCGGTACGCCTATATCCCCACCGCCGCCGTGCTGACCGAGCTTCGCAAGGAGGGATTTCAACCCTTCATGGTGACGCAGACCCGCGTGCGCGATGAAGGCAAGCGCGAGCACACGAAACACATGCTGCGCCTGCGCCACGCCAGCCAGATCAACGGCGCAGAGGCCAACGAAATCGTGCTGCTGAACTCGCATGACGGCACCAGCAGCTATCAGATGCTGGCCGGAATGTTCCGCTTCGTTTGCAGCAATGGTCTTGTGTGCGGCGACACCGTGGCGGACGTGCGCGTACCCCATAAGGGCGACGTAGCCGGTTCCGTCATCGAAGGCGCTTTCGAGGTGTTGAGCGGCTTCGAGCGGGTGAAGGATTCCCGCGATGCCATGCGCGCTATCACGCTGGATGAAGGCGAAGCCGAAGTGTTCGCCCGTTCCGCGCTGGCCCTCAAGTACGACCCCACCGACAAGAAGCCCGCGCCCATCACCGAATCGCAAATCTTGATGCCGCGCCGGTTCGACGACCGCCGCCCCGACCTGTGGAGCGTGTTCAACCGCACGCAGGAAAACCTGACCAAAGGCGGATTGCATGGCCGCAGCGCCAACGGACGCCGCCAGCAGACCCGCCCGGTGCAGGGCATTGATTCCGATGTGCGCCTCAATCGCGCCCTCTGGATGCTGGCCGATGGCCTGCGCCAGTTGAAAGCCTGAACCGTTTCCCCGCCGGAGGGGCGGTTCCCCTCCATTCCCTTGTTTCACTCGATTGGAGATTCACCATGAACGCCGTTACCCAAACCGAAGCCCGCGCCGTCAATACCGCCGCCGCTATCCCGTTGGAAGCCGCCGACCCGACCAAGAACCTGATTCTGGTTCCACTGTCGCGGCTGGTGCTGCGCCCCACGGGCCGCAACGTGCGCAAGACCCCGCGCATGTCCATCCCCGAACTTGCCGCAAGCATCCAGCGTGTCGGCCTGCTGCAAAACCTGATCGTGATTGCATCCGCCGATGGCGAGCATTACGAAGTCGTGGCCGGTGGCCGTCGCCTCGCAGCCCTCAAGCTGCTGGCGAAAAAGCACCGAATCAGCAAGGAATGGGAAGTGCCTTGCCTGCTGGTGGCCGATGGCACCGCCCGCACCGCCAGCCTCACCGAGAACGTGCAGCGCGAAGCCATGCACCCGGCAGACCAGTTTGAAGCCTTCGCGGCGCTGGTGGCCGAAGGCCGCCCCATCGAGGACATTGCGGCGGATTTCTCCGTTACGCCGCTGGTGGTGCAGCGCCGCTTGAAGCTGGCGAACGTGTCGCCCCGCCTCATGGCCGACTATCGCGCCGATGCCGTGAGCCTTGACCAGTTGATGGCCCTTGCCATCACCGATGACCACGCCGCGCAGGAAAGCGCGTTCTACGATGCGCCAACCTGGCAGCGTCACCCGTCCAACCTGCGCGAACGCCTCACCGAAAGGGAAATCGACGCCTACCGGCATCCGCTGGTGCGCTTCGTCGGGCTGGACAGCTACGAGGCCGCAGGCGGTGGCATCCGCCGTGACCTGTTCGCCGAAGATGACGCGGGCGTGTATCTGACCGATGCCGCGCTGCTGGAAGGGCTGGCGTTCAATAAGCTGACGGGCATTGCTGCCGAGGTGAAGGCCGAAGGCTGGGCATGGGTGGATGCCACGCCAGGCGTGACCCATGCCGACCTGCACGCCTTCCAGCGTGCGCCGAAGGAGCGGCGCGAACCGAACAAGCGTGAAGCCGCACGCATCGAGAAGCTGCAAACCAAGATGCACGAACTGGCCGAAGCCGTGGATGCTGCGCTGGACGCTGACGATGAGGAAAAGGCCGACGCCTTGCAGGAGGAAGGCGAAACCCTGGGCGAGCAGTTGCAGGTGCTGGAAGATGGCTTGCAGGACTACGGCGCGACCGTGAAGGCCGCAGCCGGTGCCATCGTCACCATCGACCGCAACGGCGAAGCCGTGATTCATCGCGGCTTGATGCGCGAGGCCGAGGCCAAGGCGCTGCGCACGCTGGAAAGGCTGCGCCAAGGTTTCGGCAGCGAAGGCGAAGCCGCGAACGACGACGAAGGCGAGGACGACGAGCCACCCAAGACCGCCGCCATGTCCGACCGGCTGGCGCAACGCTTGAGCGCCCACCGCACCGCCGCGCTACAAATCGAAGTCGCCCGGCATCCGCAAGCCGCGCTGGCCGCCGTGGTGCATGGCATGGTGCAGACCGTCTTGCAGGAACGCCGCTACGGCCGCAGCCGTGATTCTCTGCCGCTGGGCGTGGGCCTCAAAGTGCAAGACCGGCTGGAAGGCATGGCCCCGGACTGGCCGGAAACTCCCGCCGCCGTGGCGCTGTGCGAATTGCAACAGGTGGCGGGCGAAGCCTTGCCGGAGGACAGCGCCGAACTGTTTGCCGCGCTGCTGGCGAAGCCGCAAGATGAACTGGTGCGGCTGCTGGCCGTGTGCGTGGCTTCCACGGTGGACGTGGTGACGCCCCGTGCCACACCGCACCAGCCCGGCGAGGAACTGGCGCAGGCCGTGGGCCTCGACATGGCTGCATGGTGGAAGCCGACCGCAGAAGGCTACTTCAAGCACGTTTCCAAGGCCGTGATTCTGGAAGCCGTGGGCCAGTACGCGCCCGAGCACGTCACGCGACTGGCGAAGTTGAAGAAGGCCGACATTGCCAGCGAAGCCGAGCGGTTGGCCGATGGCACGGGCTGGATGCCTGCCATCTTCAAGACCGAAGGCCCGGAAGCTGCGCCGCAGGAAACGCAGGCGCAGGATGCCCCGGAGGATGCCGAGGCAATGGCGGATGAACCCGCCGAGGCGCTGGCCGCTTGACCCGCGCCGAAGGCAAGCGCCCCGGCCTCGACCGGGGCGCTTCGCTGCAAGGAGAAGCCCCCATGACCCGCATCACCAGCAGCCGCCCGCGCATGGCGGCGATCTACGCGCCCAGCACGGTACGCGCTCGCCGCTGGCACGACGATGGCGACGTGCGCGGCTACCGCCCGCCCTCGGGCTGGTCGGCCCGCGCCGACCTCACCGACATTCACCCCATCACGGGCCGCGCCTTGCCGCGTGCCGTGTGGTGGCTCATCGAGACGAAGGAATAACCGCGTTCAGCACCGCGCCCAGGCCGTTCCGTCCTGGGCGCGGTGGACGCAAAATCCGGGCGCGGCAGTGGCCGCGCCCGGTGTTCAAGGCCAGCAGCCGAGTCAGAACGCCGCCGCCTTCGCGGTGGCTCAGGCGGTGGCGTTGAAGGCATCGCTGTAGCGCGCGATGCCTTCGGGCACTGGCCCATGCAGGGCCAGCGCCATGAAGTAGCCGGGCGGCACGCCCGGCAGTTGCAGGCCCGCATGGGCCTGAAAACCAAAACGCGCGTAATACGCGGGATCGCCTAGCAGCACGCAGCCTGCGGCCTGCATGGCCCGCAGTTCAGACAGCGCCTGCTCCATCAGGCGCGAGCCGATGCCGTGCCCCTGCCTTTGCGGCAGGACGGAGATCGGCCCCAACCCGTACCAGTCCTCAGCCTGGCGGCCGTGGCCGTCGGTGATGGTCACGGGCGACAGGGCCACATGGCCGATGATCTGGCCGTGTTCTTCGGCCACGATGGAAAGCGTCAGTTCGTTGGCAGTGCGCAGTGCGCGCACGATGAATTGCTCGGTGTGGCTGGTGTGCGGCGCATCGGCGAAAGCGGCCGTCGTGACGGCTTCGATGGCAGCAATGTCGTCCGGGGTTTCGTGTCGGAGCTGGAGAGTCATGGGCTTGTCTTGGGTTACTTCCTGAAAATATAGAACGGCCTGGGCGTGTCGGCGCGAGGCGCCGCCGGGCTTTCGGGCTGCGCCCCGTGCTTCGTGCCGAATCACGGCCATTCGGCTTCAATCCCTCACGCCTTCGCGCCTGTGGCGCTGCGCGCTTCGCTTGCGAGGAAGGCTGCGCCCCGCCGCAATGGGCGGAGCTTGTGGGGCTACGCCCCGGCTTGCTGCGGCAGGTTGTGCAAAAGCGTGCCGTCCTCGACGCTGGCGATTCGTTGCCTGTACGTCACGAAGGACGGTTCACCGACACACCGCTCGGCCTCGCCCGATGGAGCTTCCTCACCACGCCTCAAGCATGTGCCGCGAGCTGCGGCTGGGGCGCTCTGGCCTTGTCGTCGGGGCATTGACCTGGCCCGCGTCAGGGCGCAAGCCGGTGAAGCCGTCACGCGGGGATGCCGAGTCGGCCCTGTCTCCATTCGGGAGCGGGCGGCCTGTGCGTCCTTGTCTTGTTGTGAATCCTGGCGGTGGCGCGGCTGCGCCTTGGGCTTCATGGCCGCAACCTTCCAGCGAAAACAATTTCCCCTGCGCTGCGCGCATTCCTCGCGGGACAAATTCTTTTCGCCTCCAGGTTCTCCACGGTGTTGCGACCGCTGCGCGGTGCGGCCAGCCCATCCCCCGCCGGACGGATCACAACAAGGACGCACTGGCGCGACCTTGTTCAACCCGAAAGGAGAAATCATCATGGCCAACATCGGCACCTTCACCGCAGACAAAGACGGCTTCAACGGCCAGCTCCGCACCCTGACGCTCAACGTCAAGGTCAAGCTGGTTCCCAACGACAAGGGCAACAACGAGAGCGCCCCCGACTTCCGCCTGCAAGCGGCTGGCCACGACATCGGCGCGGCGTGGAAGAAAACCAGCGAGGCCGGACGCCCCTACGTGTCCGTGACCCTGGACGATCCTTCATTCCCGGCAACGGTCTATGCCCGCCTGATCGAGAACGAGGACGGCACGCACGACCTGATCTGGTCGCGCAACAAGCCCAAGGCGGCCTGACGGCCGCCCACAGCGCCCCGCCCATTGCGGCGGGGCGCTGTGCTGCTCATCGCAGCACCGCACGCACGGGGTTCGGCAACGGGTGCCTCTTGGCATGTTCACCAGGGCCGGTATTCATCGGTGGATGGCCCGCAGCCCGTGGCGTAGCAAGCCCAGGATGGCGTGTCGGCGCTGCAAGCGCCGCCGGGCTTTCGGGCTGCGCCCCGTGCCGGCAAGCCGTCACGGCCATTCGGCTCCAATCCCTCACGCCTTCGCGCCTGCGGCGCTACGCGCTGGCGCTTGCACTCCAGGGGAAAGCCCTGTGGGCTATCCCCGCCGCGCGATGCTTGGCGCCCCTCGATGCCGCCGAACCGGCTGCGCCGGATCGGCCCGGCCAGCGCCTACGGCTGGGCCGCTGCCGCGAGCTGGCTTTCAGCCTCGCTCATCAGCACCGCCGTGCTGCATTCGAGCGCGCCGGCAATCTTGAAGATCAGCGATAGCGTGGGCTGGTGTTCGCCACGCTCCACCTTGCCCATGTGCGAACGCTCGACGCCGGCCAGGTGCGCCAGCGTCTCCTGGGCGATGCCGCGTTCCGTGCGCAGCGCACGCACCGCCGCGCCGAAGGCTTGAGCCAGCTCGGCGTCGAAGGTGGTGGCGCCGGCCGGTCGGCCGGGCTGGACGGATCGCTTCTGCATGGACAGAAGCGTCGATTCGCAGCACAATTAAAACCACGTTATCTTTAACTCATTCATCAAAAGCTCACTGTTCTGCGCTTCTACAGAAATCCGCATTTGCGGGTTTCAACAAAGGCGCGAAATCACGGAACCGCCATCGTGTTTATGCCCAAATCCGCAGGTACGGCTTTGCGCTTTTGCGCTTCGGCGGATTCGTGCGGCCGGAGGGTGGCGCCATGACGGCACTCATCACCGAGGACGACCGCGCGCGCCTGCTGGCCCACGGCAAGGCCCGCGCCGCTGGCGAGGCCATCGACCCGGTGCCCGTGGTGCGGTTGTTCACGCCGGACGCGCATGTGACCTGGCTGCTGGCCGCGCTCGATCCTGCGGACGGCGATACGGCCTACGGCCTGATCGACCTCGGGCTGGGGATGCCAGAGCTGGGGACGGTGAAGCTGTCCGACCTGGCCGGCATCGTCGGGCCGCGCCAGCAGCCCGTGCTACGCGACCTCTATTTCCGCCCCACGCGCACGCTGTCGGAATACACCCGGCTGGCCGAGCGCGACGGAGCGATCCCGGACTGAATACGGCCTACTGTGACTTTTTCAGTCTGGCGTCATGCCGGGCAGGTCTCAATCGGGATTCTTGCGGCATACCCCGGCCAGTCTGATCGAAACAGTCATGATGCCTGGCTTGGGTTGCGGCAGGCTGGCCGATACGGCGTCCCACGGTCGGGGCGCTGCCACCGCCGCATTGAGACGGAAACCGCAACGCATCGGAGCCAATCGGTCTTGACAACCCCAGTCACCATTTTTACCCATGACGTTCTGACGATGGCGATGTAGCGCGTAGCCCAGCCGTGGCGGCGATTCCTGTTCCCAGGAGGTTGCGTCATGGCCGACCGCGCCGCCGAGCCTTGGTATCCGACTGCCGCGTATCTGTACGTGCTGCATCTGGACAGCATTGCGCTCGCCTGGGAGTACCTGCGCAGGCACCCCGACTACCGGCTCGACTGGCTGCGCCATCGTCGTCGGTCGCAGGCGGCACAGGAAGCGGCGCAACGCTGGGGCTTGCGCCTGCTGGAAGACCCGGCCCTGGATGCGCGCGACGCGCATCCGGCCTGGCTGCCCGGCCACGCTGCGATGGTGCAGCTCTACCCGGATGAAGATCCGCCACCCGATGCCTCGATCTTCGCGTTCTGGCGCATCCCTGGCCATAAGCAACTGCTCCATGACGGCAAACGGCTGGCGCTGATCGCGCGCAGCCCAGGCCATTGCCTGCGCTTTGCGCTGGCCCCCGGCCTGGAAGACGGCATGGCTGTCGCCTATGCCCATCGCGGCGGCACTGCCGCGCCTGTGCGCGGTCATGTGCCCGGCGTGACCTTCGCCGCCACGCCCAGGCCAACACCTTCCGCGCTGCTGGAACTGCACACCTTGCAGGCGCTCGACGCGACCCTGGCGGGCGCGTCCTCGCGTGAGGTCGGCGAAGGCTTGTTCGGTGCCGACGCCGTGGCCGACTGGTACGCCGACGGCGGCTTGCGCTCCAAGGTGCGCCGCTTGGTGCGGCGTGGCGATGCGCTGATGCGCGGCGGCTATCGCCGCCTAGCACAGCTTGCGCCGCTTGAGAAGGGTCGTTTTGAAGGCGACGCAAAACGACCCTGAGCAAGTGGGCCGCGTTTTCTGAGACTGCCTCCATCCGGTTGCGCTGTGTGGCCGGAGCTTTGAAAGCTATGGAGGTTCACACCATGCGTCCTGCTCCCTTGCGGCCTGCCGCCGCTGTCTCGACCGCTGCCGCGCAGCCCCAACGCTATCTCACCAACGACGAAGCCGCCGAGTACCTGCGCCTGTCGCCGCGCACGCTGGAAAAGCAGCGCGTGATCGGCGGCGGCCCGCGCTTTCGCAAGTTCGGCCGGCGGGTCATGTACGCCGTGGCCGACCTCGATGCCTGGGCCGCCGACCGCAGTTTCGAGACGACTTCCGATCCCGAGTACGCCGAGCACCACTCGGCCGACAGCCGTGCGCGCTGATCGGCGGCGCGTGGATGGCCTTCGCCATGTCCACACCCTTGCAGGAGCGCGAACAGCTCGACCTGTTTCGCGCGCTGCCGGGCGACATGGCGCCACGCGACAGCCAGGACTTGATGGCCTTTCCGTTCTTCTCGCTGGCGAAGTCCAAACGGGTCAAGCCCATCGACTTCCGGGCGGGCAACGTGACGATCCGCGTGGAAGGCACGCAGGAGCACGGCATCGCCACGATCTGGGATGCCGACATCCTGATCTGGGCCGCCAGCCAGATCGTGGAGGCGCGCGACGCGGGCCTGCGGCCTTCGCGCTTGATGCAGGTACGCCCCTACGAGGTGCTGCGCTTCATTGGGCGCGGTACGTCGCTGCGCGACTACCAGCGCCTCAAGGCTGCGCTGGATCGGCTGCAATCGACCACGGTGGCCACGTCCATCCGCGAGACGACCGGGCGGCGATTGCATCGGTTTTCCTGGATCAACGAGTGGAAGGAACTGGCCGATGCCAGCGGCACGCCGCTGGGCCTCGAACTGATCCTGCCGGACTGGTTCTTTGCCGGCGTGCTCGACGCCGCCCTGGTGCTGACCATCGACCCGGCGTATTTCCGGCTCACGGGCGGCATCGAGCGGTGGCTGTACCGCCTGGTGCGCAAGCACGGCGGGCGGCAGCCGGGCGGCTGGCAATTCGACTTCCAGCACCTGTACCGCAAATCGGGCAGCGTGGCGCGCTACTACGACTTCGCCGCCGACCTGCGGGCGCTGGTGGCGCGGCAAGCCTTGCCGGGCTACCTGTTGGGCATCGAGCACGCGTCCGGGATTTCCTCGCCGCTGCTGACCTTCCGGCCCGTGCCGCAAACGGCACGGGGATAACTTCGGGAGAGTCTGTGGATGGACTCGTGCTATCAGGCAACAGAGGTGTCGTGCTATCAGGCAACGAATCCTCGTGCTATCAGGCAACAAAATCGGCCGCAAACCCGCGCCAGCACTGGGTTTCGCGTCCCTCTAACTTCCCTAACTTAAATTCTCTAACTTTTAGTAGAAGCGCCGCGCCACGGTGGATAACCACCACACGGCATGAAAGGCAGCAGCAAAAGCCCGGCTTTCCAGCATGGAGGGCCAAGCCATGATCGTTGCTCTGCTCAATCAGAAAGGCGGCGTGGGCAAGACCACGCTCGCCACGCACATCGCCGGCGAGCTGGCGATGCGCGGGCAGCATGTCATGCTGCTGGACGCCGACCCGCAGGGTTCATCGCTAGACTGGACACAGCGCAGAAGCCAGCAAGGCTTGCCAAGGCTGTTCAGCGCCGTGGGCCTCGCACGCGAAACGCTGCACCAAGAGGCGCCAGAACTCGCCAGGCGGGCCGATCACGTCATCATCGACGGCCCGCCCAGGATCGCTGCCTTGGCGCGTTCCGCGCTGCTGGCGGCCGAGCGCGTGCTGATTCCCGTGCAGCCCAGCCCCTATGACCTGTGGGCCAGCGCGGAGATGGTGGCGCTGATCCGTGAGGCGCAGGTGTTTCGGCCAGCGCTGCGCGCGGCCTTCGTCATCAATCGGCGCGTCAGCACCACCGTGATCGGGCGCGAAGCGCGCCAGGCTCTGGCCGACCAACCGCTTCCTGCGCTGCGCGCGGAAGTGCATCAGCGCATCGTGTTCGCCGACAGCGTCGCCGCTGGCCGGCTTGCACGCGAGACGGCGCCGGACAGCACCGCCGCACGCGAAATCACTGCGCTGGTCGATGAACTATTGCGGTGGACGACATGACAACGACGCCGCCACCGAACAGCAAACGCACGGCCAAGCGCGTCGGCATCGGCGCGCGTCCGCCCGCGAATCCGCACGCCGAGGCGTGGATTCGCCAGGGCGATGCCGATGCGCTGGGCAAGGGCGACCTCTACACGGCTCGCCTGACCCTCGACATCACGCCCGCGATGCGGGCGCGCATCAAGGTGTCGGCCTTCACGCAGGGCGTGACCGTGGCCGACCTGCTGCGCGGCCTGCTGGAGCGGGAGTTTCCAGAGCACCGCAGGGAGAACACCCCATGACTGCATCCGTTTCGTCTGCCGCCGCGCCTGTTGCGTGCGCGGCCACGGCTGCGCACGCAGCACCTTCCGGCCAGCCTGCCAGCACGCCGCTGACGCGCGTGGCGCTGGCCTACATCGAACCGCGCTTCAAGCTCTACCTGCGCTTCGGCGAACCTGCGCGCACGCTCCAGCTCGACCGCTGGCGGCGCTGCGCGGTGTTCCTGCCGGGCGCCATGTTCAGCCGCATCCGCTGGCAGGCCAACGACTACGGCACGATCCGCTGGCAGCTCATGGTGATGCAGGCTTGCACGCCGCTGGATGCGGCGCAGCGCATCCCCGGCGTGCAGCCGGGCGCGCGCCTGCTGCTGCACGCCGAGGGGGAGAACCAGGTGCGCGCCGTGCTGGAGCGCATCGACGCCATCGAGGCGCTAGGCATCGCGCCATCCGCCGCTTCGCCCGTGTACTGGCGCACGCTCGCCAACCGGCTCGCTGCGCGTCTGCCGCTGCCCGAATACACCGCCGAGCGGCACGCCGCCTGGCTGACCGGGAGGGCACTGCCATGACCGCCGTTTCGACTGCCGGCGCCGCGTCGCGTCCTCGCTCGCCCCGCGCACGTTTGCGCGCTCGCCTCGTACTGGCGGGCCTGTCCGCCTGCGGCCTCGCTGCGCTGGCCTGGGCGTCCTTCGTGCAGCCGCTGCCGCGCCTGATCTACAACCCGTCCGACAGCGTGGCGGTCGGCTGGTATCGCGTCAATCCGCAGCGCCACGGCACCGGCTCGCTGCCGCGTCGGCTGGAAGTGGGCAGCATCGTCCTGACCACGCTGCCGCCAGACGCCGCCGCGCTGGCCGCGCAGCGCGGCTACCTGCCGGCGCGCGTGCCGCTGCTCAAGCGCGTGGGCGCCATCGCGCCGCAGGAGGTGTGCATCACTGGCCGCATCGTCCGCATCGACGGCGTGCCTTCGGCCGCTGTGCTGCCTGCCGACCGCTGGGGCCGGCCGCTGCCATCCTGGCAGCAGTGCCGTCGCCTCGAACCCGGTGAACTGTTCCTGCTCAGTGTGACCAACCCGGCGTCGTTCGACAGCCGGTATTTCGGGCCGGTCAGTGTGGGCGCCGTGATTGGCGTCGCGCATCCGGTCTGGCTGGAGTCCCGCCCATGATGGCCGCCGACTTGCTGCACGTTGCCGTGCATCTTGTCGTGCCATCGGGCGTGTCGTGCTGCTGGCCGTCGCCGTGTCGTCGCGCGTGCAGTGCGAGCGCATCCGCGCCGCACTTCGCGCTGCCTTCGGCGCAGCCGTCCAACGTGCAGGTGTCTTGCCTCGAACGCGCCCGGCCTGTGGCCGTCGCTGCGTTCGCCGGCGTGCTGGCTGCTCGTGCAGCAGCGCCGCCGGGCCGCCGCTGCCCGGAGCGCCAGCGAGGGGCAAAGGCGGAAGGCAAGATTGAAGGGCGCGGCACCACGGTGCGCGCAAAGCCAGTCTGCACATGGGTTTGGGGCAGCACGCGCCACAGGGTGGCTTCGTGCCGCCAACAGCGCAAATGCCATGCAGGCATTGGGAACACCGTGTGCCGCATCCGCTCGGGCGCGATGGGCTTGGCTGGAGGCGCATCATGAGCCAGCGCGGAAACTCGGATGGTGATGACCGTTTCCGCGTGCGGCCAGGCAAGCCGAAGCAGCGCGGCGACACCTTCATTGCGCAGGTGCTGCGTCAGACCAGCAAGGCGGCTGGCGTTACAGGCGGCAAGCGCGGAATGGGTGGCAAGGTGAGGGGCAAAACCACCGGCAAGGCGCCTGGTTCTCGTCTGGGGCGCGGGCATACGGCGGCGAGCTTCACGGGCCAGTCCTTGACTGCCTATTCACGCCGGGCCACGGTCAAGGTTCGGCTGGTGTATTTGCAGCAGGCCAGCGGCAAATCGACGGTGCAGCACCTGCGTTACATCGGGCGCGAAGGCGTGGATCGCCAGGGCGAACAGGGACGGGCCTATGGGACCATCACCGACGAGGCGGACACGGCAGCTTTCGAGGAACGCGGGCGGGGCGACCGTCACCAGTTCCGCTTCATCGTCTCGCCCGAGCATGCCGACCAACTCGAAGACCTGCGCACCTATACCCGCCACCTGATGCAGCGCATGGAGGCTGATCTGGGCACCCGGCTGGACTGGGTGGCGGTGGATCACTGGAACACCGACAACCCGCACACCCACGTCGTGCTGCGCGGCAAGGACGATACGGGCAAAGACCTCATCATCTCGCAGGAGTACATCACCCGCGGGATGCGCGAGCGGGCGATGGAGCTGGCCACCGAATGGCTCGGGCCACGCACCGAGCTGGAGATCCAGCGCACTCTGGCCCGCGAGGTGGAGCAGGAGCGCTGGACTTCTCTGGATCGAACCTTGCAGCGTGAAGCGGTAGAGGGATTGGTGAAAATCGAACGCTTCAATGATCCCAAGCTGCAGCGCCAGCGCCTGCTGCTGGTCGGGCGACTGCAACGGCTTCAGCGCATGGGCTTGGCGACGGAAACCCAGCCTGGCACCTGTGCCGTCCACGCCGAAGCTGAGTCCACCCTGCGGGCGATGGGCGAGCGCGGCGACATCATCCGCACCATGCAACGTGCGATGGGCGGCAGGCAGCGCGACCTGGCCGTGTTCCAGCCGGCCGAAGATGGGCACTCCATCATCGGCCGCGTAGCGGGCAAGGGGCTGGCCGACGAACTGTACGACCGGGGCTATCTCGTGGTCGATGGCATCGACGGCAAGGCGCACTACGTCGCGCTGTCGCCCAGGACGAAACTGGAGCAGTATCCGATGGGCGCGGTGGTCGAGGTGAAAGGCTCTGCCGAGATACGGGCGGCGGACAAGACCATCGCCGCGATGGCAAGCAATGGCCTGTACCGCACCGACCATCACCTTGCCATCGCGCAAGGGCAGACTGTCCCTGGCCGCGATCCGCAAGAAGTCGTGGCAGCCCATGTCCGGCGCCTGGAAGCCCTGCGCCGGGCTGGCATCGTGGAGCGCGTGGCCGAGGGGCTATGGAAGGTGCCGGACGACCTGCCCGAGCGTGGCCGCCAGTACGACGCGCAGCGCCTGGGCGGCGTGGCCGTGGAGCTAAAATCGCACCTGCCCATTGAGCGTCAAGCTCGCGTCATCGGCGCCACCTGGCTCGACCAGCAGTTGATCGGCGGCGGCTCCGGCTTGGGTGATTTGGGTTTTGGTAGCGAGGCCAAGCAGGCAATGCAGCAGCGTGCCAACTTCCTGACGGAACAGGGGCTGGCCGAGCGGCGCGGGCAGCGCGTGATCTTGGCGCGCAACCTGCTGGGCACGCTGCGCGACCGGGAACTGACGCTCGCCGCGAAGGACATTGCCGCCGAAACCGGCTTGGGGTATCGCCCCGTGGCTGACGGCCAGCGCGTGGCCGGCATCTACCGGCGCAGCGTGATGCTTGCCAGCGGACGCTACGCACTGCTCGATGAGGGTATGGGGTTCAGCTTGGTGCCTTGGAAGCCGGTGCTTGAACAGCGGCTGGGGCAGCAACTCGTCGCCACAATGCGAGGCGGGAGCGTGTCATGGAAGATCGGGCGACGGCGCTACCTGTCCATCCAATGATGAATGGAGCAAATCAGAGATTCAACACGCCCCCTCATTCGGGCCAGCAATCACTGGGATTTTACCGTGTGTTGGCTTTGATACCGAGGTGATGGACTGCACAACTCTCTCCGTCTGTTTGTGACAGAGGGCTGACTTCAAAGCTTTGCTACTACCGTACGCAAGTGAGGCACGTTTCGGCAATTCCGGTGTGTTTTCTTCTAGTATTCTTCTACCAACAATGCACGTATCTGTTGCAGCGCAGCAGGATCGTCCATGGTGGTGAGGTCACCCGGATCGCGCCCCTCGCACACGGCCTGGATGGCGCGGCGCAACAGTTTGCCGCTGCGGGTCTTGGGTAGCACTGTCACGAAGCGCACCCGTGCCGGGCGCGCCACGGCACCCAACTGCTCGTCCACCCGCTTCATGATCTCGCCCTCCAGCTTGAGTTTCGAGGCATCGTCGTAGAGCGAAGAACTGTCCTTGGCCACCACGAAAGCCATCGCCACCTGCCCCTTGAGCTGGTCGGCAACCCCTACCACCGCCACCTCGGCCACATTGGCGTGGCTGGAAATGCTTTCCTCGATCTCCCGCGTGCCCAGGCGGTGGCCCGCCACGTTGATCACATCGTCGGTGCGGCCCAGGATGTAGAAGTAGCCATCCTGGTCGCGAATGCCCCAGTCGAAGGTGCTGTAGACCAGCTTGCCGGGAATGCTCTTCCAGTAGGTGTTGACGAAGCGCGCGTCGTCCTTCCAGACCGTCTGCATGAAACCCGGTGGCGTGGGCCCTTCGATGACGACCACCCCTTTCTCATCGGCACCGGTGAGTTCTTCGCCGGTGGATTCGTGCAGCAGCTTGACGCTGTAGCCATACATCGGCACACCCGGGCTGCCGAACTTGCTGGCTTTCTTCTCGACACCGTTGGCGATGGTGAGAATGGGCCAGCCGCTCTCCGTCTGCCAGTAGTTGTCGATGATGGGCACCCCCAGGCTGTCGCTGATCCAGCGCGCGGTGGGTTCGTCCAGCGGCTCACCGCCCAGGAACAGGGCCTTGAGGCTGGAGAGGTCGTACTGCTTGAGGTAGGCCGGGTCCTGCTTCTTGAGCACGCGCACGGCGGTGGGCGCACTGAACATCACCGTCACCTTGTACTTCTCCACCAGGCGCCACCAGATGCCGCCATCGGGCCGGATCGGCAGGCCTTCGTACAGGATGGTCGCCATGCCCGCGATCAGCGGGCCGTAGACGA
>JAGKSX010000084.1 GCA_018993155.1 Hydrogenophaga sp.
GCAGGTCGCCCTTGGCTTGCACATCGAGGTCGATCAACCCATGGCGGGCGATCTGATCCAGCATGTGGTCGAAGAAACCGATGCCGGTGGACAGGCTGGCCTGTCCCGTGCCGTCGAGGTTGATGCGCACGCCGATCTGCGTCTCCGAGGTGTTGCGTTGCACTTGGGCCACGCGGTCGGACACGGCGGGGGCGGGAGGCGTCTGGGTCATAGGGCGGTCTGGAGGGCTCGGATCAGCAGGGCGTTTTCCGACGGTGTACCCACCGTCAGGCGCAGACAATGGGTCAGCAAAGGATGCATTCTAGAAACATTCTTCACCAGAATCCCCTGGGCCTTGAGCGCATCGAAGCTGCGTTGTGCATCGGGCACACGCACCAGCACCATGTTGGCCTCGCTCGGGAAGGGTGTGACGCCCGGCATGGCCGCCAGCGCGTCGATCAGCAAAGCGCGCTGTTCGCGGATCTGCGCGGCCTGGTCGGCGAACACCTCGGCGTGCTCCAGCGCGAACAGGGCGCACTCGGCGTTGAGCACGCTCACGTTGTACGGCGGGCGCAGTTTGTCGATCTCGTGGACCAGCGCCTGCGCACCCACCATGTAGCCGATGCGCACGCCAGCCAGGCCGAACTTGGAGAGGGTGCGCATGAGCAGCACGTGCGCATGGGCGGACGGCTGGGCGCGGATCTCGTCCAGCCAACTGTGGCTGGAGAACGGCTGGTAGGCCTCATCCATCACCACCAGGCCGCCGAAACCGGCCGCCTCGGCGATCAGGCGACGGATGGTGCCCGCGCTCCAGAGGTTGGCGGTGGGGTTGTTGGGGTAGGCGATGTAGGTGATGGCCGGCTTGTGCTCGCGCATCGCGGCCAGCATGGCCGGCTCGTCGAGTTCGAAATCGACCGTGAGCGGCACGCCCACGAACTTCAACCCCTGCAGCTGGGCGCTCATGGCGTACATGACGAAGCCCGGCAGGGGGGCCAGGATGGTGGCGCCCGGCAGGTCGCAGCCCATGGCCAGCAGCGAAATCAGCTCGTCCGAGCCATTGCCCAGCATCAGGCCGCAGCCCGCAGGCAGGTCCACGTGACGGGCCAGCGCCTGCTTGAGTTCGTCGATGCGGGCGCCGGGGTAGCGATGGATGGCCACCGCGCCCAGGCGCGCGCCCAACTCGGCCTGCAGGGCGGGCGGCAGGGCGAACGGGTTCTCCATCGCATCGAGCTTGACCATGCCGGTCGAGTCCTGGATGGCGTAGGCGTGCATGGACTGCACGTCCTGGCGGATCGTGTTCAAAGGATTCTGGCTCATGAGGCACCCCGCATCGGCGGCACGTCCTGGAGCCGCATTTCGGCCGCGCGCGCATGCGCCTGCAGGCCCTCGCCATAGGCCATTTCGGCCGCGATGGCGCCCAGGCTCTGCGCGCCGGCCTGGCTCACCTCGATCAGGCTGCTGCGCTTCTGGAAGTCGTACACGCCCAAAGGCGAGGAAAACCGCGCGGTGCCGCTGGTGGGCAGCACATGGTTGGGGCCGGCGCAGTAGTCGCCCAGGCTTTCGCTGGTGTACGCGCCGAGGAAGATGGCACCCGCGTGCCGCAGCAGCGGCTCCCAGCGGTGCGGCTCGCTGCTGGACACCTCCAGGTGCTCGGGCGCGATGCGGTTGCTGATCGCGCAAGCCTCTTCCATGTCGCGGGTGTGGATCAGCGCTCCCCGGTCGTTCAGGCTCTTGGCAATGATGGCCGCGCGCGGCATGCCCGGCAGCAGGCGGTCGATCTCGCGCTGCACCGCGTCAATGTAGGCGGCGTCCGGGCACAGCAGGATGCTCTGGGCCAGCTCGTCGTGCTCGGCCTGGCTGAAGAGGTCCATCGCGACCCACTCGGCCGGCGTGCTGCCGTCGGCCAGCACCAGGATTTCGCTCGGGCCGGCGATCATGTCGATGCCCACGGTGCCGAACACGCGCTTCTTGGCGCTGGCCACGTAGGCGTTGCCGGGGCCGGTGATCTTGTCGACCTTGGGCACGGTGGCCGTGCCGTAGGCCAGCGCGGCCACGGCCTGCGCACCGCCGATGGTGAAGGCGCGCGTGACGCCGGCCACGTAGGCCGCCGCGAGCACCAGGTCGTTGCGCTCGCCGCGCGCCGAGGTGCCCGCACCGCTGCCGCCGGTGGCCACACTGCCCCGCACGGGCGTGGGCACCACCATGATGATTTCCTGCACGCCCGCCACGTGCGCGGGCACGGCGTTCATGATCAGGCTGGACGGATAGGCCGCCTTGCCGCCGGGCACGTAGATGCCCACGCGGTCCAGTGGCGTGACCTTCTGGCCCAGCAGCGTGCCGTCCTCGTCGCGGTAGCTCCAGCTTTCGCCGCCGGCCTTTTTCTGCGCCTCGTGGTAGCTGCGCACGCGGCGGGTAGCGGCCTGCAAGGCCTCGCGCTGGGCCGAGGGCAGGCCATCGAACGCGGCCTTGAAGTCGGCTTGCGTCAGCTCCAGGTCGGCCATGCCGCCCGCCGTCAGGCCGTCGAAGCGCGCGGTGTATTCCAGCACCGCCGCATCGCCGCGCTCGCGCACGTCGGCCAGGATGTCGGCCACGCGCTGCTCGATCGCCCCGTCGGTCTCGGCCGACCAATGCAGGCGGGCCGCGAACTGCGCCTCGAAATCTGCGGCGGTGGTGGACAGTCGGGCGGGGCGGGCAGAGAGGCTCATGAGGAGACGGGATCCTTTTCGATGGCTTGCGCGAAGGCGTCGATGATGGGGCGGATGGCCGCCTGCTTGAGCTTGAGCGAGGCCTGGTTGACCACCAGGCGAGCGCTGATGTCCATGATGCGTTCGACCTCGACCAGGTGGTTGGCCTTGAGCGTGTTGCCGGTGGAGACCAGGTCGACGATGGCATCGGCCAGGCCAGTCAGCGGTGCCAGCTCCATGCTGCCGTAGAGCTTGATCAGGTCCACGTGCACGCCCTTGCCCGCGAAGAACTCGCGCGCGATGGCGGTGTATTTGGTGGCGACCTTCAGGCGCGAGCCCTGGCGCACGGCCGAGGCGTAGTCGAAGTCGGCGCGCACCGCCACGCTCACGCGGCAGCGCGAGATGTGGAGGTCCAGCGGCTGGTACAGGCCCTGGCCACCGTGTTCGATCAGTGTGTCCTTGCCGGTCACGCCGATGTCGGCACCGCCATATTCCACATAGGTGGGCACATCGGTCGCGCGCACCAGCACCACGCGCACCTCGGGGTTGCTGGTCGGCAGGATGAGCTTGCGCGACTTCTCGGGGTCTTCCAGCACCTCGATGCCCGCCGCCTTGAGCAGCGGCAGGGTCTCGTCGAAGATGCGGCCTTTGGAGAGGGCGAGGGTGATCATTTGATGCGTTCGATGTCCGCGCCGATGCCGCGCAGTTTGGCTTCCATCTGGTCGTAGCCCCGATCCAGGTGGTAGATGCGGTCGACGATGGTTTCACCGTCGGCCACCAGGCCGGCGATCACCAGGCTGGCCGAAGCGCGCAGGTCGGTGGCCATCACGGTGGCGCCCGACAGGCGCGGGATGCCCTCGATGATCGCCACCTTGCCATCGGTCTGGATGCGCGCGCCCAACCGCACCAGCTCGTTGACGTGCATGAAGCGGTTTTCGAAGATGGTCTCGGTCACCTTGCTCGCGCCGTCGGCGATGCAGTTGAGCGTCATGAACTGGGCCTGCATGTCGGTCGGAAAGCCGGGGTACTCGGTGGTGCGGAAGCTCTGCGCCTTCAGGCGACCGGAGGCGCGCACGCGGATGAAGTCGCCACGCGCGTCCTTGCCGGCCTCGATCTGGGCCCCTGCCTCACGCAGCTTGTCGATCACGGCGTCGAGGTGGTCGGCGCGGCCATGGCGCAGCACCACGTCGCCACCTGCGGCGGCCACGGCACACAGGAAAGTGCCGGTCTCGATGCGGTCGGCCACCACCTGGTGCGTGCAGCCCTGCAGGCGGTCCACGCCCTGCACGTGGATGCGGCTGGTGCCGTGGCCTTCGATCTTCGCGCCCATGGCGATCAGCATTTCCGCCAGGTCACCGATCTCTGGCTCCTGGGCCGCGTTCTCCAGCACCGTCTCACCCTGGGCGAGCGCGGCGGCCATGAGGAAGTTCTCGGTGCCGGTGACGGTCACCATGTCGGTGGCGATGCGCGCGCCGTGCAGGCGTGTCTTGCCCGCAGGCAGCTTCGCGACCATGTAGCCGTGCTCGACCACGATCTCCGCGCCCATGGCCTGCATGCCCTTGATGTGCTGGTCCACTGGCCGGGAGCCGATGGCACAGCCGCCGGGCAGCGACACGCGGGCGTGGCCAAAGCGCGCCAGCAGCGGGCCGAGCACCAGCACCGACGCGCGCATGGTCTTGACCAGCTCGTACGGTGCCTCGGCCTTGATCGGGTCGGCCGCCTGCAGGGTGATGCCGCTGCGGTCTTCCCGGGTCTGCGTCCGCACACCCATGTTGTCGAGCAGCTTGCGCATGGTGACCACGTCCTGCAGGCGCGGCAGGTTGTTCAGCGTCACCGGCTCGGACGTGAGCAGTGCGGCGCACAGCTCGGGCAGCGCGGCGTTCTTGGCGCCGGAGATGGTCACCTCACCCTTCAGGGTGCGGCCGCCGTTGATTCGCAGTTTGTCCATGGGGCGCGTCAGTTACGGGGTTGGGTGGCCCATTCGGCGGGCGTGAAGGTCTTCATCGACAGGGCATGCACCTCGTCGGTCTGGATGCGTCCGCCCAGCGTGCCGTAGACGGCCTGGTGGCGCTTGATCAGCCGCTGGCCCTCGAACGCGGGCGAGACGATCACCGCCGCCCAGTGGCGGCCGTCACCGGTGACTTCGAGGTGCTCGCAGGGCAGGCCGGCGGCGATGAGGGATTGCAGTTCTTCAGCGGTCATGGGGTTTCGTCAGTGCCGGATCTTGTAGCCGGTCTTGAGCAGGTGCAGCGCGATTGCGCTCACCACGGCCAGCGCGCTGCCCACCAGGGCCAGGCTGATCCAGGGTGACACGTCGCTCACCCCGAAGAAGCCATAGCGGAAGCCGTCGATCATGTAGAAGAACGGGTTGAGGTGGCTCACGCGCTGCCAGAAAGCGGGCAGGGAATGGATGGAGTAGAACACGCCCGAGAGGAAGGTCATGGGCATGATGATGAAGTTCTGGAACGCGGCCATCTGGTCGAATTTCTCGGCCCAGAGCCCGGCAATCAGCCCCAGGGTGCCCAGCAGCGCCGCACCCATGAAGCCGAAGGCCAGGATCCACAGCGGCGCCACCATCGAGGGCTGCGCGAACCACCAGGTGACCAGCATCACGCCCAGGCCCACGGCCAGACCACGCACAACGGACGAACCCACATAAGCCACGAACCAGGCGCGGTGCGACAGCGGCGTGAGCAGCAGGAACACCAGGTTGCCCATGATCTTGCTCTGGATCAGCGAGGACGAGCTGTTGGCAAAGGCGTTTTGCAGCACGCTCATCATCACCAGGCCGGGCAGCAGGAAGGCGGTGTAGCTCACCGAGTCGTAGACCTGCACCCGGTCTTCGAGCACGTGGCCGAAGATCATGAGGTAGAGGATGGCCGTGATGACGGGCGCGGCCACGGTCTGGAAGCCGACCTTCCAGAAGCGCAGCACTTCCTTGTAGAACAGGGTCTGCCAGCCGGTCATGCTGCAACCTCCGCCGGCGCGGCGGCGCGCGGTTGCGCGCCGGTGAGGTCCAGGAACACGTCTTCCAGGTCGGCCTTGCGGATCTCGATGTCCTCAGGCGACACACCCACCTCGCGCAGGCGCGCCAGGATGCGCTCGACCGCCAGCGCGTCGTTGGCCGGCAACTGCACCACGCGGCCGGTGATGCGGGCCTGCACAGCGAGGTCGATCGGCAGGGCCGCGTCGGTCTTGAAGCGCAGCACGTTGGAGGCCGCGCGCGCCAGCAGCGCGGAGGTGGATTCGAGCGCCACCACCCTGCCCTGCTTGAGCATGGCGATGCGGCCGCACAGGGCCTCGGCCTCTTCCAGGTAGTGCGTGGTCAGCAGCACCGTGCTGCCCAGGCGCTTGTTGAGGTCCGAGACGAACTGCCAAAGGGTCTGGCGCAGCTCCACGTCCACGCCAGCGGTGGGCTCATCGAGCACGATCACCGGCGGCTTGTGCACCAGCGCCTGCGCGATCAGCACTCGGCGTTTCATGCCGCCCGAGAGCTGGCGCATGTTGGCCGTGGCCTTGTCGGCCAGGCCCAGGCCTTCGAGCAGTTCGTCGATCCAGGCGTCGTTGCGCTGGATGCCGAAGTAACCGGACTGGATGCGCAAGGCCTCGCGCACGTTGAAGAAGGGGTCGAACACCAGTTCCTGCGGCACCACGCCGAGCTGGCGGCGAGCGGTGGCGTAGTCGGCCTGCACGTCGGCACCGTGCACCAGCACGCGGCCCGAAGTGGCGCGCGCCAAGCCCGCGAGCACGCTGATGAGGGTGGTCTTGCCCGCACCGTTGGGGCCGAGCAGGCCGAAGAACTCGCCGGGCTCGATGTCGAAGGACACCGACTGCAGCGCGTGCAGGTCGCCGCGCGGGGTCGAGTAGGTTTTGGATACTTGCTGGAAGGAGACGGCTGGCATGCGCGGGCGGGACCCATGGGTCACCGGCCACGGGGCAGGACATCTGGCGCCCGCCGGTGAACCGGGTATTTTATGCGCCCCCCTCCCACCGCGCTGGCGAGGGGTCGCTTGCCAGCACCTATCAGGCCGCGAGCAACTCGTGCACGCCGTAGAGCGAGGCGAGGTCTTCCAGCCGGCGGGGCCAGCCGCTGACCTGCAAGGCCTTGCCCTGGGTCAACAGGCGCCGGCGCAGCTCCAGCAACACGGACAGCGCCGAAGAGTCGAACACCTGGAGCGAGCCGGCGTTGACCACCACCGTGGCCTCCGACTGGCCGGCCAGTTCGCCGCCGAGGCGGGCCAGGGTCTGGTCCGCTTCGGCCAGCGTCAGCCGCTCGGGCAATTCAAGGCTGGCCATGGGTCAGCTGGCCTTGGGGGCCGCACCGTTCTTGTTGCGCTGCGCCAGCGAAGCGATCAGGCCGTCGATGCCCTTGCTGCTGATTTCCTGGGCAAACTGGGTGCGGTAGGTTTCGACCAGCCAGACGCCGAGCACGTTCAGGTCATAGATCTTCCAGCCGCTGGGCGTCTTTTCCATGCGGTAGTCAAGCTGGATCGGATCGCCCTTGCCCCGCACCTCGGAACGCACCACCACCTCGGTGTCCTCGGGCTTGGAGCGCATCGGGCGGAAGCTCAGGGTCTGGTCCCGGACCTCACCCAACGCGCCCGAATAGGTGCGCACCAGCAGGGTCTTGAACTCGTCCTGCAGCTGCTTCTGCTGCTCGGGCGTGGCTTGGCGCCAGTAGCGGCCCACCACAGAGGCGGTCATGCGCGAGAAATTCACGTTGGGCATGATCTTGCTGTCCACCAGCGCGATGATGCGGTTCACGTCACCTGCCTGGATGGCCGGGTCGGCCTTGATGGTGGCCAGCACCTCGGCGGACAGGCGTTTGACCATGGCGTCCGGCGCCTCGTCCTGAGCCAGCGCGGGAAGCGATACGACACCCGCTGCGGCAGACATCAACAGGGCGGCGAGCCAGGAGCGGCGTTTCATCATGTGGTTCCTTTCGAGGCCAGGCGGCCTTGCTGCAGACACCGCAGCGTAGTTCATCCGAGGGCCCGGATTGTGAAGCGGTTCCCCCTCAATCGTTGCGATTCGTATCCGTGTGGTGCTCTTTACCGCTCACCGTCACCCAGCCCGATGCCTTTATCAATCAGGTCGTCGATCTGGTTTTGCCGGCGGTTGAGGTAGAAATCGCGCATGAAGCTGTATTTGTCCAGTGCGGCGTCGTCCAGCAGGGTGCCGGCGCGCAGCAGCCCGGCGCGGGTGTCGACCACGCGCAGCGCCATCAGGGAGTTGCGCGTGGGCACATGGTCCACCCCCGTCACGGGGTCGCCGACCACGTCCACGATCAAGCCCGTACCATCGCGCACCGATGAGGGCCCCAGGAGCGGCAGCACCAGGTAAGGGCCCGATGGCGCGCCCCAGCGACCCATGGTCTGGCCAAAATCCAGGCGCGTGCGGGGGATGCCCATTTCACTGGCGATGTCGAGCAGGCCGGCCAGGCCGAACACCGTGTTCACGCTGAAACGCATGAGGTTTTCGGTCGCCTCGCGCGGGCGCAGTTGCAGACCGGCATTCACCGAGGACCAGAGGTCGCCCAGGTTGCCGAAGAAGTTGCCCACGCCGGTGCGCACCGGGCTGGGCGTGACCTTCTGGTAGGCGGTGGCGACGGGCTTGAGCACCGCCGTGTCCACGGCATCGTTGAACTGGTAGACGCCACGGTTGAACGGTTCGAGTGGATCGCGCGGGTTGGCGTCCGGGCCCGTGGCGCAGCCCGCGATCACTGAAAACGTCAGCGCCAGCGTGGCGCCTTTGCAGACCGCCCCGATGGGGCTGTGGAGGTGCGTCATGTTGTGGGTTCCCCTGGGTTGTGCACCCGGCTGTTGTTTTTGCGACAGCCTGTATTTTCGGCGCCACTGGAATGCCTTCGTGAGGGGCGTTGCAAAGCCCCCACAGCGCTATTTCGCCGTTTCGGCGTCCTTGTTGCTGCCATCGGCGGCACGGCTGAAGAGAAACTGGCTGATCAGGTTCTCCAGGACGATGGCCGATTGCGTCTGGGTCACCACGTCGCCGTCGGCGAAGTTGCGCTCGTCGCCACCCGGTTCGATGCCGATGTACTGCTCGCCGAGCAGGCCACTGGTGAGGATCTTGAGCGAGCTGTCCTTGGGGAAGGCGTAGCGCGATTGCAGCTCCAGCCGGATGTTGGCCTGGAAAGTCTTGTCATCAAAGGTGATGGACTCGACACGACCGACCAGCACGCCGGCGCTGCGCACGGCCGCCTTGGGCTTGAGGCCGCCGATGTTGTCGAAGCGGCCGACCACGTGGTAGGTCTTCTCGAAATTCAGGCTGAGCAAGTTGGCCGACTGCAGCGCGAGAAACAGGATGGCGGCCGCGCCGATCAGCACGAACAGCCCCACCCAGACGTCATTTTTGGAAGTTTGCATGTCCGTCCACTCCAATCAGATGCTGAACATCATGGCGGTGAGGACGAAGTCCAGCGCCAGCACGCTCAGCGAAGCCACCACCACGGTGCGGGTGGTGGCGCGAGAAACCCCTTCGGGCGTGGGATGCGCGTCGAAGCCCTGCAGCAGGGCCACGAACGTGACGGCGAAGCCGAACACCACGCTCTTGATGATGCCGTTGCCCACGTCGGCCCAGACGTCCACCCCGCCTTGCATCTGGCTCCAGAAGGCGCCGCCGTCCAGGCCGATGAGCAGCACGCCTACCACCCAGCCGCCCACGATGCCCACGGCGCTGAACACCGCGGCGAGCAAGGGCATGGTGATGACGCCCGCCACGAAACGCGGCGCCAGCACGCGGCGCACCGGGTCCACGGCCATCATTTCCATGGCGCTGAGCTGCTCGCCGGCCTTCATGAGGCCGATCTCGGCCGTGAGCGAGGTGCCGGCACGGCCCGCGAACAGCAGGGCCGTGACCACCGGGCCGAGCTCGCGCATGAGCGAGAGCGCCACCAGCAGGCCCAGCGCCTCGGTGGCGCCGTAGCGCTGCAGCGTGTAGTAACCCTGCAGGCTGAGCACGAAGCCGACGAAAAGGCCGGAGACGCTGATGATGGCCAGCGAGTGGTTGCCCAGGAAATGGATCTGGTCGCGCACCAGCGAGGGGCGGCGCAGCGCGGCCCCCATCAACCACACCAGGCGGCCGAACAGGCGGGTGCCATGGCCGATGCCGGCGAGCCGCAGGCGCACCGCACGGCCCACGCGGGCGGGATGCAGGGCGTTCATGGGCGTGCTCCCTGGCGGGTGGGGCCGAAATCTTCCAGGAGTTCCGGGCCCGGGTGGTGGAAACGCACCGGCCCGTCGGGCAGGGCGTTGACGAACTGGTGCACCAGCGGGTCCTGGCTGTGCCGCACTTCCTCCGGCGTGCCCTGGGCGGCGATCTTGCCGTTGGCCAGCACGATCACCTGGTCGGCGATGTGGAAGGTTTCGTCCAGATCGTGCGAGACCACGATGCTGGTCAGGCCCATGGCATCGTTGAGCTGGCGGATCAGGCGCGCGGCGGTGCCCAGCGAAATCGGATCCAGGCCGGCGAAGGGCTCGTCGTACATCACGAGTTCGGGGTCCAGCGCGATCGCGCGCGCCAGCGCCACGCGCCGGGCCATGCCGCCGGAGAGCTCGCTGGGCATGAGGTCGCGCGCGCCGCGCAGGCCGACCGCGTTGAGCTTCATCAGCACGATGTCGCGCACCATGGCTTCGGGCAGTTGCGTGTGCTCGCGCAGCGGGAAGGCCACGTTGTCGAACACGCTCATGTCGGTGAACAAGGCACCGAACTGGAACAGCATGCCCATGCGCCGACGCGCTTCGTACAGCGCCTTCGGGCCCATGGTGGTGACGTCCTGTCCGTCGAACAGGGTCTGGCCGGACTGGCCGCGGATCTGACCACCGATCAACTTCAGCACCGTGGTCTTGCCGCCGCCGGACGCACCCATGAGCGCCGTGACCTTGCCACGCGGCACGGTCAGCGAGATGTTGTCGAGGATGGCGCGCTCGCCGTAACCGAAGGTCAGGTTGCGCAGTTCGACCAGAGGGGAGGTGGAGTCGGTGGGCATCAAACAAAAACCGGGCAGTTCAGCGCCCGGTTTTTGGATGATACGGGATTCAGGGGTAAACCCTCGACGCCGTTTGTTTCGATCAATGTCAGCGAGGCAGGTCGGAGAAGCCCATCAGGAATTCGTCCACCGCGCGCGCGGCCTGGCGGCCTTCGCGGATCGCCC
>JAGKSX010000014.1 GCA_018993155.1 Hydrogenophaga sp.
TGCTCTTCCGATCTGGGCAGGGCCTGCAGCGCCTGCGCCCGGTTGAGGAATTCGGTGCGGCCCAGGCCCGCGCCGCCGGCCAGCAGGTCGTACAGCTTGAGGCCAAGGCCATAGAAAGGGGTCTGCCACCATCGATAGGACGGCATGACGAAGGGCAGCGGCTGCGCCAGGTGCGGCGCGATGCGCAGCACCGTGGCACGCTCGGCCAGCGCTTCGCGCACCAGGGCCAGGTTGCCCTGCGCCAGGTAACGCACGCCGCCGTGCAGCAGCTTGGTGGAGCGCGACGAGGTGCCACCGGCGAAGTCGTGCGACTCCAGCAGCACCACGGAGAAACCGCGCAGCGCCGCATCGAGCGCCACCCCCAGGCCCGTGGCCCCGCCACCGACCACCGCGAGGTCGTACACGCCATGGCGGGACAGCGATTCAAGCAGTTCTGCGCGTTTCATGGGGGAGTGGATGGTCCTCCGCACCCAGGCGGTGCGGAGGACGGTTGCTACAAAAGCCGATGCATCACATCAGCGGACCTTGCCATTCTTCCATGCGTTGAGCAGCTGGTCGTAGGCGATGGTCTCTCCCTTGGGCTTTTCATTGGCCAGCTTCTTCCAGGGCGCGGCCTTGTCGCTCAGGTACTTGTTGGGATCGCCCTTGGGGTTGAGCTTGGGCGCGCAGCGCTCCATGCCGGCGCGCTCCAGGCGGCTCATGACCTGGTCCATCTGCTCGGCCAGGTTGTCCATCGCGGCCTGGGGCGTCTTCTCGCCGGTCACGGCCTGGGCCACGTTCTGCCACCAGAGCTGCGCGAGCTTGGGGTAGTCCGGCACGTTGGTGCCGGTGGGCGTCCAGGCCACGCGGGCCGGGCTGCGGTAGAACTCGACCAGGCCGCCCAGCTTGGGCGCGAGGTCGGTCATGGCCTTGCTCTGGATGTCGCTCTCGCGGATCGGGGTCAGACCCACGATGGTCTTCTTCAACGAGGTGGTCTTGGCGGTCACGAACTGTGCGTACAGCCAGGCGGCGGCGGTCTTGTTCTCGTCGTGGCCGTTGAAGAACGACCACGAACCCACGTCCTGGTAGCCGTTCTGCATGCCCTGCTTCCAGTACGGGCCGTTCGGGCCGGGTGCCATGCGCCACTTGGGCGTGCCGTCGGCATTCACCACCGGCAGCCCGGGTTTGGTCATGTCGGCGGTGAAGGCGGTGTACCAGAAGATCTGCTGCGCGATCTGGCCCTGCGCGGGCACCGGGCCGGCTTCGCCGAAGGTCATGCCGGTGGCCTCCTTGGGCGCGTACTTCTTCATCCAGTCGATGTACTTGGTGAGGGCGTACACGGCGGCCGGCGAGTTGGTGGCGCCACCGCGCGAGACGCTCGCGCCCTGCGGGTTGCAGCCGTCGGCCGAGGCGCGGATGCCCCATTCGTCCACCGGCTTGCCATTGGGGATACCGATGTCGGCGGTGCCGGCCATGGACAGCCAGGCGTCGGTGAAGCGCCAGCCCAGCGACGGGTCCTTCTTGCCGTAGTCCATGTGGCCGTAGATCGGCTTGCCGTCGATGGTCTTGACGTCGTTGGTGAAGAACTCGGCGATGTCTTCGTAGGCGCTCCAGTTGAGCGGCACGCCCAGGTCGTAGCCGTACTTGGCCTTGAACTTGTCCTTCAGGTCCTTGCGGTCGAACAGGTCGGCGCGGAACCAGTAAAGGTTGGCGAACTGCTGATCGGGCAGCTGGTAGAGCTTCTTGTCGGGCGCGGTGGTGAAGCTGGTGCCGATGAAGTCCTTGATGTCCAGGCCCGGGTTGGTGAACTCCTTGCCCTTGCCGGCCATGTAGTCGGTCAGGTTCATCATCTTGCCGTAGCGGTAGTGCGTGCCGATCAGGTCGGAGTCGCTGATCCAGCCGTCGTAGATCGACTTGCCCGACTGCATGGAGGTCTGCAGCTTCTCGACCACATCGCCTTCCTGGATCAGGTCGTGCTTGACGGTGATGCCGGTGATCTCGGCGAAGGCCTTGGCCAGCGTCTTGCTCTCGTACTCGTGCGTGGTGATGGTCTCCGACACCACCGAAATCTCTTTCACGCCTTTGGCCTTGAGCTTGGCGGCCGCGTCGATGAACCACTTCATCTCGGCCGCCTGCTGGGCCTTGGTGAGGGTCGAAGGCTGGAACTCGCTGTCGATCCACTTCTTGGCGGCGGCCTCGTCGGCCCACGCGGGCAAGGCACCCATGGCCAGCAAAGCGGCCAGGGCCAGGGTGGTGTGTCGCAATTTCATGTCGTCTCCTCTAGCGGTGTGCTTCCCCGGTGTGTGAGAGATCTCGGCCCCGGGGAAGCATTGGGCCGAATCCACAGGAAAGAAAACCGGCTCGGTCAGCCCTTGCGCATCACCAGCAGCAGCCAGCCCATGGAGAGCACGAAGGCGATCCAGATGCTGGGTTCCTGCTCCAGCGAGAACCACTGGGCGAACCAGCCCGCCAGGCCGATGAAGGCGAGGTTGATGTAGGCCGCGCCGAGCAGGCCGATGAACAGGCGGTCGCCGCGCGAGGTGACCATGGGCAGGAAGCCCTTGCGCTCGATCGTCGGCGCCTTGACCTCCCACAGGGTCATGCCCGCGAGCATGAGCGCGATGCAGGTGAAGAACACGGCCACGGGTGTGGTCCAGACCATCCACTGGAACATGGCTATCCCCCCGCGCGCCTGCGGCGCACCCCCCGCAGGGGGGCAACGCCAGCAGCCTGGCAAAGCCAGTCCTGCGGCGTTTGCTGGAACTGTGGGTCTCGATGTGGCATGACTTGCTCTCCTTTTCTCAGACGCGGCCCATCGCGAAGCCCTTCGCGATGTAGTGCCGCACAAACCAGATGACGATCGCGCCCGGCACGATGGTGAGCACGCCGGCCGCGGCCAGCGTGGCCCAGTCCATGCCGCTGGCGCTCACGGTGCGCGTCATCGTCGCCACGATGGGCTTGGCGTTCACGCTGGTGAGCGTGCGCGCCAGCAGCAGCTCGACCCAGCTGAACATGAAGCAGAAGAACGCCGCCACCCCCACGCCGGCCTTGATCAGCGGCAGGAAGATGGTGAAGAAGAAGCGCGGGAAGCTGTAGCCATCGATGTAGGCCGTCTCGTCGATCTCGCGCGGGATGCCGCTCATGAAGCCTTCGAGAATCCAAACCGCCAGCGGCACGTTGAACAGCAGGTGCGCCATCGCCACGGCGATGTGCGTGTCCATCAGGCCCAGCGTGGTGTAGAGCTGGAAGAAGGGCAGCAGGAACACGGCCGGCGGCGTCATGCGGTTGGTGAGCAGCCAGAAGAACACGTGCTTGTCGCCCAGGAAGCGGTAGCGCGAGAACGCGTAGGCCGCCGGCAGCGCCACCACCAGCGAGATCACGGTGTTGATGCCGACGTAGATCAGGCTGTTGATGTAGCCCGAGTACCAGGATGGGTCGGTGAAGATGGTCCGGTAGTTGGCCCAGGTGAACTCGGCCGGCCACAGCGTGAAGGACGAGAGGATTTCCTGGTTGGTCTTGAAGCTCATGTTGACCATCCAGTAGATGGGCAATAGCGCGAAGACCAGGTAGGCGATGAGGAACAGCGTCCTCTTCCTGAAACGCCGCTTATCCATGGAGCCCCCTTGGCGCTGCGCGCCATCCCCCCGGGGGGGAGCAATTTTTCTTGAGGCGGCTCGGCGAAAAATCATCCATGGCCCTGCTCCTTCTCCGACGTGCCCAGGCTCTGCATCCAGTTGTAGAGCACGAAGCAGAACAGCAGGATGATGAGGAAATAGATCAGCGAGAACGCCGCCGCCGGGCCGAGGTCGAACTGGCCGACCGCCTTGGTGGTGAGGTACTGCGAGAGGAAAGTGGTGGCGTTGCCGGGGCCGCCGCCAGTGAGCACGAAGGGCTCGGTGTAGATCATGAAGCTGTCCATGAAGCGCAGCAGCACCGCGATCATCAGCACGCCGCGCATCTTGGGCAGCTGGATGTAGCGGAACACGGCCCACTTGCTCGCGCCGTCGATGCTGGCGGCCTGGTAGTAGGCGTCGGGGATGCTGCGCAGGCCCGCGAAGGCCAGCAGCGCGACCAGCGGCGTCCAGTGCCACACGTCCATGATCAGCACCGTCCACCACGCGTGCACCGGGTTGCCGGTGTAGCTGTAGTCCATGCCGGCCCACTGCAGGAAGTAGCCCATGAGGCCGATATCGGCGCGGCCGAAGATCTGCCAGATGGTGCCGACCACGTTCCACGGGATCAGCAGCGACAGCGCCACCAGCACCAGCACGGCCGAGGACTTCCAGCCCTGCGCCGGCATGGACAGCGCCAGTGCGATGCCCAACGGGATCTCCACCAGCAGCACCGCCAGCGAGAACTGGATCTGCCGCCACAGCGCCAGGTGCAGTTCTTCATCGCGCATCACGGCGGCGAACCACTCGGTGCCCACGAACACGCGCCGGTCGGGCGAGAGCACGTCCTGCACCGAGTAGTTCACCACCGTCATCAGCGGCAGCACGGCCGAGAAGGCCACGCAGAGAATCACCGGCAGCACCAGCCACCAGGCCTTCTGGTTCACGGGTTTGGTGGTTGTGCTCATGCGATGAGTACCTCGTCCTTGTAGAAACAGGTGTGCCGGCCCAGCACGCGCAGGTGCACGGTCTCTCCCACCCCGGGCGCGGTAGCTTCGGGCGCCAGCCGGCACTTGAGGCGGTGCTCGCCCGCCTCGCAGGTCACCATCACGTAGGTGCCGATGTCCTGCACGCGCGTGACCGTCGCGGGCAGCGTGTCGGGCTCGCCCGCCTGGCCGATCGCCAGGTACTCGGGGCGGATGCCGAGCTTGACCGGCCCTTCGGGCAGCACCTGGCCGTTGGTGAGCGCCAGCGGGTGCTCCAGCACCACCACGCCTCCGCGCACGCTGGTCGCGGGCAGGAAGTTCATGCCGGGCGAGCCGATGAAGTGACCCACGAAGGTGTGCGCCGGCCGCTCGAACAGCGCCGCGGCCGCGCCCACCTGCACCGCGCGGCCGCGCGTCATCACCACCACCTCGTCGGCGAAGGTCAGCGCCTCCACCTGGTCGTGCGTCACGTAGATCAGCGTGAGCTTGAGTTCGTGGTGGATCTGCTTGAGCTTGCGCCGCAGCTGCCATTTCAGGTGCGGGTCGATCACGGTCAGCGGCTCGTCGAACAGCACGGCCGACACGTCCGAACGCACCAGGCCCCGGCCCAGCGAGATCTTCTGCTTCTGGTCGGCGGACAGGCCGGCCGCGCGCTGGTCGAGCTGGTGGCTCATCTCCAGCATCTCGGCGATGCGGCCCACGCGGTCTTTGATCTCGGCCTCGGGCACCTTGCGGTTGCGCAAGGGGAAAGCGAGGTTCTGCGCCACGGTCATGGTGTCGTAGATCACCGGGAACTGGAACACCTGGGCGATGTTGCGCTGCTGCGGGCTCTGGCGCGTCACGTCCACGCCGTTGAAGCGCACCGTGCCTTGCGACGGCGCGAGCAGGCCCGAGATGATGTTGAGCATGGTGGTCTTGCCGCAACCAGAGGGGCCGAGCAGCGCGTAGGCGCCGCCGTCCTCGAAAGTCATCTGCAGCGGCAGCAGCGCGTAGTCCTCGTCCGCCTTGGGGTTCGGCCGGTAGGCGTGCGCCAGGTCGAGTTCGATGCGTGCCATCAGCCCGCCCTCCCCGCGCGCGCCGGGGCTTGCACCAGCGGGCCCTCGGCATCGAAGACGAACAGCTGATCGGGCCGCAGGTACAGCGTGATGGGATCGCCCAGCGGGCAGTCGTGCACGCCGGTGAGCTGGGCCACCAGCTCGCCCACGGCCGTGTGCACGTGCACGAACGTGTCCGACCCCGCGATCTCGGCCAGCTCCACGCGCCCGGGCACCGCCACGTCGCCGGGCCGCTGCACCACCCGCAGGCCGCCGGCGCGCAGGCCGAGCGTGAGCCGCGCGGGCGCGTCGGCCGGCAGGGCCAGGGGCCAGACCTCGCCGCCGGCCACGCGCACACCGCCCGCGACCGCCTCGGCAGCCATCAGGTTCATCGGCGGGTCGCTGAAGGCGCGCGCCACGCGAATGCTCTTGGGCGCATGGAACACCTCGGCCGTGGGGCCGTATTGCAGCAGCTCACCCGCGTCCATCACCGCCGTGTGGCCCCCGAGCAGCAGGGCCTCGCCCGGCTCGGTGGTGGCGTAGACCACGGTGGAGTCGCTGGTGGCGAACAGGTGGGTGAGTTCCTCGCGCAGTTCCTCGCGCAGCTTGTAGTCCAGGTTCACCAGGGGTTCGTCGAACAGCATCAGCGGCGCCTGCTTGGCCAGGGCCCGCGCCAGCGCCACGCGCTGCTGCTGGCCGCCCGAGAGCTCGGCCGGCAGGCGGTCGAGAAAGGGTTCGATGTGCAGGCGCGCGGCCAGCTCGCGCACGCGCGGGTCCACGTTGCGCTCGCCGCGCAGGCGCATGGGCGAGGCGATGTTCTGCGCCACCGTCATCGAGGGGTAGTTGACGAACTGCTGGTAGACCATGGCCACGTTGCGCTGGCGCACCGGCACCCGCGTCACGTCCACCCCATCGGCCAGCACCCGGCCGACGGTGGCCGTGTCCAGCCCGGCCATCACACGCATCAGGCTGGTCTTGCCGGCCTGGGTGGCGCCCAGCAACACCGTCACCTCCCTCGGGGCCAGGTTCAGGCTCAGGGGATAGAGATGGGCGGTTGGCCCCACGGTCTTGCCCACGTGCTCCAGTGACAGCTGCATTCGAGTCCCAGTGTGAAAAAGCGCACACCCGAAAGCAGGTGGCGATTCGTTTTACCGATTATGTTGTTCGTTTATGTTCCTTTTTATTCGGTACTTACCCTGAGAAGGCGCCTCCGGGAATTCCGTTATGTTCGGGTGGCCTTTTCACCCACGCCCCGCTGCCCGATGAACCTGAACCCCCGCCACACCCAGCTGCTCGACGAAGTGCGCGCCCACGGTCCGCAGACCATCGAGGCCCTGGCCGAGCGCTTCGGCGTCACGCTGCAGACCGTGCGCCGCGACGTGCAGCGCCTGGCCGAGGCGGGCCTGCTGTCGCGTTTTCACGGCGGGGGGCGGCAACCGGGTTCGACCACCGAGAACATCGCCTACCGCCAGCGCCAGGCCATGCAGGCGGACGCCAAGACGCGCATCGCGCGCGCCGTGGCCCGGCGCGTGCCCAACGGCTGCTCGCTGATCATGAACATCGGCACCACCATCGAAGCGGTGGCGCGCGAGCTGCAGCACCACCGCGGCCTGCGCGTGATCACCAACAACCTGCACATCGCCTCGCTCATGAGCACCAACCCCGACTGCGAGGTGATCGTGGCCGGCGGCCTGGTGCGCGGCGCCGACCAGGGCATCGTGGGCGAGGCCACGGTGGACTTCATGCGCCAGTTCCGGGTCGACATCGGCCTGATCGGCATCAGCGGCATCGAGGCCGATGGCACGCTGCGCGACTTCGACTACCGCGAGGTGAAGGTGGCGCGCGCCATCGTCGAGCAGTCGCGCGAGGTCTGGCTCGCCGCCGACCACAGCAAGTTCAACCGCCCCGCCATGGTGGAGCTCGCGCGGCTGGACGACATCGACGTGGTCTTCACCGACCTGGCGCCCCCGCCGCCGTTCGACGAACTGCTGGCCCAGGCCAACGTCGAGTGCGTGCGCGCCGGCATCGGCACCGACAACGCCTGACCAACACTGTTCTCCCGGAAGACGCCATGACCTACCTGCTCGCCCTCGACCAGGGCACCTCCAGCTCGCGCAGCATCGTGTTCGACCGCCAGGGCCGCGTGGTCACCATGGCGCAGCGCGAGTTCCGCCAGATCTACCCGCAGCCGGGCTGGGTCGAGCACGACCCGCGCGACCTGTGGCAGACGCAGCTGGAGACTGCGCGCGAGGCCTTGAAGCAGGCCAAACTGCGCGCCGACCAGATCCAGGCCGTGGGCATCACCAACCAGCGCGAGACCACGCTGGTGTGGAACCGCCAGACCGGCGAACCCGTGTACAACGCCATCGTCTGGCAGGACCGCCGCGCCGAGAACACCTGCGCCGAGCTGCGCGAACGCGGCGCCAGCGATACCGTGCTGCAGAAGACCGGGCTGCGCATCGACGCCTATTTCTCCGGCACCAAGCTCAAGTGGATCCTGGACCACGTGCCCGGCGTGCGCGCGCAGGCCGAGCGCGGCGAACTCGCCTTCGGCACCGTGGACAGCTGGCTGATCTGGCAACTGACCGGTGGCGAGCGCCACGTCACCGACGTGAGCAACGCCTCGCGCACCATGCTCTTCAATGTGCACACGCGCGAGTGGGATGACGAGCTGCTCGCCCTGCTCGACGTGCCCCGGGGCCTGATGCCCGAGGCCCTGCCCTCCAGCGCGCACTTCGGCCGCCTGAAGGCCGAGTGGCTGGGCGCACCGCTGGAGATCGGCGGCGTGGCCGGCGACCAGCAGAGCGCCCTGTTCGGCCAGGCCTGTTTCAGCGCCGGCATGGCCAAGAACACCTACGGCACCGGTTGCTTCATGCTGATGCACACCGGCGAGCGCTTCCAGGTCAGCGAGAACGGCCTCATCACCACCGCCACCGCGCAACCGGCCGGTGCGCCGCAGTACGCGCTGGAAGGCAGTGTGTTCATCGGTGGTGCCGTGGTGCAGTGGCTGCGCGACGGCCTGAAGGCGATCCCGTCCAGCAGCGAGGTGCAGGCACTCGCGGAAAGCGTGCCCGACGCCGGCGGCGTGGTGCTGGTGCCGGCCTTCACCGGCCTGGGCGCGCCCTACTGGCAGCCCGAGGCGCGCGGCAGCATCACCGGGCTCACGCGCGGCACCACCATGGCCCACATCGCGCGCGCCGCGCTGGAGAGCATCGCCTTTCAGAGCGCGGCGTTGCTCGACGCCATGAGCCGCGACGCCGTGGCCGCTGGCGGCGTGCCGGTAAGCGAGCTGCGGGTGGACGGCGGCGCCTGCGCGAACAACCTGCTGATGCAGATCCAGGCCGATTTGCTCGGCATTCCGGTGGTGCGGCCGGCGGTGATCGAAACCACGGCACTCGGCGCGGCCTACCTGGCCGGCCTGCACAGCGGCGTGTACGGCGGGCTGGACGAGCTCTCGAAACAATGGCGCGCCGAACGCACCTTCCATCCCACGCTTTCGCGCGAGCGCGCGGCCGAGAAGATGGCGCAGTGGGAGCGCGCGGTGAGGCAAACAGTGGCTGCGTAGCCGGCTCCTCGGTGCCCCTTGATGGCGCGCGGCAGTTCACGCCACCGGCGGCGCGCGACAATGGCACAATGAATACGCCTACCCACCCCACCATCACCTTCATCGGCGGCGGCAACATGGCCAGCGCCATCGTCGGCGGCCTGGTCCGCCAGGGCCACCCCGCCAGCGCCTTGCAGATCGTCGAGCCCTGGGACGAGCAGCGCGCCAAGCTCGCACAGCAGTTCCCCGGTGTCAGCGTGCTGCCGGCCGCCGGCCCTGCGCTCCAGCCCTCGGGCCTGGTGGTCTGGGCCGTGAAGCCGCAGACCTTCAAGGAAGCCGCGCTGGCCAGCGCACCGCACCTGAAAGACGCGCTGCACCTGAGCGTGGCCGCAGGCATCACCAGCGAGAGCATGGCCGGCTGGCTGCAGACGCAGCGCATCGTGCGCGCCATGCCCAACACGCCGGCCCTGGTCGGCCTGGGCATGACCGGCCTGTTCGCCCGCGCGGGCGCCAGCGATGCCGACCGCGCGCTCGTCGAGGCCGTGGTGAAGACCACGGGCGAGCTGGTGTGGGTGGCGCAGGAAGCCCAGCTCGACGCCGTGACCGCGCTCTCCGGCTCGGGCCCGGCCTACGTGTTCTATTTCCTCGAAGCCATGCGCGACGCGGGTACCCGCATGGGCCTGCCGCCCGAGATCGCTTACCAGCTCGCGGTCGGCACTTTCGTCGGCGCGGCCACCCTGGCCCAGCGCTCGGAAGACCCACCGCAAACGCTGCGCGAGCGTGTCACCTCCAAAGGTGGCACAACCTACGCCGCGCTCACGTCGATGGACGCGGCGGGTATGAAAGCGAAGTTTGAAGAGGCGCTGTTCGCGGCACAGAAACGCGCCGAGGAGCTTGGGCGCGAGTTCGGGAAGTAAGCGTTACCTGGTTTCTCTCGCTGCTCGTGGACGCGGCGCACGCTACTCCGCGGCTGTCCTCCGGCCGGCTGCGCCGGCCTCCCCCTTTACGCCGCTGCGCAGCGCGCGCCGCATCCACGAGCGAAAGGTAGCGAGCGAAGAAGCCACTCCTCCGACGGCGGGCGTGGTGTGCTCTGCGCAGCGGCGTAAAGGAGGAGAGGCGGCGAAGCCGACTCGGGGGACAGCCGCGGAGCAGAGCACACCGCGTCCGCCGGCGCGCGAGGTTCAACGATCGAAACTCAAGGCACTCAAAGCAACCCGAGAACCACTCCTACAAATACGGTGAAGCCCAGCCAGTGGTTGAGGCGGAAGGCCTTGAAGCAACCGTCGCGCGTGCGGTCCTTGATCAGGGTGAAGTGCCAGACCACCTGGGCCAGCGCCACCACCAGCATGGCGCCCCAGACCCAGGGATTCACCACCGGCCAGAGCGCAGCCGTCCAGACCGCCAGGAACACCAGGTAGAAGCCGGTGACAGCGGGCACATCGGCCCGGCCCAGCGTGATGGCCGAGGTCTTCATGCCGATGCGCAGATCGTCGTCGCGGTCCACCATGGCGTACTCGGTGTCGTAGGCCAACACCCAGAACAGGTTCCCCACCAACAACACCCAGGCCAGCAGCGGCACCTGCGACTGCACCGCCGCGAACGCCATCGGCACGCCGAAGCTGAAAGCCACGCCCAGCACCGCCTGTGGCATCGACACATGGCGCTTGGCATAGGGGTAGATCAGCGTGATCGCCAGCGCGGCGAACGACATCAGCACGGTGAGCGTGTTCGTGGTCAGCACCAGTCCGAAAGCTGCCAGGGCGAGCACGGCGCCCACCGCGAGCGCCTCGCGCGTGGACACCTTGCCCGAGGTGACCGGGCGCTGCGCGGTGCGCTTGACGTGCCGGTCGAAGTCGCGGTCGGCCACGTCGTTCACGCAGCAGCCGGCGCTGCGCATGAGGATGGTGCCGAGCACGAACACCGCCAGCAGGTGCCAGCCCGGGAAACCGCCCGCCGCCACCCACAGCGCGGCCAGCGACGGCCAGAGCAGCAGCAGCCAGCCCGCGGGGCGGTTCCAGCGGATCAGGTCCAGGTACAGCGCGAGGCGCGACGGAGCGGGAGACGTGGCGGCGACCATGGTGGGTGGCTCACTCCTCAAGCAAGGAGCGCAGCATCCAGGCCGTCTGCTCGTGCACCGTCAGGCGCTGGGTCAGCAGGTCGGCGGTGGGCTCGTCGCCCGCCTTCTCCACCACGGGGAACAGCTGGCGCGCGGTGCGCGCCACCGCTTCGTGGCCCTGCACCAGGATGCGCACCATCTCCAACGCCTTGGGCGGCGTGGCCGGCACATCGGGCACCGAGCTGAGCTTGCCGAACTGCGCGTAGCTGCCCGGCGCCGCGTGGCCCAGCGATCGGATGCGCTCGGCCACTGGATCGACCGCGTTCCACAGCTCGGTGTACTGGGTCATGAACATCGTGTGCAACGACGTGAACATCGGACCGGTCACGTTCCAGTGGAAGTTGTGCGTGGTCAGGTACAGCGTGTAGGTGTCGGCCAGCAGCTGCGACAGGCCCTTGGCGATGGCGGCGCGGTCCTTCTCGCCGATGCCGATGTTGATCGCGGGTGCGGTGACAGTGCCTCGGGGTTTGGCCATGGTGTGCTCCTTCGGATGGTGAATGGAAAGAAAAACTACGACAGGCGTTTGACGCCCGGCAGCTCGCAGGCGTAGATGGCGTTGCGCAGCTCGGCGATGGCCTCGTAGCGCGTGAAGCTGCGCCGCCAGGCCAGCACCACACGCCGCGTGGGCGCCTCGCCCTGGAACGGCAGGTAACGCACGTAGGACGAATCGCCGAAGTCCTGGCCCGGCGCGGTCGCGCCGTCCAGCGCGGACGAAGGCACCGAAAGGCGCGGCACCAGCGTCACGCCCATGCCGGCAGCGACCATGTGTTTGATGGTCTCCAGCGAGGAACCTTCGAAGCTCTTGCGGATGCCTTCGGCATCGTTCGAGAAGCGCGCGAACTCGGGGCAGACCTCCAGCACGTGGTCGCGGAAGCAGTGGCCCGTGCCCAGCAGCAGCATGGTTTCGCGCTTGAGCTCCTCGTTGGTGATGTGCGCCTGCTTCGCCAGCGGATGCGTGTGCGGCACGGCGGCCAGGAAGGGCTCGTCGTACAGTGGCGCGATCGCGAGGTTGGTGTCGGGAAAGGGTTCGGCCAGGATGGCACAGTCGATCTCGCCCAGGCGAAGCTGCTCCAGCAGCTTGACGGTGAAGTTCTCCTGCAGCATCAGTGGCATCTGCGGCGTGCGGTCGATGACGTGGCGCACCAGGTCGGGCAGCAGGTAGGGGCCGATGGTGTAGATCACGCCCAACCGCAGCGGCCCGGCCAGCGGGTCCTTGCCGCGCTTGGCGATCTCCTTGATGGCGGCGGCCTGCTCCAGCACGGTCTGCGCCTGGCGCACGATCTCCTCGCCCAGCGGCGTCACCGCGATCTCGGTGGCGTTGCGCTCGAAGATCTTGAGCTCGAGTTCCTCTTCCAGCTTCTTGATGGCCACCGACAGCGTGGGCTGCGACACATAGCAGGCCTCGGCGGCCTTGCCAAAATGCCTCTCCCTCGCCACGGCCACGATGTACTTGAGTTCGGTGAGCGTCATGGGGTGCTATTTTGCGCCCGTGGCCCGCGGCGTGCAGGGCGCCTCAGCCATTCACTCAGGCTTTCAGGTACTCGGCCTTGCCGCCGAGCCAGCGGGCAATGTGTTTTTCCGCCGCCGCCGGGTACTGGGTGAGCATCACCGGCGCGGCCTCGCGCGCCCAGTCGAGCAGGTGGGTGTCGGTCGCCAGGTCGGCAAAGCGCAGCAGCGGCGCACCCGACTGGCGAGCGCCCAGGAACTCGCCCGGGCCGCGGATCTCCAGGTCGCGGCGCGCGATCTCGAAGCCGTCGCTGGTGTCGGCCATGGCCTTCAGGCGCTCGCGCGCGGTCTCGCCCAGGCGCCCGCCATCGGGCGGCGTGTACATCAGCACACAGGCCGAGGCCGCCGCGCCGCGCCCCACGCGCCCACGCAGCTGGTGCAGTTGCGAGAGCCCGAATCGCTCGGCGTGTTCGATCACCATCAGCGAGGCGTTGGGCACGTCCACCCCGACCTCGATCACCGTGGTGGAGACCAGCACGCCCATCTGCCCCCCGGTGAAGAGCGACATCACGGCCTTCTTCTCCGCCACGGGCATGCGCGAGTGCAGCAGACCAACGAGCACCCCCGGCAGGGCCTGCGACAGCTCCGCATGCGTGGCGGTGGCGTTCGAGAGATCGATCGCCTCGCTCTCCTCGATCAGCGGGCAGACCCAGTACACCTGCCGCCCCTGCGCCACCTGGCTGCGGATGCGCTCGATCACCTCGGCGCGGCGGCTGTCGGCCACCACCTTGGTGACGATGGGCGTGCGCCCGGGCGGCAGTTCGTCGATGGTGGAGACATCGAGGTCGGCGTAGTAACTCATGGCCAGGGTGCGCGGAATCGGTGTGGCCGTCATCATCAACAGGTGCGGCTCCTGCTCGGTGCCGTCCTCCGCCACGCCCACCTTGCTGCGCAGCGCCAGCCGCTGCGCCACGCCGAAGCGGTGCTGCTCGTCGATGATGGCCAGCGCGAGACTCCTGAACACCACCTGGTCCTGGATGACGGCGTGCGTGCCCACCACCAGCGCGGCCTCGCCGCTGGCGATGAGGGCCAGCATCTCGCCACGCTGCTTTTTCTTCTGGCTGCCGGTGAGCCAGGCCACGCGCTTGCCCAGGGGCGCGAGCAAGGGCTCCAGCCAGCCGATGAGCTTGGCGAAGTGCTGCTCCGCGAGGATCTCGGTCGGCGCCATCAGCGCGCACTGCCAGCCCGCGTCGATGGCGATGGCGGCGGCCAGCGCGGCCACCACCGTCTTGCCCGAGCCCACGTCGCCCTGCAGCAGGCGGTGCATGGGCACCTGGCGCAGCAGGTCGCGCGCGATCTCCTCGCCCACGCGGCGCTGCGCGGCGGTGAGCGCGAACGGCAGCGTGCCCAGCAGCTGCTCGTGCAGGCCGCCCGGCGCGGCGCGCAGGGCCGGCGCGCGCAAGGCGGCGCGCTCCTGCTTGGCCGTGAACTGCGAGAGTTGCTGCGCCAGCAGCTCTTCGGCCTTGAGGCGCTGCCAGGCCGGGTGGCTGCGGTCTTCGAGCGCGTCGATCGACACGTCCGCCCCCGGGTGGTGCAGGTACTGCAGCGCATCGCGCAAGGTCCAGGTGCCGCGCACCACGGCCTGCAGGCCGCCCAGCAGCGCGGGCGGCAAGGTCTCGCTCAGGTCGGCGCGCTTGAGGCCGCTGGCCACGGCCTTGCGGAGGTAGGCCTGCGGCAGCTGCGCGCTGGTGGGGTAGACGGGGGTGAGCGCGTCGGGCAGCTCGCCACCGGCCGCGTGGAACGCCGGGTGCACCATGGTCCAGCCCAGGAAGCCGCCGCGCAGCTCGCCGCGCACCCGCACCCGCTCACCCACCGCCAGCGTCTTCTGGTGCGCCGGGTAGAAGGTGAAGAAGCGCAGCGTGCAGGTGTCGGTGCCGTCGTCCAGCGTCACCAGCAGCTGGCGGCGCGGGCGAAAACTGATCTCGCTGTTCGTCACCGTGCCTTCGATCTGCGCCAGCTGACCGTCGCGCGCGCCGCGCAGGGTGACGATGCGGGTCTCGTCTTCGTAGCGCAGGGGCAGGTGCAAGGCCAGGTCGATGTCGCGCACCAACCCGAGCTTGTGCAAGGCCTTCTGAGGGGCAGACAGGGGCTTGCGGGCAGGGGTGGCGTCGGGCATGGGACAATTCTGCCCGGTTCCCAACCCCACCCTTTCACTTGGCACGGGCCTTGTTCGGCCCTCAAGCAGCATGACCGCTTCTTCCTTCCCCGACACCGTCGCGCGCCCTTTCACCGTCGCCGACTTCGACTTCCCCCTCCCCCCCGAGCTGATCGCCCAGCACCCCGCACCCGAGCGCAGCGCCTCGCGCCTGCTCGACGGCACCGGCCCCGCGCCGGTGGACCGCGTGTTCCGCGACTTGCCCGCCCTGTTGAACGACGGCGACCTGCTGGTGTTCAACGACACCCAGGTCGTCAAGGCGCGCCTCTTTGGCCAGAAGGCCAGCGGCGGCCAGCTGGAAATGCTGATCGAGCGCGTGTTGCTGCCGGACGAGGCCAGCGACGGCACGGCGCACGAGGTGGTGGCCCACCTGCGCGTGAGCAAGAAGCCCCGGCCCGGCGGCCGCCTGCACATGGCCGGCGGCCTGACGGGCGGCGGGTTCGACGCGGTCTTTCTCGGCCGCTGGCCCGACGAGCAGGGCCAGCTGTTCCGCTTCCGCCTGCACGGCCCGGCCGGAGAAACGCCCTACGAGCTGATGGCGCGCCACGGCCACGTGCCGCTGCCACCCTACATCACCCACGCCGACGAGGCCGACGACGAGCGCCGCTACCAGACGGTGTTCGCGCGCGTGCCCGGCGCGGTGGCCGCGCCCACCGCCGCCCTGCACTTCGACGAGGCCGTGCTGGCCGCGCTCGAAGCGCGCGGCGTGCGCCGCGCCAGCGTCACCCTGCACGTGGGCGCGGGCACCTTCGCGCCCATGAAGGCCGGCCGCATCGAAGACCACGTGATGCACCACGAGCGCTACGCCATTCCCCCAGAGACGCTGCAAGCCATCGGCGATTGCCGCGCGCGCGGCGGGCGCGTGGTGGCGGTCGGCACCACCACCGTGCGCACGCTGGAGAGCTGGGCGCGCTCGAACGAGACGCAGGGCGACACCAACATCTTCATCACCCCGGGCTTCGGCTTCCGCGTGGTGGACCTGATGGTGACCAACTTCCACCTGCCGCAGTCCACGCTGATGATGCTGGTCAGCGCCTTCGCCGGCTACGACCGCATCCGCGCGCTGTACGAACACGCCATCGCCAGGCGCTACCGCTTCTTCAGCTATGGCGACGCCATGCTGCTGCGCCGCGCCTGAGGCCCCCCACCATGCGCCCCCTTCTCCTGGCCCTGCTCGCCCTGCTGCTGCCACCCGCCGCGCCGGCCGCCCAGCCCCTGTATGCGGCCAAGGGCCGTTGCGACGGCCACCCGGGCATCGCGTTGAAGGTGCCCGATGGCTGGTGCGCGGGCCTGGTGGCCGATGCGCGCGATGGCCTGCGCATGCCGCGCCGCCTGCTGGCCGTGGCGCCGCACCGCTTCTGGATCGTCGACATGGGCAACTGGGAGCCGCGCCGAGGCCGCCTGCTGGAGCTGCGCACCGACCTCGCGCGCGGCGAGGCCGGGCGCGTGCGCGTGCTCGCCAGCGGCCTGGACCGCCCGCACGGCCTGGCCCTGGGGCCGGACGGCCGCGTCTACATCGGCGAAGCCGGCACCGTGTGGCGCACGCCCGTGGGCGACGCGGTGCAGCGGCAGGACGTGATCACCGGCCTGCCCACCGGCGGCGCGCACCCCCTCAAGGAACTGGCCTTCACGCCCGATGGCCGCCTGCTGGTCAACCTGGGCTCGGTCACCGACGCCTGCCGGGGCGACGACCAGCAACAGCCCCACCCCTGCCCCGAACTCACCGGCCCGCAGCCGCGCGCCGCGGTCTACGTGGCCCGCTTCGGCGGTGCTGACTTCGCCCTGCAGAGCTTCCAGCCCCTGGCCACCGGCCTGCGCAACTCGCTCGGCCTGGCCAGCACGACCGCGCGCGACGGCGCGGTGCGCCTGTGGCAGGCCGAGAACTCGGTGGACTACACCGACGCGGCACTGCCCGCCGAGGAACTCAACGAGCTGAAGGACGGCGCGTCCTACGGCTGGCCCTACTGCGTGAGCGATGCGCGCGGCAAGGCCGTGCCAGCGCGCGGCTACGAAGGCCGGGCGCGCTGCGCCACGCACACGGCGCCCCACACGGCCTGGCCGGCGCACGTGGCCCCGCTGCAGCTGCTCAGTGCGCCCCAGGCCCTCACCACCGGGCCGTTCGCCGGCCGCCTGCTCGCCGTCTGGCATGGCTACCGCACGGGCGGCCACCGCGTCGTGGCCTGGCGGCTCGACGAACACGGCCGCCCTGGCGGCGCGCGCGAAGACCTCGTGAGCGGCTGGCACGCCCAGGCGGGCGTGCGCCCGCTGGGCACCCCCGCCGGCATCGCCCTCGATGCCGAAGGCCGCCTGTGGATCGTCGAGGACCGCAACCGCAGCGTGATCGTGATCGCGCCCAGCCCACCCTGAACACCCGTCCCACAAGAGACCCACCATGCTCCAGTTCGACCTGCTCACCACCGACCCGAACAGCCACGCGCGCCGCGGCCGCCTCACGCTCAACCACGGCGTGGTGCAGACCCCCATCTTCATGCCCGTGGGCACCTACGGCACCGTCAAGGGCGTGATGCCGCAAAGCCTGCACGACATGGGCGCGCAGATCATCCTGGGCAACACCTTCCATCTCTGGATGCGCCCGGGCCGCGAGGTGATGCAAAGCTTCGGCGGCCTGCACGCCTTCGAGCAATGGCACAAACCCATCCTCACCGACTCGGGCGGCTTCCAGGTCTGGTCGCTCGGCGCCATGCGCAAGATCACCGAGGAAGGCGTGACCTTCGCCTCGCCCGTCAACGGCGACAAGCTGTTCATGTCGCCCGAGGTCAGCATGCAGATCCAGACCGGGCTGAACAGCGACATCGTGATGCAGCTCGACGAATGCACGCCGTACGAGACGAACGGGCACCTCACCACCGAGACCGAGGCGCGCAAGAGCATGGAGATGAGCCTGCGCTGGGCCAAGCGCTCGCAGGACGAGTTCGCGCGGCTGGAGAACCCCAACGCGCTGTTCGGCATCGTGCAGGGCGGCATGTTCGAGCACCTGCGCCAGGAGTCGCTGGACGCGCTGGTGGCCATGGACTTCCCTGGTTACGCCATCGGCGGCGTGAGCGTGGGCGAGCCCAAGGAGCAGATGCTGCAGATCATGGCGCACACGCCGCACCGCCTGCCCGCGCACAAGCCGCGTTACCTCATGGGCGTGGGCACGCCTGAAGACCTGGTGCAGGGCGTGGCCGACGGCGTGGACATGTTCGACTGCGTCATGCCCACGCGCAACGCGCGCAACGGCACGCTGTTCACGCGCTTTGGCGACCTGAAGATCCGCAACGCGCGCCACAAGACCGACCACCAGCCGCTGGACGCCACCTGCACCTGCCACGCCTGCGCGGGCCAGAGCGGCGTGAGCTGGGCCGACGGCGGGCGCGACGGCTTCAGCCGCGCCTACCTGCACCACCTGGACCGCTGCGGCGAAATGCTCGGCCCCATGCTGACCACCATCCACAACCTGCACTACTACCTGAACCTCATGCGCGAGGTGCGCGAGGCGCTGGACGCCGGCACCTTCAGCGCCTTCCAGGCGAAGTTCAAGGCCGACCGCGCGCGCGGGGTCTAGCGCAGGGCGCCCGGGGCGCCGAATCCACTACAGTGGCGAATCCAACACCAAGGAGGAGGATTCCATGCCCAGACAACACATCCAGAAGCCCACGGGCGCCTTCGTGGCGGCCGCCTGGGCCGCCATGCTGGTCGGCGCCATCACGTACCTCTCGGGTCTGTGGAACGCCCAGATGCAGCTCAACGAGAAGGGCTACTACTTCACGCTGCTGATGTACGGGCTGTTCTCGGCCGTCTCGCTGCAGAAGTCCGTGCGCGACCGGCTCGAAGGCATTCCCGTGACCGGCATCTACTACGGCCTGTGCTGGCTGTCGCTGGGCCTGGCCGTGCTGCTGCTGACCGTGGGCCTGTGGAACGCCACGCTGGCCAACAGCGAAAAGGGCTTCTACGCCATGGCCTTCCTGCTCTCGTTGTTCGGTTCGGTCACGGTGCAGAAGAACATCCGCGACGCGGCCCAGTTCAAGACCGAAACGCCCATCGACGACGAAATCCCCACGGTGCGCTAAGCCTTCGGCGGCTCCGCGCGCGCCGCCGGTTCCCCACACGAATAGCAGTACCGCGCGAACGCGCTCTTGCGCGCCTGGCAGGCCGTGCAGTGGTTGTACAGTCCCATGCCGCAGTGCGGGCAGAAGTCGTTCTTCGGGTCCTTCAGGTCCACCGCGCGCTCGCAGCCCGGGCACACCCCCTTGGCCAGGCGGGTCTGCGCGAGGTCGTAGTCCAGCTCCTGGCGGCGCTGCCGGTCGGGCAAGGCCTCGGCCTGCTGCTGGCGCCCCAGGTAGCGCTGCAGCGCCTGGATGGCATAGCGCCCGCCGATCACGGTGAGCACGATGCCCACGATGTAGCGCACATAACCGCCATAGCTCGGCAGGTAGGGCACGAGCTCGACGAAGAACGCGAACAGCGCGAAAAAGATGAAGCCCCACACGAAAGGCCAGTAGGTGCTCTTGCGCTGCTTCGCGAACAGCCAGCCCGCCGCCACCAGCAGGGGCAGCGTGAGCGCCAGGCGGTAAAGGAACACGCGCAACTCCTGCGCGCGCTGGGCCGACTCGTAGGACTGCTGGGCGTCTTCCTGCATCTGCTGCAGCTCGGCCTGGGCCCGCTGCTGCACCTGCCGCGCGTCAAGCGCTGCCTGACGTTGTGACTCCACCGCCGCGAGCGCCTCGCGCTCGGCCTGGCGGTAACCGTCGAGCTGGCGCGTGCGCTCGATCAGCTCCGGGTCCTGCTCGGGCCGCTGCGTGGCCAGGCGGGTGTTCAGCCAGTTGCCGAAGGTGTCGCGTGCCGCGCGGTGGTTGGCCTGCGCGGCCTGGTGTTGAAGCTGCGCCTGATCGAGCGCGTCCTGGGCCTCGCGCGCCCTGCGTTGCGCGGTCTCGATGACCAGCCGGACCTGTGGCGCGCGCTGCGGGTCCAGAAAATCGTCGAGCGTGCGCTGCTGCTCGACCTGCGGCAGGTCGCCCACGATGGTGCTGCCCAGCCCCACCAGGAACCATGCGAACACGAAGGCCACCAGCCAGAGGCCCCGGTGGAACCACTTCTCCGACCAACGCAATGCCTTGCCCATGTTCAGTCCTCCAGAAAGCCGCATCGTTTCACAAAGCCAGCGCCTGCGGCGCGGACGCCATGCCGCTGCGCGCCAGCCATTCGAACACCGAGTCCACCGTCACGGTCTCGATGCGGTCGGCAAACCGCTTCTCGTTCGGGTGGTCGTCGAAGGCCACGTTGGCCGTGCCGGCGCGCGCGCCGAGCCGCGTGAACGCGCCCAGCTTGAGCGGGGTCGGCTGGTAGCCCTTGAACCGCAGCCAGGCCTGGGCCTGTTCGCGCGTGCCGACACCGCTTTCGGCCGCCATCGCCAGGGTTTCGATCGCCCACTGGTTGGACTGCTGGTAACGTTGACCCCAGGCGTAGCTCACCAGGTTGTAGGGCCGCGCGTGCAGGGCCACGGAACGCCGGGGGTCGTTCAACAGCTCGAACAGCGGCGCCTGCAGGGCCGGCGCCGGCACCACCCAGGCGGCCTCCTGGCGCCACAGGTCGTCCAGGAAAAACTCGCCCAGGCCCTGGCGGTACAGGTCGCCAGTGGCGGTGCCGCACTGGTTGAGCTTGTGCAGCACGCGCCAGGGCCCTTGCGCCGTCTTGTAGGCCCAGCCCAGGTGCGAGTAGCGCAGCTGGTACTTGCTCAGGTCCTGCCCGGCGCGGGCCAGCACCACCACGCGCGCGCCGCTGCGGGCGTGCTCGGCGTCCAGCGCCTGCGCGGTGCGCTGCGCCAGCGCCATGCCCTGCTCGATGGTGTGCGCAGTGAGCGGTTTCTGTTCGCAGGAGCGGCCGGCGTGGGCCACCGCCGTGAACATCAACGCGGCAGCGCATCCGCAAGCGAAACGCAGCGCGGCCTTCATGGCGTCACCCGTTCGTTGTGCAGCAGGGCGCGGCCCAGCTCGTTGGGAACGAAGGCCAGCACCTCGCCGGCCGCCGAGAGCAGCACGCCGGTGCCGATCACGCTGACCGCCACCACGGTGCCCACGCCGACCACCACGCCCGAGGCCGCGCGGCCGGCAACCTCCACGCTGGCGCGGGCGCCGTCGGAAGCGCGTTCCAGCACATACACCGTGCCGCGCGCGGTGCTCTCCACCGTCTTCACCACCAGCACCGCACCGGCGGTGGAGAACGCCACCGGCAGCACACTGACAGCCGCCGCGCCCGCCGAGGCGGTGGCGGCCACGGAGGCCACCGGCAACAGGGACAGCGCGGCCGAGGCCTCACTCTGCGCCCGGACCGGGGCGCTGGCCAGGGACAAGGCCAGGCAGGCGCTGGCGAGCAGCGACACCGATTTCAGTTTGAACGTGTTCATGGAAGGCTCCGGCTGGACAAGAAAAGAAGGGATGGATCGGTTCATTCGGCGGTGCCGGCGGTGCGTTCCTGCATCGCCTGCTGGCGGCCGCGAATCTGGGCCTCGCTCAGGTCGGCCTCGTGGCGGTCGCGCAGGGTCTTGGCCAGCGTGAACGCCGAGGTGACGAGGTAGAGCCAGCTCACCCCCAGATAGGCGCGGTAGGTGTCGTTGATCTCCATGCGCATCAGGCCCCAACCGGTCAGGCCCATGGCGACGGCAAAACCGCCCCAGACCACGATGCGCCACATCGGCGTTTCGGCTTCACCGCTGAGCGCGGCCTTCTGGCCATCGCGCACCGCCTTGGACAGCACGAACACGGTCGAGAGACAGAACACGTAGCCCATCACCATGAACGCGCGGTCCAGCGACTGCCCGGGCAGCCAGGCCAGGCCGGTGGCGCACAGGAAGACGGCGACACCGAACGACACCCACACCTGCAGTTGCCAGGCACGGGTGTCGCGCATCACGATGAGGGAAGAACGGTTCGAGGCCATGTGAAAACCCTTGGGGTTGTTGAGGAGCCGCGATGGTGCTGCGGCGCCCCTTCAAAAGACCAGGGAAACTCGACCTGTATCGAAAAATGGCTGAGCGGGTATCGCATGGCGATACCCGCTGGCGAAATCAGCGCAGCAGCTGGGCGACCCGCGCCTGCAAGGCCTCGGGCGCCACGGCCGAGGGTGGCATCGGTTCGCCCACGTTCAGCCCGACACGGTTGAACAGGCCGCGCCGGAACGGACGGACCATGGCGGTCTTCTCGCCGTGGCGCACCTCGACCCGGCTGAAGAAGGAGCCCCAGAGGTTGGTCAGCGCCATCGGGATCACCGGCACCTGCAGGCCGTCGGCCTCGGCGCGCTCGAGGATCTTCATCACGCCACCCTTGAAGGGCTGCAGCTGGCCGTCGGCCGTGATGCCGCCTTCGGGGAAGATGGCCAGCAGCTCGCCCTCGCGCAGCACGGCGGCGGCGGCCTCGAACGCGGCCTCGTAGGCCGCCGCGTCTTCCTTCTGCGGCGCGATCGGAATCGCCTTGGCCAGCCGGAACAGCGCGCCCAGCACCGGCACGCGGAAGATGCGGTGGTCCATCAGGAAGCGGATCGGGCGCGGGCTCGCGGCCATGAGCAGCACCGCGTCGACAAAGCTCACGTGGTTGCAGACGATCACGGCCGCGCCGTCGGTGGGGATGTGCATGTCGCCCGTGACCTTGAAGCGGTACACGCAGCGCGAAGCCACCCAGGCCACGAAGCGCAACAGGTACTCAGGCACCAGCATGAAGATGTAGAACGCCACCACCGCGTTGGCCAGGCCCACCAGCAGGAACATCTGCGGGATCGTGAAGCCCGCACCCAGCAGCGCCCCGGCAATCAGCGCGCTGGCGATCATGAACAGCGCGTTGAGGATGTTGTTGGCCGCGATGATGCGCGCGCGGTGCGTGGGCTGGCTGCGCATCTGGATCAGCGCGTACATCGGCACGCTGTACAGGCCGGCGAACAGGCTGAGCAGGGTCAGGTCGGCCAGCACGCGCCAGTGGCCCGGCACCGCCATGAACTCGGCCACGCCCTGGCTGGCCACCGGCGGCAGGCCGCGCGAGGCGAAGTACAGGTCAATGGCGAACACGCTCATGCCGATGGCGCCGAGCGGCACGAGGCCGATTTCCACGTGCCGGCGCGAGAGCACCTCGCACAGCAGCGAGCCGGTGCCGATGCCGACCGAGAACACGATGAGCAGCAGCGAGGCCACCTGCTCGTTGCCGTGCAGCACCTCCTTGGCGAAGCTCGGGAACTGGCTCAGGAAGACGGCGCCGAAGAACCACATCCAGCTGATGCCCAGCACCGAGCGGAACACCACCGTGTTGCCGTGCGCGAGTTTCAGGTTGCGCCAGGTCTCGGTGAAGGGGTTCCAGTTGATCTTCAGGCCGGGGTCGGTGGCGGGCGTGGCGGGCACGTAGTGCGACGTGACGCGGCCCAGGATGGCCAGGGCCACGCAGCTGAAGCCGACGTGGTGCGCGCCGATCTCGGGCACGGCGATGATCAGCCCGCCGGCCAGGTTGCCCAACAGGATGGCCACGAAGGTGCCCATCTCCACCATGCCGTTGCCGCCGGTGAGCTCGCGCTCGCCCAGGTGGTGCGGCAGGTAGGCGAACTTCACCGGGCCGAACAGCGTGGAATGCAGACCCATGAGGAAGGTGCAGGCCAGCAGCAGCACGATGTTCGTGCTGAAGAAGGCCCACGCGGCCAGGGCCATGATGAGCACCTCCAGCCGTTTCACGAAGACGATCAGCGTCTTCTTGTCGTATTTGTCGGCGAGCTGGCCGCTGGTGGCCGAGAACAGCAGGAAAGGCAGGATGAACAGGGCGCCGATCACCAGCCCGGCCAGGGTGGGCGGCAGCCAGGCCACCTGCAGCTGGTAGGTCACCAGCACGGTGAAGGCGAACTTGAACAGGTTGTCGTTCGCCGCGCCGAGGAACTGCGTCCAGAAGAAGGGCGCGAAGCGGCGCTGGCCGAGCAGCGCGAACTGGCCGCCTTCGTGGGCCGGGGCGTGCGACGGATGGGCCACGGCGGACGTGGCGGTGGATGGGCTCATGCGGATCTCCTCCTGTGGACTTGTGCGGCGGATTCTGCCGCACGGCGCAATGTGATGCTCCCCACCCCATACGGCATCACTTTCCGATACAGTCGATCCAGACCGAACCTCAAGTACCGAATACCGATACCCATCGACCCCATGAGCACCACCGCTGACCTCGTTCTCGCGCTCAAGAAGGAACTGAAGGCCGCGCAGATGACCTACGCCGATCTCGCGCAGGCCATCGGCATGGCGGAGTCCAGCGTCAAACGCATGCTGGCCGGCGGCGACATGTCGCTCTCGCGCGTGGACGAGATCTGCCGCGCCTTGAAGCTGGACTTCGCCGAGCTGTCGCGGCGCGTGGCCGACAACCAGCCCCTGCTGCGCGAGATATCGCAGGAGCAGGAACGCGCGGTGGTGGCCGACAAGAAACTGCTGCTCGTCGCCATCTGCGTGCTCAGCCAGTGGACGCTGGAGCAGATGACCGCCCAGTACCGGCTGAGCGAGGCCGAGTGCGTGAAGTACCTGGCGCAGCTCGACCGCATCGGCATCATCGAACTGCGCCCGCTCAACCGCTACCGCCTCAAGCTGGCCAAGACCTTCCGCTGGCGACCGCACGGGCCGGTGATGAACTACTTCCGCGAGCACGCGCTGCTGGACTATTTCGCGGGCGGTTTCGACGGCAGCGGCGAAGGCGTGATGCTGGTGCACGGCTCGGTCAGCCGCACGCTGGCGCCGGCCTTCCTGGAGCGCCTTCAGCGCGTGGCGCAGGACTTCGCGCAGCAGCACCAGACCGACCAGAAGCTCAGCGAGAAGGACCGCGAGGGCTACACGCTCGTGTTGGCCATGCGCAGCTGGGAGTTCGAGGCGTTCACCCAGTTGCGGCGCTGAGTGAGACCGGCATGAACCACCCCGTTCCGCGCCACATCCTGCCCGTGCTGGTGCTGGCCCAGTTCCTGGGCACCTCGCTCTGGTTCGCGGTCAACGCCGTCATGCCCGATCTGCAGCACGAGCTGGGCTGGCCCACCAGCACCGTGGGCACGCTCACCTCGGCGCTGCAGTTCGGCTTCATCGCCGGCACGCTGTTGTTCGCGCTGCTGGCCATCGCCGATCGGTTCGCGCCGCGCCGCGTATTCCTCGTGTGCTCGCTGGCCGGCGCAGCCTGCACCGTGGGGGCCTGGTGGATGGTGCGCGACCCCACCGCGCTGCTGGCCTGGCGTTTCGCCACCGGCTTCTTCCTGGCCGGGATCTACCCGGTGGGCATGAAGATCGCGGCCCAGTGGTACACGCGCGGCCTGGGCGGTGCGCTGGGCCTGCTGATCGGGGCGCTGGTGCTGGGCTCGGCCAGCGCGCACGCGCTGCGCGCGCTCAGCGGCGCCCTGCCCTGGCCCACGCTCATGCTGGGCGTGGCGGCGCTGGCCGCCGCGGGCGGCCTGCTGCTGTACTTCGGCACCAGCGATCCGCCCGGCGCGGCCCAGCGCGTGACCACGCTGCAATGGCGCGCCCTGGCCACGATGTGGACGGATGCGCGTGTGCGCAGTTCGGTGCTCGGTTACTTCGGCCATATGTGGGAGCTCTACACCATGTGGGTGATGGTGCCGCTGGTGCTGGCCACGCGCTTCGAGGGCACGGCGCTTTCGTGGACCGCCTTCCTCGTGCTGGGCGCGGGCGCGATCGGCTGCGCGGGCGGGGGCTGGCTCGCGCCGCGCTGGGGCAGCGCGCGGGTGGCGGGCACGCAGCTCGCGCTCAGCGGCGCCTGCTGCCTCGCGGCACCCTGGGCCATCGGCGCGCCCACGGCGCTGTTCTTCGCCTGGCTGGTGCTCTGGGGCATCACGGTCTCGGGCGACTCGCCGCAGTTCTCCACGCTCACCGCGCGCAACGCGCCGCCCCAGGCCGTGGGCAGCGTGCTGACGCTCACCAACAGCATCGGCTTCGGCATTTCGATCGTGAGCATCCTGCTGTTCGTCTCGCTCGCCGAACACGTGGCGCTGGGGGCGCTGCTGCCCTGGCTGGCGATCGGCCCGGCGCTGGGCCTGTGGGCCCTGTGGCCGCTGTGGTGCGAGGAAGCTCGACACGCCTGAGACGGCCTCAGTGCGCCAGGTGCTTGGCCACCTTTTTCAGCAGAAGGTCGCGGTTGAACGGCTTGGCCACGAAGCCCACGGCGCCCGCCTTGCGGCTTTCCACGATCACCTCCTTTTCGATCTGGCCCGTGATCATGATCACTGGAACGCCCACGTTGGACTTGCTGGCCTTGAAATCGCGCGTGAGCAAGATGCCGTTGGAGTCCGGCAACAAGACGTCCATCAGGATCAGGTCTGGCCGGTTCGTGGCCAGAAACAGCTGGGCATCTGCCGCGGTGCCCACCGCTTCGACGTCGTATTGCGCGCTGTTCAGCACCTGTTTGAGCAAGCGGCGCATGAACACATCGTCATCCACGACCAGCAGCTGCGGGCGACTCAGTTTGGCGCGGTGCACCATCGCCTGGGTGGCTCTCAGTGGTTCGGCCAGTTCGCTGGTGATCGTGTCCACCCAATCGTGCACCGGTTGGGCCGCCCGCACCACGTGTTCCAGCGTGGGAATCAAGGACTCGCGCTGCAGATCGCCAAAGGCCTGCTTCACGCGCGAGGCGTCGCGCACCGTCAGAGCGTTGTCCAGGCCGTTGGCCAGGATGCGTTCGGACAGGCCCCCCATCGCGCGGCTGACCGAAACCTGGGCCATGCGCGCGGAGCTTTGCGCGTTCTTCGCGTGCACCCGACCCAGCTTCACCTGCTGCGCGAGCTGCTCCTCCAGCGCCTCGGCACGTCGGGCCAGGGTAGCCAACTCGGACAGCGGTTCAAGCGCCTGCTCTTGGTCCAGGGCGCACAGCGCCAGGTGCGCCGACATGGGCAACCGCCTGGCGTCGTGCACCAGGGGCCAGAACAGCACGTAGTCGTCAAACACCTCCTGCATGCAGAGATCGAAGGCGCGGTGCATGCTTTCCTTGTCGCACAGCAGCAGCGTGCGGTGTGCCAGCGACTGGATCACCTCGCTGCGCCGATACAGGCCCAGGTAGAAGCGCTCACAGGCTTCCAGTGACTTGAAGGCCAGCACCAGCAGTTGCGGCTTCAGCCGGTCGAATACCGCGTCCGACTTCATCGGATCTGTCGTGCCCTCGGTGAGTGGGTAACGACTGCGCAGCATGCCGCAGACCTGTTCTGCATCCACGGCGTTGTCGCCGACAACGAGGATGCGCGCGTCTTTGTGCTTCATCGTCAGGTCCGGGTTGGTTGGTTCGGCTCAATCGGCAGCGTTTGAACGCTGCCATTCCTCGTGACCGGACAAGCGGGTCATGACATGCGCCAGCGCGTCTTCCAGCTGGGCCATGAGCCTGTGCATCTCGCTGGGGCTGCTGCCGGGGCCAGCGCGCTCGATGCGGCTGCAGCATTCGCCCAGCGCCACGGCGCCGATCATGCGACAGGAGGACGAGAGGCGGTGAGCCAGGCCGGACAGGGTGGCCGTGTTGCCGTCGCCGGCGGCGCGGCGCATCTCGTCCACGGTGTTCAGGGCAGAAACCATGAAACGCTGGCGGAACTCGGCCAGCAGCCCGGGCTCTTCGCCGACCAGACGCTCCAGCGCCTGTTCGTCGTAGATGCAGTGGCCGAGCTCGACTTCGACCACATCCACTTCTTCACAGTCCGAAGCGCCAAACGAGGCCAGGGCTGGTGCCCCATCCGACGGCAGCCAACGCCTGACCATCTCGCCCAACTGGTCCGTCCGAACCGGTTTGCTGAGGTAATCATCCATGCCGGCCGAACGGCAGCGTTCGATCTCGCCATGCAAGGCATTGGCCGACAAGGCCACGATCGGGAGACGCGATCCACCCGTTTCCTCGCTGCGAATGGTGGTGGCCAGCGTGTAACCGTCGATACCCGGCATGTGCAGATCGGTGAGCAGCAACGCATGGCGTTGGGTGGCCCGGCCCGCGCGCCAAAGCGCCAAGGCTTCGAGTCCGTCACCGACCATCTCCACCGCCAACCCCAACAGCGCGAGCTGGTGCCCGATCACCTTCTGGTTGACGGAATTGTCTTCGGCCACCAACACCAGCGGGCCGCCGGATGGCACGAAGTGCGGCCCGGTGCGCGTGACCATGGCAGGTTTGTCATCGGCCACGGGCTCGGGGGCCGACGTGGACTGGAAAGGCAAGGTCACGGTGAAGGTGGAGCCCTGGCCCGCCTCGCTGTCGACCTTGACGCACCCCCCCATCAAATCGGCCAGCCGCTTGCAGATCGACAAACCCAGCCCGGTGCCGCCAAAACGCCGCGTGGTGGCGCTTTCGGCCTGCACGAAGGGCTGGAAGATGCGCTGCAGCACCTCCGGGTTCATGCCGATGCCGTTGTCGGTCACGCTCAACTGAAGGTGCCCCGGCAAGTCTGGCCCGCACGGCTGCACCCGAAGCTCCACCCGGCCTGCTCGACCTATGCCAGCCGAGAATTTGATGGCGTTGCCAAGCAGGTTGTTGAGAATCTGGCGCAGCCGTGTCTCGTCGCTCAGGATCCAGTCGGGCAAGCCCGGTGCCACATCCACCCGCAGATCGACGCCATGGGACGTGGCCGTGAGGCGCAAGGCGTTGCACACACTGTCGGTGAGTCGCTCCAGCGAAACAGCTTCGGTTTGCAGCTTGAGCTGACCCGCCTCGATCTTGGAGAAATCCAGGATGTCATCAATGATGGTCAGCAGACCCAGCGCCGATTCGTTGACGGTATCGATCAGATCTCGCTGGTAGGCCGAGAGCCCCGAGTGCTGCAGCAAATCGAGACTGCCCACCACGCCATTCATGGGCGTTCGAATCTCGTGGCTCATGGTGGCGAGAAACGCGCTCTTGGCTTCGCTGGCAGCCTCGGCTGCACGGCGCGCGTCCACCAGCGCCGCCGTGCGCTGCTCAACAAGATCTTCCAGGTGGGTCTGATGGCGCTCCAGTTCTTCGGTCAGGCGCCGCTTCTCTGTCACATCCAGCATCAGGGCCAGGTACTGGGTCACAGTCCCTCGAGCGTCTCGAATGGGGGTGATCGTTGCGGCGTCGACGTACTCCACGCCATCCTTGCGACGGTTGAAGAGCAGACCGTGCCATGCCTTGCCCGCGGTGAGCTGCTGCCACATCTGGGCATAGGTCTCCCGCGGCGTCCTGCCCGACTGCAACATGCGCGGATTTCGCCCCAGCATTTCCCGCATGGTGTAACCCGAACTCGTCAGCGCCGCGGCGTTGACGTATTCGATGTTGGCGTTCAGGTCGGTGATCACGATGCTTTGCGCGCTTTGCTCGACCGCCATGGAGAGCAGCCGCACCTCCTGCTCCTGCGAATGCCTCTGTGAAATGTCGCGCATGACCACCACAAAACGCTGCTGCCCCACCATCCGGACACTGACCTCCGCCATGAAGCAGCTGCCATCGCGCCGCAACACCCGCCAGTCGGCCAGTTGCTCGCCGCCCTTGAGCACCCGCAGCGTCGCGCGCGCGAGGCGGGTGTGTTCGCCTGCAGGCAACAGCTCGCGCAGGTGCATCTGCCGCAATTCAACGGCGCGGTGACCGAGCATGCGCGCGGTTGCGCGGTTCACTTCGATCACACGGTGGGTGCGATCGACCAGCAGGATCCCGTCGCCCATCTGGTCAAACAGATTGCGGCGCTCGGCATCGGCCCTCTGCGTTTGCAGCCAATGCTCGGCCGCGCGCGCGAGGTCTTTCAGCGTCTGGCGCTGCACGTCGGACAGCTGGCGCGGGCGGCGGTCGATCGCGCACAGCGTACCCATGGCATGACCTTCCACAGACAGCGGAACGCCGGCGTAGAAGACCACGTGGGGCTCGCCAGTCACCAACGGGTTGTCGGCGAACCGCGCGTCCAGCCGAGCGTCGTTCACCTCGAACAAGTCGGTCTGCTGGATGGCGTGGGCACAAAACGCCTGTTCGCGCGGGGTCTGCTCCGCATTCAGACCATGGCGCGCCTTGAACCACTGGCGCCGTTCATCGACCAGACTCAGCAGCGAGACAGGGCAACCGATCAATTGGGCCGCAGCCCGCACGATGCCATCGAGCACGGGATCGGCTGGCGTGTCGAGCACGCCCAGGGAGTCCAGGATGTCCAGACGCCGGGACTCGCCGGGGGACAGGGTAGCGGATTGCATGAGGTGGCATCAATGGGGTTGCAGAGGGCACGCGGCCATAGCTGCGAATGCGTCAGAACACGTTCTTTTGCGCATCCGCATGCCGTCCAAGGGAAGGTCGGATACACCGACCCACATCTGCGATGGACTTTAAAAAGACCGCTGCTCGCGGTCTGTGGGGAGTTCTCGATGCGGCCCGGGGGGTCGATCGTGTTGCGTTCGTCTGTGTTTGCTATCGCGCAAGACGATGCGGGGATGGCGCCACGGATCAGGCGCCCCCCGCATCGATCAGGCCGTTGCGGATGGCGAAGCGCACAAGGGCTGGCACGTCAGGCGCGCCAAGCTTTGCCATGATGCGGCTGCGGTACGAGTCCACCGTTTTGGGCGACAGGTGCAGTGCGCGCCCGATCTCCGCGCTGGACTGCCCCTGCACCACCATCAGCACGATCTGGCGCTCACGCACCGAGAGCGTGTCCAGGGCGTCGTCACCCGGCGCGGTGAACCCCTGCACGGCGAGCTCGGCCACATCGGGCCCCAGGAATCGTTGCCCCTTGCTCACGGCATCGACCGCTTGCAGCAGCTGGGAGGCGGGCGATCCCTTGAGCACATATCCAGCCGCACCCAGCCTCAGCGCCTCAGCCACATGGCGCGGCTGAGCCGACATGGTCAGCACAATCGAGCGCACCTCCGGCGCCCGGCGCTGCAGCTCGGTCAGCAACTCGAAACCTGAGCGCTGGTCCAGGTTCAGATCGAGCAGAACCACCACCGGCCCAAGCTCGCGCAGCTGGGCCAGCGCTCGCGTCGGGTCAGCCGACTCGCCCACCACGCAATGTCCGGCGGCTTCCAGCAGTGCCCGCAATCCGTCACGCATGAGTGTGTGGTCGTCGACCAGGTAGATGTTGCTCATGGTCCAGGCGCCTTCCAGCTAAGGCTGACGCGTGTGCCGCCACCTGTTTCTGCGGTGATGGAACAGCGCGCGCCGATGGAGATGGCCCGCTCCCGCATGCCCACGATGCCCAGATGGCCGGGTCGGCCGAGCTGCATGTTCGGGGCGATGCCCACACCGTCGTCAACGACGTGCACATTGAGCCGGTTCGCATCACCTTCCAGCACCACCCGGATCAGCGACGCATGTGCGTGAAGCCGGGCGTTGGCGACGGCTTCGCGCGCCACCATGAAAGCGCTGTACTCCACGTCGGAGGGCCACCGCTGGCGATACAGCCCATCGACAACCTCCAGCAGCACGTCGGGGCCCGAGGCCGACAACGCGCCCCGGATTTCGTTGTCCAGCGCGGCCGCCAGGCCTTGTTCCTCGAGCAGGGGTGGCCGCAGGTCGGCCAGCACTTTGCGCACATCCCGCACCGCTTGCGCCAGAACACCCGAGAGATGCTGACACTGTTCCGCAAGCACGGGCGGCAAGGTCTCGCCCGCCATGATCAGCAAGGTGTCGAGATTCAGGCGAGCCACCGCCAGAGACTGGCCAAGGTTGTCGTGCAGCGCCTGGGCAAGGCGTTGGGTGGTGATCCGCTCCTGCTGCATCAGCCGCTGATTGAGTTCGGAGAGTTCAAACTGGTGGGTGATCAGCGCTGTCTGCGCTGCGCGACGATCGGTGATGTCGCGCAGCACGGCGATGCAGCGGGTGCTGTCGAGCGCACGCGTGCTCACCTCCACCGGCACAACAGTGCCATCCCGACGTACGACGTTCCATTCCGCCAGCGGACCTGTATCGAATGGCTGGGTCTTCAGTGTGTCGGGCGGGACGGTCGACTGCTGGTCCGCCAGCAAGGCCTGCAGCGGCAGGTTGAGCAGGCTCTCACTGGCGTAGCCGAGCATGGTCATGGCTTGCGGATTGGCGTCCAGGATGCGGTTGCCGGAGTCGATCAGCAGCACGCCGTCGGCCAGTTGCTCGAACAGCCTGCGCCGGTAGGCCTCGGATTCACGCAGTGCCGCCTCGGCCCTCTTGCGCGGCGTGATGTCGACGGTCGTGCCGGCCATGTAGACGGCCCGCCCTGCGTCGCTCCATTCGGCCAGTCCACGAACATGCATCCAGCGCCATTCGCCCCACGCATCGCAGATGCGAATCTCCAGATCGAACGGCTCCCGGTTCTTGAGATGGCGGTGCATCGCATGATGATGCCGAACCAGGTCCTCGGGATGGATCATGGCAGCCAGGCGGCTGCTGCGATAGTCCAAAGCCGAAAACGGTTCAAACCCAAGCTGCCGCCAGAAATCGTCGCTGAAGCTGAGTCTGTCGCTCAACATGTCCCAGTCCCACACCTGACCGCTGGCCGCAGCCAGTCGATAACGCTGCTCACTGCGTCGCAAACTGGCTTCGCTTTCGCGCAAAGCCTGTTCACTCTCCACCAGATCCGTGACATCCAGCGCGATGCCTTGCACATAAGCAGGACTCCCATCGGCAGGATCGATCCGGCAGGAACGGTCGCGAAAATGGCGCCAATTGCCCTGTGCGTCGCGCAAGCGGTACTGAATCTGGTGGTCGATACCGTCCACGTATTCATCCGACAACGCAGCCACCGCGCGTTCGCAATCGTCGGGGTGAAGCGCCTTGGTCCACATCAGCGGATCGGCCATCCATTCGCTCACTGTGTAGCCGAGGATGCGGATGGACGGGCTGACATACAACGTGCGATACGGGGGTTCGAGAGACGCCCGGTAGATCATCGCCGGCGTCTGCTCGGCCAGCAGACGGAAATCACGCTCGCGGTCGAGCAGCCGGCGTTCGAACGCCTTGCGTTCCGTGATGTCGTTGCAGAAGATCGAAATCCCCTCTGGCGAAGGGAAGACGCGTCCTTCAAACCACTTGTTCCAGGGCGCATAGAACGCCTCGAAGACTTGCGCCTGTTGGGACCGCAACGCCCTGTCGTACGCTTGGTGGAAAGCTTGCGCCTGCTCCAGCTCGTACTCGTCCCAGATGTATCGACCGATCAGTTGTTCGGCTCGATCGCGCTGGAGCAGGCTCACGGCAGGCGCATTGAGGTAGGTGAAACGCATTTCCCTGTCGAGCGCAAAGATCGCGTCGCCCACCCGATTGATCACGTGGTCCAGCAATTCCCGCGCGGTCCCCATTTCCCGCAGGGCATGCTCGACGTGGCGCTGCAGCGCCACATGCGCGGTCACCTCGTTGGCCACCACAAGGCTCACCGCACGGCCTTCATAGTCCAGGTCGCTGAAGGAAACGTCGACATCGATCAGGCTGCCGTCTTTTAGTCGATGTTGCTCTCGCTTCGTCGATCGCTGACCACCGATGCCCACAGGCTCTCGCTCAGGCTCCTCACCCGCCTGGCTTTGGCTTTGCGGCGCGAGCCGGATGTCCCTGATGTTGAGTTGCAGGAACTCCTCGTGTGAATATCCGTAACGCGCGACGGCCGCCGCGTTGGCGGCCAAGATGCGTTTGCTGGTCTGCTCGAGTACCCACATCGGCTGCGGGTGGGCATCGAACAGCAACCGATAGCCCTGTTCATCACTCCACACTGCGGCCCGGATAGCTGAAGGTTCCGTTCTTCGGGGCGTGGGGCAATCCTTGGGCGCAGACATCAGGGTATTGTGCGCGCCTGGAGGCACATTCAGGCGCGCGCCAGCTCAGGGCCACCGGCCAAAAAAACGAGGGCCCGACCGGCAGACACCGGTCGGGCCCTCGTCGCGGTGAAGCGAGCGAAATGGCTCGTCAGCGCTTTCGGACCAGGCCGACCACGATCGAGACCAGGGCCATGACCAGAAAGACCACGAAAAGCAGCTTGGCGATGCCGGCCGCGCTGGCGGCGATGCCGCCGAAGCCCAGCACAGCGGCAATCAGGGCGATGACAAAGAAAACCACGGCGTAGTGCAGCATGGTGGGCTCCTGTGTGAGGCCGGTGGTCCGGCCTTTTGGTGGGTTCACAACGACCACCGTTGTGATGCCTTCACTGTAGGGACCCCGGTGCGAGAAAGCTGCAAGCCCGAGCGCCGTTGTCTCGTAGGACGGCACCGACACTTCGCGCGCGCCGCCTACTGGATCAGGCCGTTCTTCAGCGCGTAGTAGGTGAGGTCGCTGTTGCTCGTGAGTTTGAGCTTTTCGAGCACGCGCGTGCGGTAGGTGCTCACGGTCTTGATGCTCAGAAACATGGACTCGGCCATGTTGCCGATGGTCTCACCCTTGGCCAGGCGCAGGAACACCTGCAGTTCGCGCTCGGACAGCAGTTCGTGTGGTGGGCGCTCGGCATCGCCCGCGGCGTTGTCGGCCAGCAGCTCGGCCACGGCCGGGCTGATGTAGCGCCGGCCGCGCGCCACGGTGCGGATGGCCGTGACGATGTCGTCGGGCGCGCAGTCCTTGTTCAGGTAACCGCTGGCGCCATAGCGCAGCAGCGTGGTGGCGTACTGCGCTTCGGGAAAGCCGCTGAGGATGAGCACCGGCAGATCGGGAAAGCGCGCCTTGATGGCCTGCAGCGCGTCCACGCCGCTGTGGTCGGGCATGGAGATGTCCATCAACAGCACATCCACCTCGCCCCCGCGCACGAGTTCGAGGGCCTCACGGCCGTTGTTGGCCTCGCCCGTCACTTTCAGGTCCACGTGTTCGCTCAGGAACTGGCGCAGGCCTGATCGCACGATGGCGTGGTCGTCAACGATTCCGACTTTGATCATGGTGTCCTTGATGCTTGCTTCTTTTATGTGTGGGCCGCAAGCAATTTAACAGGCCGGCTCCCCGGGGGCAGTCAGACGCCTCCTACAACCCCACCCCGCGCATCGGCCATGTCCTACACACGCTCGGCCCGCCGCCCGACATCCGGCAACCGGCGGATTTCCTACAGTGGCTTCACGGTCTTCTGACCGGTACCTGCAAACCCAACCACAAGGAGTCGCCATGAACTGGGATCGCATCGAAGGCAACTGGAAACAAGTCAAGGGAAAGATGGTCGAGCAGTGGGGCAAGCTCACCGACGACGATTTCGACGTCGTGGCCGGCCGCCGTGAACAGCTCACCGGCAAGATCCAGGAACGCTACGGCGTGGCCAAGGACGAAGCCGAACGCCAGGTGGCGGACTGGGAACGGCGCGTCAGCGACGACTGGTTCGAAACTCCCAACGACCGCAAGCCGCACTGACCTGCGAATTTGCTTCATTCACCTTCGTCGGCCTGACCGGCGATCTGAAAGGACAACATCATGAAACGCAACACCCGACTCGCGGCCATCGCCGCAGCCGCCATGGCCACCAGCCTGATCGTGGCGTGTGGCCAGAAGGAAGACGAAACCGTGGGCCAGCGCATGGACAGCACGGTGGAGCAGACCCAGGCAGCGGGCGCTGAACTGCGCGCCGATGCCAACAACGCCGCACAGGACGTGAAGGCCGCCGGCAACGAAGCCGCCGACAAGATCGCCATGGGCGCCGCCGACGTGGCCATCACCGCCAAGGTAAATGCCGCCCTGGCCGGCGACTCGCAACTGAGTGCGCTCAAGATCGACGTGGACACCACCAACGGCCACGTGGAACTGAAAGGCACCGCACCCGACCCCGCCGCCCGAGATCGCGCGACCGTCCTGGCCGCCGCCGTCGAAGGCGTGGTGAAGGTGGAAAACCGCCTGACCGTCGAGGCCAAGGGCTGACCAGCCCCCAGGCCCATCTCTCTCTGAATCTCAAATGACCACCACCGCCACCGGCGGGCCCTCCCTGGGGGCTCGCCGGTTGCTCCAAGAACCCAAACCCTGAGGAGAATCCCATGAAACTGTCGCACACCCTGCTGGCCATTGCCGCCGCCACCGCCGTCGTTCAGGTCACCGGCTGTGCCGTGGCCCGCGATCAACAGACCGTCGGCGCCTACGTCGACGACGCCACCATCACGACCCGGGTGAAGGCCGCCTACGCCAAGGACCCGGTCGTGGCCGCCACGTCCATCAACGTCGAGACGCTCAACGGCACGGTGCAGCTCTCGGGCTTCGCCAAGTCCGCCGGTGAAAAGAGCGCGGCCGAGCGCCTGGCTCGTGACGTCAGCGGCGTGAAATCCGTGAAAAACGACATCGTGGTCCGCTGAAAGAGACGGGGGCTGGTCCTGTAGGACGCCGCCTACATCAAAATCAGCGCCTCTGAAGGCGAAGGAGAGCACAAACGCGGCATGATGGCTGCGTTTGTGCGTGAAAGCATCCTCGGGTGTTTTCACCTGCACCGGAAATACCCTGGAACGCTCACGCCCGCCTGCCCATGTCACCGCTCAGAACCTACATCGTCGAGGACAACAAGGTCATCTATGAGAACTTGGTGTCCACGCTGGAAGAGCTGGCCAACGTGGAGGTGGTCGGGCACGCCAGCGACGAAGAAACGGCCGTGAACTGGCTGCAACAAGGTGATCGGTTCGACCTCATGATCATCGACATCTTCCTGGTCACCGGCTCGGGCCTGGGTGTGCTGAAAGCCGCCCAGGAGTCCAATGTGCCGGCGCGCCGGGTGGTGCTCACCAACTACGCCACGCCCGATATCCGCAAGCGCTGCGCGCTGCTGGGGGCGGACCGTGTGTTCGACAAGTCGTGCGAACTGGACGACTTGATCGCCTATTGCGAACGCATTTCCGACGGCTCGGCCACCGCGCCCGGCGGTCTTCAATAGGTCCGGCCAGCCCCTCCAATGCCCTCCCCCTCTCCCATTCCCGGGCGCCGCTCACCCTGGCGAACCCCGCTGGCCATCGCGCTGGCGGTGTTGCTGGCGCTGGGGGTGCTGGCCGGGGCGGAGTGGACCTACCAGCGCGCCCTGGAATCCCTCGCCAGCCTGGGCGCGCGCGACACCGCGCGCAACGCCATCCAGACCGTGATGCGCCGCCTGCTCGACATGGAAACCGCCCAGCGCGGCTACCTGCTCACCGGCCGGCCTCAGTACCTCGACCCCTACCAGGCCGCCGAAACCGACATCGCCCATGCCATCAGCCGCCTGCGCGAGCACTACCGCAGCGACCCCGAGTTGCTGCGCCTGGTGGACAGCCTGCAGGAGCGTGCGCGCGAAAAAACCTCGGAGGTCACCGAGACCATCGCGCTGTACAACGCCGGCTCCCACGCCGCCTGGCACGGGCTGATGCTCACCGACATCGGCCGCGAGAAGATGGAGGGGGTGCGCCGGGTGGCCGACGTGCTGATGGTCACGGAAGAGCGCCGCCTCGGCATCGAACGGGCGGACATCTACCGCACGCTGGCGGTGGGCCACGTCGGCGTGTACGTTCTGACGCTGCTGAGCCTGCTGGCCTACGTGTTCTTCCTGCGCAAGAATGCCGCCCTGCAGACCAGCCAGATCGAACATGCCCGCCATCTGCAGATGGAGCGCGATTCGCTGGAGAGCCAGGTGCGGCTGCGCACGGAAGAGCTCGCGCAGCTCAACCTCGGCCTGCAGGAGATGCGCGACGGCGAGCGCAGCGGCCTGGCGCGCGCGCTGCACGACGACCTGGGCGCCCTGCTCACCGCCGCCAAGCTCGACCTCACGCGGCTGCGCCACTCGCTGCACACCACCGACCCGGAAGTGATCGAGCGACTGCGGCACCTGAGCTCCTCGCTGGACGAGGGCATCGGGATGAAGCGGCGCATGATGGAAGAGCTGATGCCATCGGCCCTGCACAACCTGGGCCTGCAGGCCGCCATCGAGCACCGCGCCACCGAGTTCGAGCGGCAGACGGGCATGACCATCGACCTGGCCTTCATGCCCGTCACGCTGGACGTGCCGTCCGAACAGGCACTGTTCGCGGTGGTGCAGGGCGCGCTGTCCAATGTGGAGCGGCACGCCAGCGCCACGATCGTTTCGCTGCGCCTGGCCCAGGAAGGCATCCACGCGGTGGTGGAGGTGCAGGACAACGGGCTGGGCTTCGCCGACCACCAAGGCACCACCTCGGCCAGTGGGCTGAGGAACCTGCGCCACCGCATCGAGTCGCTCGGCGGGCAGTTCAGCGTGCACTCCGTGCCGGGCTCGGGCACCCGCGTCATGGCGCGCCTGCCCTTGCGCCAGCGCGATCCGGCCCAGCCCGGTGCCCCACGTGCTACAACCTCCTGATGATGATCAAGTCCTCCATCGAACGTGTGGCGCGCAACCGCTTCGGGATGCCCATCATCCTGGCGCTGGCGCTGATCATGCTTGTGGTCAACGAAGCGAGCTACCAGCATTCGCGTTCCACGCTGATGCAGGGCATCACGCTGAGCGATGCGCGCCAGCAGGCCGCCCGCACCCTGCAGGCCCTCACCGACGCAGAGGTCGCGGTGCGCGCCTTCATGCTCAGCGCCCAGCAGGCCGACCTGAGCAACTACCGCGAGGCCATCAACGAGATGGAGGGGGTTCAGAAGGATGCGTTCAAGCGGCTGGAAGAACTGGACCCCAAGCGCACCGTGTCGGTGGTGAACGTGCGCAAGCGGATCGAGGAGCGCACGGCCACCTTGAACCAGTGGGTGAGCATGATCGAGCAGGGCCGGCGCACGGATGCCCAGACACTCGCCGTGAGCGACCAGGGCCGCCTGCGTTATGCCGAACTGCGCCAGGAGTTCGAGTTCGTGCTCGAACGCGCCGCCGCGATCCAGAAGACGGCGCGGGTGTCGCTCTACGACGCGATGATGATCAACCGGCTGGCGATCCACCTGCTGGTGCTGGTGGCCTGGGTGGCGCTGATCCTGTTCATGCGCCAGCTGCGCGACAACGACCGGCGCCAGGCCGAGGAGCACCAGCGGCTGGCCACGCAGGTGGCCTTGCGCACCACCGCGCTGCGCAACCTGGCCGGTCACCACGTCAACGCCCGGGAAGACGAGCGCGGGCGGGTGGCGCGCGAGCTGCACGACGAGATGGGCGGCCTGCTCACCGCGATGAAGCTCGACATCGCGCGCCTGCGCCGCGTGCCCGCCCTGCCGCCTCCCGCGCTGGAGCGCCTGGCCAGCATCGAACAGCGCCTGACCGAGGGCATTGCCGTGAAGCGGCGCATCATCGAACACCTGCGGCCGTCCTCGCTGGACCAGCTGGGCCTGATCCCCGCGCTGGAAATGCTCTGCCAGGACGCGGCTGGCCGCATGGGCATCGAGGTGGAGATGCACCTCTCGCCGGTTGAACTCGGCAAGGACGCGGAACTCACCGTGTACCGGCTGGTGCAGGAGTCCCTGACCAACGTCCAGAAGTACGCGCGAGCCCACCGCGTGTGGGTGGGACTGGCGCAGGAGGACGGCACGGTGCGCGTCTCGGTGCGCGACGACGGCCAGGGATTCGACATCGACAGCGTGCCGGCGGGCCACCACGGCCTGCTGGGCATGCGGGTGCGGGTGGAGTCGCACAGCGGCCAGCTGCACGTCCACAGCGAGCCGCGCCAGGGCACCCTGGTGGAGGCCGAGCTGCCGGCGAAGACCCTCGACACCCCCGCAGATCGGGCCTGAACGCGCCACCCTCTCCCGCCGGCCCATGCCCCGCTCACGGCCCACTCACCCGCTGCCGCACCGGCTGACCCACCTCACGGCCTGGCAGCGGCAGGTGGTGGCCTTGCTCCCGGCGGTGCTCGTGGGCGCCGCCAGCGCCACCTGGGCCACCCTCCCCGGTCCCGCCCCCTGGCTCATGGCCTGGATCGTGTACTGCGCCACCTACGTGGGCCTGGTGTGGCACCTCGCCGCGCGCCTGGACGCAAGAGCCACCCAGCAGCGCGCGCAACGAGAAGACCCGGGTGCCGCGATGCTGTTCGTGCTGGTCACCGCCGCAGCTTGCGCGAGCCTCGTGGCGGTGGCGATGAACGTGCAGGCCACGCAGGCGCTGCAAGGCTGGCAACGCGCGTCCAGCCTCGGGCTCATGGCCTTGTCGCTGGCCGGGGCATGGCTGCTGATCCAGGGTGTGTTCACGCTGCACTACGCGCGGGTGTATTACCGCAGCCAGGGCGATCAAGGCACGCCCGACCGGGGGCTCGGCTTTCCCGACGGCAAGGACCCGGACTACCTCGACCTGCTGTACTACAGCGCGGTGATCGGCATGACCTCGCAGGTGTCCGACGTGAGCATCCGCAGCCGCGGCATGCGGCACCTCACGCTGGTGCACGCCCTGCTGTCGTTCGCGTTCAATCTGATCGTGCTGGCCACGGCGGTCAATGTGTTCGCCAGCGCCGGGCGCTGAGAGCCGCCAAGGCTCAAGGCGTGAGTGTGGTGGCCAAGGCCGAGACGGCGGTGTTCATGCCCGCCACGGCCCGCACGAAATGGGCCTCGACGTCGAACCAGGGATGGACCGCTGCCGCCGACACGGCGATCACCAGGGTCGCGAGGTAACCCACGATGGCAGGTGCTGGCATGTGCATGAGGTCCTCCGTGAATGGCTTTGGCGTTCCGGAGGGCATCCTTCGCGCGTGGGTCCACTGTAGGGACGGCTGGCCCGCCGCCCCACCGGACAACGGCGGCTTGGGGCGTCGGACGTGTCCTACAAAAGCGACAGGCGGCGGCCTGTAACCGGCGTGTAACTGGTTTCACGGATAATTGAAACCAAATTACAAACCGGCCTCGCGGCCCCTTCTGGAGACAGCTTCCATCATGTCCATGCGCGCCACCAAGATCGTTGCCACCCTGGGTCCGGCCTCCAGCGACCCCGACCTGCTGGAGCGGATGATCCGCGCCGGTGTCAACGTGGTCCGGCTCAACTTCTCGCACGGCACCGCCCAGGACCACATCGACCGCGCCGAACTGGTGCGCGCGGCGGCCCAGCGCGCGGGCCGCGAGGTCGGCATCATGGCCGACCTGCAGGGGCCCAAGATCCGCGTCGGCAAGTTCGCCCAGGGCAAGGTGATGCTGGAGCCGGGCATGCCCTTCGTGCTCGACGCCTCGCGCACCGAACCAGGCGACATCGAGGGCGTGGGTCTGGACTACAAGGAACTGCCGCGCGACGTGAAGGCCGGCGACACCTTGCTGCTCAACGACGGCCTGATCGTGCTCACCATCAACAAGGTGGTCGGCCCGGCGGTGCACACCACCGTCAAGCTCGGCGGCGAGCTGTCCAACAACAAGGGCATCAACAAGCAGGGCGGCGGCCTGACCGCCCCCGCGCTGACCGCCAAGGACATGGACGACATCAAGACCGCCATGGGCCTGAAGGCCGACTACGTGGCGGTGAGTTTCCCCAAGAACGCAACCGACATGGAGCTGGCCCGCCAGCTCTGCAACGTGGCTGGCGCCGCCCTCGCCCACAAGCCCGCGCTGATCGCCAAGATCGAACGCGCCGAGGCGATTCCCGAGCTGGCCGCGATCCTCAAGGTGTCCGACGGCATCATGGTCGCGCGCGGCGACCTCGCGGTGGAAGTGGGCAATGCGGCGGTGCCCGGCCTGCAGAAACACATGATCCGCCTCGCGCGCGAGATGGACAAGGTGGTCATCACCGCCACGCAGATGATGGAGAGCATGATCGTCAACCCGGTGCCCACGCGCGCCGAGGTGAGCGACGTGGCCAACGCGGTGCTCGACGGCACCGACGCGGTGATGCTCAGCGCCGAGACCGCCGCCGGCCGCTTCCCGCTGGAAACCGTGATGGAAATGGCCAACATCTGCTCGGAAGCCGAGAAGGCCGAGTACCGCGAGCTCTCAGCCGACTTCCAGGGCAAGACCTTCAAGCGCATCGATCAGTCCATCGCCATGGGCGCGCTGTTCACCGCCCACCACCTGGGCGCCAAGGCCATCGTGGCGCTGACCGATTCGGGGTCCACCGCGCTGTGGATGAGCCGGCACAACGTGCGCATGCCGATCTACGCCATGACGCCCAACCTCTCGACCCAGCGCCGCATGACGCTCTACCGCAACGTGCGGCCGCTGCTCATGGACAACAGCACCGACCGCGACTCCGCGCTGCTGGACGCCGAGGCGCACCTGAAGAAGCGCGGCATCGTGCAGACCGGCGACGTCTATGCCATCACCGTGGGCGAGCCCATGGGCCAGCCCGGCGGCACCAACACACTCAAGATCTGCAGGGCCGCCTAGTCAAACCTCAGTGAAACGCCGGTCACGAACATCGTGTCGGCCTTCTTGAGGTTGGTCCCGGGGTCGCTGTCGTAGCGGTAGCTCAGGCCCGCCGACAGGTTGAGCGTCTGCGTCATCGCGACCGTGAGGCCCGTGTCCAGCACGGCGCGGTACTTGCCCGAGTCCCTCAAGTCCGGGTACAGCGAGAACTTCTGGCGCAGGCTGGTGGTCTCGGTGAGCTTGTGGCTGGACTCCTCCGCCAGCACCAGCTCCAGGCGGCCGTACCGGTCGCGCATCGCGCCGGCAATGTCGGTGGACTGGATGTAACGGTCGTAGGTATAGCCCAGACCGACGGACACATCGAAGAAGCCCTGCTCTTCCTGCCACACGTGCCGGCCCACGCCGCTGGCCACCGAGGTCCGGCTGGAGATGTTGGCCAACCGGTCGCGCAGGAACTCGCCCGAGCCGAAGCCGAACCAGTCCACCGAGAAGTCGCGGTTGTACTGCGTGCGCAGGCCGTAGCGCTCGGTGGTGTCCACGCCCGAACTGCGCGCGCGGTCGGCCTTGGCGGCCCAGGTCCACTTGTCGTCGTCGCTCTCGCGCGCGCCCTCGGCCGCGAGGTTGAGCGTGCTGGCGTCGTTGTTGCCCGAGGAAATGTTGGCACCTGCGGTGAGCAGGTAGCGCCATTGGCCATCGGGTTTGAGCGTGACCTGGGCCTGCGAGAGGGCTGGCGCGAGCAGGGCCGAGACGGCGGCCAGTGTCGCGATCAGGGGGCGGCAGGGCATGGTGGATCCTTTCTGAGGGTTTGACGTGTCTCCTGAAGGACTCGCCATGCCGCCGCCCCGGTTCCCCCGGTTTTGTGACGATTGGTATCCGCCGCGCCGAAACGCGCTCAGAGAGAGTCGGAACCCGCCGCTGGCACGATCGCCGGCACCAGGCGGCGACGGCGGCGTTCCAGCCACGCGAAGCCCTGCCGGGCTGTCACCGCGCTGGCCGCGCCCAGCAGCAGGCCCACAGCGATGTCCGACACGAAGTGCAAACCCAGGAACACCCGGCTCCAGGCAATGACCAGAGCCACCCCGCCCGCCACGACCATCCAGCGGCGTGGGTGCGACGGGGCGAACAGGGTGAGCGCCAGGGCCCAGGCGCCCGCCACCGCCGCATGAAAGCTGGGAAAGCTCGCCGTGGCCGCATGCTCGAGCCACTGCCCGCCCAGGCCCAGTTCGAAGGGCCGGGCCACGTGCACCGTCTCGCGGATGCCGCGCACCGCCAGCCAGGCCAGCACCATGGCCAGGCACACGCCAACGAACTGCCGGCGCCCGGTCGGGCAGAACAGCAGCAGGGGCGCGAGGCCGACCACCGTCAGGGCGGGCAGGTCGATGGACACCCAACGCGCCAGCGCCAGCAGCCAGGCCGGCGTGTCGGCCGTGGCGTTGATCCAGAGGAACAGCAGGGTATCGAGGTGGGTCATGGTGTGGCTGAAAGTTCGACCCAGTCTGGCCCGCGCACATTAAGGGCGTGTGAAATGACACAAGCTCATCGCATCCGCGTTACAGGTCGAAAGTTAAAATGCCGGGTTACACCACGGTTACCAACTGATTAAGGGGAATCTCATGGCGCTCGTTTCCATGCGCGAACTGCTCGACCACGCCGCCGCCAACGGCTACGGCATTCCGGCTTTCAACGTCAACAACCTCGAACAGGTGCAGGCCGTGATGGCCGCCGCCGACGAAGTCGGCGCGCCGGTGATCCTGCAGGCCAGCGCCGGGGCCCGCAAATACGCCGGAGAGCCCTTCATCAAGCACCTGATCCAGGCCGCGATGGAGGCCTACCCGCACATTCCCCTGGTGATGCACCAGGACCACGGCACCTCGCCCAAGGTCTGCGAAGGCGCGATCAACCTGGGCTTCGGCTCGGTGATGATGGACGGCTCGCTGATGGAAGACGGCAAGACCCCGGCCTCGTTCGACTACAACGTGGACGTGACCCGCAAGGTGGTGGACATGGCGCACAAGGTCGGCGTCACCGTGGAAGGCGAGCTCGGCTGCCTGGGCAACCTGGAAACCGGCGAAGCCGGCGAGGAAGACGGCATCGGCGCCGAAGGCAAGCTGGACCACAGCCAGATGCTCACGGACCCCGAAGAGGCCGCACAGTTCGTCAAGGCCACGCAGCTCGACGCCCTGGCCATCGCCATCGGCACCAGCCACGGCGCCTACAAGTTCAGCCGTCCGCCCACCGGCGACATCCTGGCCATCAGCCGCGTCAAGGAAATCCACAAGCGCATTCCCAATACCCACCTGGTGATGCACGGCTCGTCCTCCGTGCCGGCCGAGCTGCTGGCCATCATCAACCAGTACGGCGGCAAGATGAAGGAAACCTACGGCGTGCCGGTGAAGGAGATCCAGGAAGCCATCAAGCACGGCGTGCGCAAGATCAACATCGACACCGACATCCGCCTGGCCATGACCGGTGCGGTGCGCAAGTTCCTGGCCGAGAACCCCGACAAGTTCGACGCCCGCGAGTGGCTCAAGCCCGCGCGCGAAGCCGCCAAGCAGGTCTGCAAGGCACGTTACCTCGAGTTCGGCTGCGAAGGCCAGGGCAGCAAGATCAAGGGCGAGAGCCTGCAGGTCGTCGCCGCCAAGTACGCCAAGGGCGAACTCGCCCAGCTCGTGAACTGACCCGCCTTTCGCTCCTGCCAGAACGCCACCCTCGCGGTGGCGTTTTTCATGGGCGAGGGGTCAATCTTCCCAGCCGGCGGCCTGGATCGCGGCCACGATCTCGCGCCCGGTGCGCACCAGCGCCGGCCCGAAGTCCTCGTGCAGCAGCTCGCCCTGCAGCCGCGACGACGGCCCGCCCACGGTGAGGGCCAGCGGCTCGCGGCCGTCGCCCAGGTCGATGCCCACGCCAATCGCGGCGATCTCGCTCTCCCACTCCGACGCCGACACCGCGTAGCCGCGCCGGGCACATTCCGCCTCCGCACGCCGCAGGCCCGCCTCGCGCTCGGGCCAGAGGGTGGCGTCCTGCGCCTGCAGCCGGCGCGCCACCAGGCCTTGCATGCCGGGCGTGGCGGCACACCAGATGGCGCGGCCCATGGCGGTTTCTGCGAACGGCAGGCGCGTGCCCACATCCAGCCCCAGGATGAGGCGTGCGGTGCTGCGGCAGTGCGCCACGTAGACCACCGAGGTGTCGTGACGCACCCCCAGCGAGATCGCCGCCTGCGTGTGCTCGGCCAGCGTTTCCATGAACGGCCGCGCGATGCGCCCGACCTGGAAGTTGGACAGCACGCTGAAGCCCAGCGAGAGCACCGCCGGGCTCAGCGCGTACTCGCCGGTGGCCGCGCGGTGCCGCAGGTAGCCCAGGCTGGTCAGCGTGAACGTGAGTCGCGAGACGGTGGCCTGCGGCAAGCCGGTGCGGCGCGCGAGCTCCTGGTGCGCGAGCCAGCGGTCGGACGGGCCGAAACAGCGCAGCACGGTGAGCCCGCGCGCCAGCGCGGTGACGAAACGGCGGTCCTCGGCGGGATCGGTGTCGGCCAGCGGGGGGGATGGCGTGTGGCGCTGGCGCCCCATGGGATGTCTCCTTTTTCTGCAGATCGGAATACAGCACCTGCCGTATTCCGCTCATCGGAATTCTGAAGCTCTTTCATCGGATGCCGGATGCTCGGTTTCCCTGAATGGCATTTACACATCCAAGGCGTGGACCGTATATTGACCTTCATTTTCTTGTTTTCCGCCAAGCGGAATCAATCACCATGCCCTCGCAAACGGCCCACTGGCCGCCCGGCCTGCCCCGGCAACTCACGCTGCCGCAGACCAACCTTTTCTACAACCTCGAGGTCTCGGCCACGCGGTTTCCCGACAAGCCCTTCATCGTCTTCTACGACACGCCGCTGAGCTACGCGCACTTCCTGCGCGAGGCCGAGCACATCGCCGGGCACCTGCAACAGGTGTGCGGCGTGAAGCCGGGCGACCGCGTGCTGCTGTGCATGCAGAACAGCCCGCAATGGGCCCTGGCCTTCTACGGCATCCTGCGCGCCAACGCGGTGGTGGTGCCGGTGAACCCGATGAACCGGGTGGAAGAGCTGCGCCATTGCCTCAGCGACAGCGGCGCGCAGGCGGCCTTCGTGGCGCAGGACCTGTTGCCGCAGCTGCGACCGCTGCTCACCACCGAGGGCGAAGGCCTGCGCCACCTCGTGGTCGCCACCTACAGCGACCACCTGCGCGTGCCCACCGAACTGCGCGTGCCCGACTTCGTGGCCGCGCCGCGCGCACCCATCGAAGGCCCCGGCCTCGTGGCCTGGGCCGACATGGTGGCCGCTGCCCGCACGCCCGGGCCGCTGACCACCGGGCCCGACGACCTCTGCGCCATGCCCTACACCTCGGGCACCACCGGCCTGCCCAAGGGCTGCATGCACACCCACCGCAGCGTGATGAGCACGCTGGTCGGCGGCGTGCGCTGGTTCGGCACCTCGCAGGACGCGGTCTGCCTCTCCGTGCTGCCCTTCTTCCACGTCACCGGCCTCTCCGGCAGCCTGAACGGCCCGCTGTACGCGGGCGCGACCCTGGTGGTGCTCTCGCGCTGGGACCGCGAGGTCGCCGCGACCTGCATGCAGCGCTACCGCGTGACCATGTGGCAGGCCATCTCCACCATGGTGATCGACTTCCTCGCGCACCCGCAGCTCGACCAGTTCGACCTCGCCAGCCTGGCCTGCGTGCGCGGCGGCGGCGCGGCCATGCCCGACGCGGTGGCCGCGCGCCTCAAGGCGCTCACGGGCCAGGACTACATCGAGGGCTATGGCATGTCCGAGACCATGGCCGCCACCCACATCAACCCCACGCACCGGCCCAAGCCCCAGTGCCTGGGCCTGCCGGTGTTCGACGTGGACGCGCGCGTGCTCGACCCCGACACCCTGGCCGAACGCCCCACCGGCGAGACCGGCGAGATCGTGGTGCACGGGCCGCAGCTCATGCAGGGCTACTGGCGCAACCCACAGGCCACGCGCGAATCCTTCATCGACATCGACGGCCGGCGCTTCCTGCGCACCGGCGACCTCGGCCACGTCGACGAAGAAGGCTACTTCTTCATGACCGACCGGCTCAAACGCATGATCAACGCCAGCGGCTTCAAGGTCTGGCCGGCCGAGGTGGAGGCGCTCATGTACCACCACCCGGCGATCCAGGAAGCCTGCGTGATCGGCGTGCGCGACGCGCGCCGCGGTGAGACCGTCAAGGCCCTGGTGGTGCTGCGGCCCGGACAGCGTGGCCAGGTCAGCGAACAGGACGTGATCGACTGGGCGCACGGCCACATGGCCGCCTACAAGAGCCCGCGCATCGTGGAATTCGTGGAAACGCTGCCCCGCTCGGGCAGCGGCAAGGTGATGTGGCGCGAACTGCAGGAGCAGCAGGCCGCGCGCGACGCACAGACACCCCATCCCTCCTGAGCAACAGCCCACCCGGCATCACCACAGAAGGAGACAAGGCATGCAACACCCCTCATCACCCCCCTCGAAGCGCCGCCGCGCGCTGCTGCTGGCCAGCGCCGCCAGCGCGGGCCTGGCCCCGTTCGGCCTCGCGCGGGCGCAATCGCCCGCGTACCCGAACCGCCCCGTGACCATGATCATTCCCTGGCCCGCCGGCGGCTCGACCGACCGCCACCTGCGCGCGCTGGCCGAGATCGCCAGCAAACACCTGGGCCAGCCCATCGTGATCGAGAACCGCCCCGGTGCCGGCGGCACCCTGGGCCCGAGCACCATGGCGCAGACCGCCAAGCCCGATGGCTACACCATCGCCCAGTTCCCGCTCGGCCTGCTGCGCATGCCGCACATGCAGAAGACCAACTGGGACCCGCTGACCGACTTCACCTACATCATCGGCGTTTCGGGCTACACCTTCGGCCTGACCGTCAAGGCCGACTCGCCCTACAAGACCTTCAAGGACTACATCGAGGCCGCGCGCAAGCAGCCGGGCGCCATCAACTACGGCTCCACCGGCACCGGCAGCAGCCCGCACCTGCTGATGGAAGAACTGGCCGGCAACGCCAAGGTGCAGCTCACGCACGTGCCCTTCAAAGGCAACGCCGACCTGCAGGCCGCCCTGCTCGGCGGCCACGTGATGGCGCAGAGCGATGCCAGCGGCTGGGACAAGTACGTGGACGGCGGCCAGATGCGCCTGCTGGTCACCTTCGGCGAGCAGCGCACCCAGCGCTGGCCCGAAGTGCCCACCGCGCAGGAGCTCGGCTACGGCGTGGTGTCCACCTCGCCCTACGGCCTGGCCGGCCCCAAGGGCATGGACCCGGCCGTCACCAAGGTGCTGCACGACGCGTTCAAGAAGGCCATGGAGGACCCCAGGCACATCGAGGTGCTGGGCCAGCTCAACCAGGCCATGTGGTACCGCAGCGGCGACGATTACCGCAGGTGGGCGGCCGAGACCTACGCCAAGGACAAAGCCCTGATCGAGCGCCTGGGGCTCGCCGCCAAATAGGCGCCGCACCGGCGGACTCGACTTTCGGCCCCATCCCGCCGCCAACTTGCGATAATCCCCCGGAATGGTTCAAAGCCCGTTGGCTGTTCAACGGGCTTTTTTCTTGTCCTGCTATTTTCCGATCCGATCATGACCTCTGCCTTGCACACCTCGGCCCTGACCTCCCTGCCCCTGCTGGCGCGCGGCAAGGTGCGCGACAACTACGCCGTGGGCGACGACCGCATTCTCATGGTGGCGAGCGACCGCATCAGCGCATTCGACGTGATCATGGGCGAACCGATCCCCGGCAAGGGCGAGCTGCTCACCCGGCTATCGCTGTTCTGGTTCGATCAGCTCGGCCCCAAGGGTTTGAACATCTGCCCGATCCACCTCACCGGCGACGCGCCCGAGAGCGTGGTCTCGCCCGCCGAGGTGCCGCAGGTCACGGGCCGCTCGATGCTGGTGCAGCGCCTCAAGCCCATCCCGGTGGAGGCCGTGGTGCGCGGCTACCTGGCCGGCAGCGGCTGGAAGGAGTACCAGGAAAGCCGCTCGGTCTGCGGCGTGAAACTGCCCGAAGGCCTGCAGAACGCGTCGCAGCTGCCCGAGCCCATCTACACGCCCGCGGCCAAGGCGGCCATGGGCGAGCACGACGAGAACATCACCTTCGAGCGCACGGTCGAGATGATCGGCCCCGAGCTCGCCGCGCAGATCCGCGACGTGTCGATCGCGCTCTACAAGGCGGCCGCGGCGATCGCGCTGAAGAAGGGCATCATCATTGCCGACACCAAGTTCGAGTTCGGCCTGGACAAGGCCGGCAAGCTGGTGCTCATGGACGAGGTGCTCACGCCCGACAGCTCGCGCTACTGGCCGGCCGAAAGCTACGTGGTGGGCCAGAACCCGCCGAGCTACGACAAGCAGTTCCTGCGCGACTGGCTGGAGACCGCACAGGTCAGCGGCAAGCCCTGGGACAAGACCCCCCCCGCGCCGCGCCTGCCGCGCGAGGTGATCGAGAAAACCTCTGCGAAGTATCAGGAGGCGCTCACGCGCCTGATGAATTAACTGAGAACGACGCTGGAGAGACGGCGGCGGTAGGTCGCCACCGTCGGGTCTTCGGGCGGCACCTGGCCTTCGGCCACCTTGGGCTTGGGTGGGTCGATCACGTCGAGGATGGCGATGAAGGTCTTGCGCGCCAGCTCCTCTTTCCAGGCCTTGTCGCGCATCAGGATCTCCAGCAGTTCGTCCATCGCTGCCGTCCACTGGCCGTAGGCCATGAGCAGTTGCGCGAGCGCGAAGCGCGATTCGAAGTCGCGCTTGTTCGCGGCGATGGCGGCCTGCAGCTCCGCCGCGCGGGCATCGGGGTCGGCCACCTCGGCCTGCGCATCGCGCGCGGCCATCCAGCGCTGCAGCGAGTCGAGCCGGCGCACGCCCGCGGCCTTGGCGATCACCGGGGCGAACGCCACCTTGGCGTCGTCGTCCTGCCCCATCTCCAGCAGCAGCTTCACGAGCTCGAAGCGCGCGTCGTCGTTGTCTGGTGCCGCCTGCACCGCCTCGCGCATCTTCTCCAGCGCGCCGTCCAGGTCGCCCTGGGCGAGCGCGTCCTGCGCATCGGGCTCCACCGCCTCGGCCTCGGCTTCGTCGCCGCCGGGGGGCAGGTGCTTGTCGAGGAAGGCCTTGATCTGGCCCTCGGGCATCGCGCCCATGAAACCATCGACCGGCTGGCCGTTCATGAGCAGCACGCAGGTGGGAATGCTGCGGATGCCGAAGGCGGCGGCGAGCTGCTGCTCCTGGTCGGAATCGATCTTGACCAGCTTGAAGCGGCCGGCGTAGTCGGCCTCCAGCTTCTCCAGCAGCGGGCCGATCACCTTGCAGGGGCCGCACCACGGGGCCCAGAAATCCACCAGCACGGGGGTGTGCATCGAAGCCTCGATGACCTCGGCTTCAAAGTTGGCGACGGTGACGTTGATCATGGGAGCGGCCTGGGCAAACGTAAAATCCACACTTTACCGGAGACGCCATGCCCTGCCATGCGCGCGACCGCTCCAGCCCCCCGCGGGGGGCGCATCGGCCAGAGGCACCGTCATGAACTCCATCCAAGTGGGTGTGCTCATGGGCTCCAGCAGCGACTGGGACACCATGCAGCACGCCGTGCAGATCCTGCAGGACTTCGGCATCGCGCACGAGGCGCGCGTGGTCTCGGCGCACCGCATGCCCGACGACATGTTCACCTACGCCGAGGCAGCCGCCGGGCGCGGGCTCAAGGCGATCATCGCCGGCGCCGGCGGCGCGGCGCACCTGCCGGGCATGCTGGCGGCCAAGACCGTGGTGCCGGTGCTCGGCGTGCCGGTGGCCAGCAAACACCTCAGCGGCGTGGACTCGCTGCACAGCATCGTGCAGATGCCCAAGGGCATCCCCGTGGCCACCTTCGCGATCGGCGCGGCCGGCGCGGCCAACGCGGCGCTGTTCGCCGTGGCCCTGCTGGCCAGCCACGACCCCGAGCTGCGCCACAAGCTCGACACCTTCCGCGCCCAACAGACCGCCGCCGCCCGCGCGATGACCCTGCCCGCATGAGCCTCAAGACCCTTCTCCCCGGCAACCCTTCCGTGCACAGCGGCCAGCAGACCACGCTGGGCGTCATGGGTGGTGGCCAGCTCGGCCGCATGTTCGTGCAGGCCGCGCAGGCCATGGGTTATTTCACCGTGGTGCTCGATCCCGATCCGGCCAGCCCCGCCGGCCTGGTCAGCCACCACCACATCAAGACGGCCTACGACGACGAGCAGGGCCTGGCCCAGCTGATGCAGCGCTGTGACGCCATCACCACCGAGTTCGAGAACGTGCCGGCGCAGGCCCTGCTCACGCTCGCAGCCCAGCGGCCGGTGGCGCCGTCCGCCGCCTGCGTGGCCGTGGCGCAGGACCGCGTGAAAGAGAAGGCCCACTTCGAGCATTGCGCGCCCATCAGCGGCGTGGCGCCGGCGCCGCACGCCGTCATCACCACCGACGCCTCGCTCAAGGCCCTGCCGGCCGATCTGCTGCCCGGCATCCTGAAGACCGCGCGCATGGGCTACGACGGCAAGGGCCAGGTGCGCGTGTCCACGCGCGAAGAACTCGCCGCCGCCTGGGACGATCTGGACAAGGTGCCCTGCGTGCTGGAGAAGCTGCTCCAGCTGCGCGCCGAATGCTCGGTGATCGTGGCGCGCGGCGCCGACGGCCAGGTCGTGAGCTTTCCGGTGCAGAAGAACACGCACCACGACGGCATCCTCGCTCTCACCGAGGTCTTCGACGGCGCGCTCGATCCCACGCTGGCACAGCGCGCGCAGGCCAGCACGGTGGCCATCGCGAACCACCTGCAGTACGTGGGCGTGCTGTGCGTCGAGTACTTCGTGGTGGAGAACGCCGATGGCGCGCTCGACCTTGTGGTCAACGAAATGGCGCCACGCCCGCACAACAGCGGCCACTACACACAGAACGCCTGCGACCTGTCGCAGTTCGAAGCCCAGGTGCGCGCGCTCGCCGGCCTGCCACTGCCCACGCCGCGCCAGCACAGCCCGGCCATCATGGTCAACCTGCTGGGCGATCTCTGGTTCGCGCCCAACGCCGTGCGCGCGCAAGCCAGCAGAACACCCGTGTCGCCGCCCTGGGGCGCGGTGCTGGCCCTGCCCGGCACCCACCTGCACCTCTACGGCAAGCTGGGCGCCCGCCCGGGCCGCAAGATGGGCCACCTCAACATCACCGGCGCCAGCGTGGCCCAGGTGCGCGAGACCACCGAGCAGGTGCTGGCGCTGCTCGGCCTGCCCGCGCTCGGCGCCTGAGGCGCGCCATGCCACCGCCGCTGCTGTCCGCGCAAGACCCCGCCGCCATCGAGCGCGCGGCGCAGCGCCTGGCCGCCGGCTCGCTGGTGGGCATGCCCACCGAGACCGTCTATGGCCTCGCGGCCGATGCCGACAACGCCACGGCGGTGCACCGCATCTTCGAAGCCAAGGGCCGCCCGGCCGACCACCCGCTGATCGTGCACCTCGCCCCGGGCCAGGGCGCGCGAGGCTGGCGCGCGGGCGTGGACCACTACGCGCGCGAGGTTCCCGCCTTTGCCGCCGCGCTCATGCACGCCTTCTGGCCCGGCCCGCTCACGCTGATCCTGCCGCGCCGCGAAGGCGTGGCCGCGGTCGCCGCTGGCGGGCAGGACTCGGTCGGCCTGCGCTGCCCGGCCCACCCCGTGGCCCAGGCCCTGCTGAGCGCAGCCGCCGCGCGCGGCGTGAGCGGCGTGGCCGCGCCCAGCGCCAACCGATTCGGCCGTGTGAGCCCCACCACCGCCGCGCACGTGGCCGAGGAGTTCGCCCGCCTGGCGGAAGACGAATTGCTGATCCTCGACGGCGGCGCCTGCCCGGTGGGCATCGAATCCACCATCGTCGACTGCACGCGCGGCCACCCCGTGCTGCTGCGCCCCGGCATGATCACCGTGGCGCAACTTGAAGCGGCCTGCGGCCAGCCCCTGCGGGAGCGCGACGAGGCCGCGCCGCGCGCCTCGGGCACGCTGGAGTCGCACTACGCGCCGCGCGCCAAGGTGCGGCTGATGGATGCCGCTCAGCTCCGTGCGGCGTTCCAGGTGCTGGGCAGCGATGCGAAGCACATCGCGGTCTACGCCCGCAGCCCGCTCGAGCCCGCCCGGGGTGTGCCGCGCCGACGCATGCCCGATGACGCCGCTGCCGCCGCGCAGGAGCTGTTCGCGGTGCTGCGGGAGCTGGATGCCACCGGCGTGCGCCTGATCTGGGTGGAAACACCGCCGGAAGACCCCGCCTGGGACGGTGTGCGCGACAGGTTGCGGCGCGCGGCGGCCTGAGCCCGGTACCGCCAAACGTCAGGGGTCAGGGCGGTTCGATGTTCCCCGGTGCGGCGCCGCCGACGGACACCGTGCCGCTGTTCAGCACAAAGGTGACGACCTGCGTCTGCATTTCCGCCGTGACCTGCGGCGCCCCGCCCTCGGGTCGCAGCAGCGAAACGTGCCCGCCCGCCGTGTGCCGCACATAGCCGCGTCCCAACGCCGTGGCGCCCACCCCCAGGCGCGTGGCCCCCAGCAGGCGGGCCAGGGCGCTGGTGCCGGCCAGCGGTGCCTCCGGGGCCCCGTTGGGGACCACGAGATCGCCGTTGACCTGCTGCACCAGCACCGGCACGCCCTGGGTGGCGAGCGTGCCCATGAAGTTGACCGGATCGGCCGAGTCCACGGCCGCCTGCGCGGTGTAGAAGAACCGCTCGTAGTGGCTGGTGCCCGGCAGCACGCCGAAGGTCGACAGACCGTTGTTGATGACCGGCGCGAACGTGGCGGAGCGCGCCAGGATCTGGCTCACCTGGCTGCCGGCGACACTGGCCACCAGACCGCGGATCGGCGGCAGCGGAGAAGGCAGCCCGAACACGGTGTCGTTGACGATGGCCGACTGGTTCACCGTGGTGAAGACACTGCTCAGAATGCCGCCCAGCGACACGCCGACCACGTAGATGCGGTTGAGGTCGAGCCCCGGCGGCGCGCTCGCGAAACCTTGCACCGCCGTGTTCAGGCTGCCCAGGCTGGCGTTCAGGTTGAGCAGGTCCATCACCGCCTGCCGGCTGTGATCGCGCGTGACCGTGAGGTAGGGCAGGTTGATGAACTGCGCGCCCGACCCGTCGTTCGTTCCCGGCGTGACGAAGTTCATCGGCGCGGGCGCACCCGGGGCGCCGGCGACCTCGAAGTGCCGCTCCCGGGGCACGTTGGCGCCATAGAGCGCGGCGAACGGAATGGAGCCCGACCGCTGCGTGTTGAGCGTGCTCACGAAGGCGCTGTTTGCCGGCACGCCATGCAACGGCAGGTCAATCGCCACCGTGGCAATGCAGCGCGAGGCCAGGGTGTGGGCCAGGGCCACCACCGAGGTGCGGTCGCTGGTGATGCCATGCACATAGATCACCGTGGGATAGCCCGTGGCGGTGTAGATCTGGCCGCAGTTGGCCGCGCCCGCATAGCCGGGCACCCAGTTGTTCTGCGGCAGCGTGAGCTGCAACGGCACCAACTCGTTGCCGGTGCGCCGGGCGAAGGGATAGCGCCAGGTGACGTTGCGGCTGCCGTCGGCATCGGCCGGCACCGGAGAGACCAGCGCACCGGCCAGGATCTCGTCAGGCTTCCAGGGCCGGGCCAGGAACTCGCCGAAGGCCAGCCCGGGTGCGTCGGCCGCCGTGAGGTAGTACGGCAGTTCGAGGAAGCCGGTGTAGAGCTTGCCGACGTTGGCCGCCAGCGACGCCGAAAAAAGGTTGAAGTCGATGCCCGTCAGCTCGTTGATGCCCAGTGGCCGAGCTTTCGGCGATGGCAGCAGGTTGGAGGCTTCCAGAGACTGCGCGTTGTTCACGGCCGTGGCCTGCAGCTCGCCCGCGTCGATCTGCCGCTGCGCGATGGTGCCGCGCGGCGAGCCCATGGCCCGCAGCGGGCCCAGGGTGTCGGTGGTGGTGAAGGTGTAGGTCAACAGCAGCTTCTCTTGCGCCTGGGCAGGCGACAAGGTGCCCCCGCTGCCCGCGGCGATCACGCCCGCGGCCAGGGCCTCCCAGGCCTGCACCGCCTGGCGCACGGGCAGCAGCGCGGGGGCGATGGCGGTGGCACTGTTGCGCACGGCCTGGTAAGACGCCGAACGGCCCATGCGGGCGCCGGCGAGATCGCGCAGGTCGTCGGTCAATGCCACCAGGTACTTGGTGCGCGGTTTCAGGGGCTGCGTGGGCCGCAGGCGCACGGCATTGCCGGACGCCCCGTCGAGCGACACGACCTGCACGTCGAATGAGGCCACGCCGCGCACGCCAGTCACGCTGGTCATCGGAAGCGGGTCGGCCGTGCCCGTCTCCAGTTCGATCAGGCGCACGCTCTGGCCTGCCTGCGCGGTCGCCGGCGCCACCGAGCCCGACAGCATCACGTCGAAATACCCTGAGGTGGAGAAACCGTCCAGCTGGTTGAGCGCCGCACGCACCGGATCGGAGGGCGCGCCGACATGGGCCGTGCCATCGGTCGATCCGGCGAAGACGAGGTCGTTGTTGAAAGGCAGGTCACCCGCCGTGGGGTCGAAACGGGGATAGACCGCGTTGGGGTTGGGCGTGCTGGGCGCAGGATCGCCACCGCAAGCTGTCAACACCAAGGCGAGCGACGCCAACCATCCGGCCATGAAACGCATGGGGAAACCTCGTGAGAAAGAGGAGAAAGAGGAGAAAGGATCTTCCGGGAATGGTCGATCCTAAAAAAACCCGGTACCAGAACGTACCGGGTTTACGCCTAGGGCGCCGCACTCAGTCGGGCAAAAGGGCTGTCCACTCCAGCAGCGCGTCCAGCGCGGGCCGGGCGGCGGAGGCGTTGGGATGGTTGATGAAGCCGACCACCACATAACGCGCCCCATTGGCCGCGTTGACGTAGCCGGCGATGCCGGTGACGTCGCGCAGCGTGCCGGTCTTGACCCAGGCGTTGCCGCGCGCGGCGCTCTGGCCACCGCGCGCCAGCCGCGCCGCGGTGCCGCTGACACCCGCGATCGAAAGCGACTGCACGAACTGCACGCCCTGCGGGTGGCGCGCGGCATGGCGCAGCAGGCCCGCCAGCGCCTCGGGCGTGATGCGCTCCTCGCGCGACAGGCCTGAGCCGTTGTCGAGCACCGGCCCCGGCACGCGGGGGCCGAAGGTGCGTTTCCACCAGTCGGTCACGACCTCGCGCGAGTATTCGAAGCGCGCCGGGCGCGAGGGCACCAGCCGGGCGGCGGCCGAACCCGGGGCCACCACGGCCAGCACGGGCGTGGCCGTCTGCGGCGGCGCCAGCTGGCCCAGCGTGAGGAACACCTGCTGCGCCATCACGTTGTTGCTCCACTGGTTCACGTCCACGATGACCTCGGACAGGGGCAGCGAGCGTGCCTCGTGCAGCAACTGCACCTCGGCCGGCATGGTGCCATCGCGCACCTGCCCGGTGATGGAGCCGCCACTGGCGCGCCACAGACCTTCCATGGCGCGCGCGGCATAGCTCGCGGGCTGCTGGTAGGCCACAGGCCACTTGAGTTCGCCGCAGACCTGCGGGTAGCGGCCTTCGAAGCGGATGCGGTTCGGGTCGTCGAAGCGGGCCTGCACGGTGCCGCGCCAGTCGCCGCAGGCAGTGCCGCGCGAGAGCGGCACGGAGGCGTCGACCGCCAGGCCGGCCATGGGCGGCTCGCTGACCACGCGGGCCACGCCGTTGGCCAGGTCGGGCTGGAAGGTGAGAATGACCGACTTGAAATTGACCAGCAGCGCGTCAGGCGTGGCGTTGTAGGGGCGCAGGGCCTCGCCGTCGAAGGCGCCGGGGTCGATGGCGGGCAGCTCGAACGCACTGTGATCGAGCACCATGTCGCCCAGGATCACGCGCACGCCCTTGGCCTGCAGGGCCAGGTAGGCCTCCTGGATGCGCTCGAGCACGAACTTGGGATCACCGCCCCCGCGCACGTACAGGTTGCCGCGCAGCACGCCGTTCTCGACCGTGCCGTCGGTGTAGAAGCGGGTGTTCCAGGTGAAATCGCTGCCCAGCAGGTCGATGGCGGCGTACGTCGTCACCAGCTTCATCACCGAGGCCGGGTTCACCGGGGTGCTGGCGCGGTGGCGCAGGCGCTCATGGGCGTCGGGATCGACCGAGATCACCAGCGCCGACAGCGCGCTGGCCGGCACCTGGGCCCGGCTCATGGCCGCCAGCACCGCGGGCGGCAGTGGGTCGCTCCGGCCCGCCATCTGGGCGCAGGCGGGCAGCGCCAGGCCGGCCAGCAGGCTCAGCACCAGCCCGCGCACCTGGCGCAAGGCGGTCAAACGGCGGAGGAAGTCGATATCGAACATGGTGTTTCATTATGAAACGGCACCGGGAAAGCGCCGGCCACGGCCGTGTGAATGGCCGTTGCGGTGGATGGCCGGTGGCGCACCCTACCCCGGAAGCGGGGCACCCGGTGCCCGATAATCCCGGGATGTCTTCCGCCTTGCGCCTGCTCGCCCTTGAAACCAGCACCGACACCCTGTCGGTCGCCCTGGGCGACGGCGCGCCCGGCGGCCCGCTGTGGCAGCACAGCGGGCCGGGCGGCGCGATGGCATCCACCACCCTGCTGCCGCTGGTGAAACAGCTGCTCGATGCCTCGGGCTGGGCCCTGAGCAGCCTGGACGCCGTGGTGTTCGGCCGGGGGCCGGGCTCGTTCACCGGCCTGCGCACCGCCTGTGCCGTGGCCCAGGGCCTGGCCTACGGGGCGCAGGATGCGGCCCGCCCGCAGGGCCTGCCGGTGCTGCCGGTCGACACCCTGCTGGCCTTGGCCGAAGAGGCCCACTGGAACCAGCAGCACACCGGCCAGCCCCGGCCCAAGCGCATCGCCGCCCTGCTCGACGCCCGCATGGGCGAGCTGTACGTGGCCACTTACGCCTGCACGGCGGCAGGGCTGTCGCCGCTGGCGCCGGCCCGCCTGTGCGCGCCGGCCGACCTGGGCGCGCACCTTCAGGCCGATGGCGCCACCCTGCTCGCGGGCAACGCGTTCGACAGCTATGCCAGCGCGCTGGCCGAACTGCCGGGCACCCGCCTGCCGGCCCTGCCCACGGCCGCCGCGCTGCTGCGCCTGGCGCCCGGCCTGCTGGCCGCGGGCGCGGCGGTGGCCGCGCGCGATGCCCTGCCGCTGTATGTGCGCGACAAGGTGGCCCAGACCACCGACGAGCGCGAGCGCCTGCGCGCGGCCTCGGCTGTGGTCACGCCGTGAGGCTCACGATGGACACCACCGTGAACGCCCTGCTGCGGGCCATGACCCCCGGCGCCACACAACCCCTGCCCACGCAGGCCGCGTGGCCGCTGCCGGACACCGGGCGCTCCCCGGCCACCCGCGAACGCCGCATCGCCTTCGAGCCCATGACCGAGGCCGACCTGGACACCGTGCGGGCGGTGGAAGTCACGGCCTACGCCCACCCCTGGTCGCGCAAGCATTTCCACGATTCGCTGCAGGCCGGCTACCCGGCCGTGTTGCTGCTGGGCGAGGCGCTGCCAGGCGAACAGGCCCAGGCCGTGCACGCCGATGGCCGCGCGCTGCTGGGTTACCTCGTGGCCATGCCGGGCGTGGACGAGGTGCACCTGCTCAACATCACCGTGGCACCGGCCCACCAGCGCCAGGGTTGGGCGCGCTTCATGCTCGACGCGCTGGTGCTGTGGTCGCGCGGACAGCAGGCCCAGTGGCTCTGGCTGGAGGTGCGCCAGAGCAACGAGGCCGCGCGCCGCCTGTACGAGCGCTACGGTTTCTCGCAGGTCGGCCTGCGCAAGGGCTACTACCCTGACGGCCACCTGCGCCGGGAAGACGCCATCGTCATGAGCCTGAACCTGATGGCGGCGAGGGGCCCCCGATGAGCGACGACGTGCTCGACACCTCGTTTGTTCCGCTGCTCGATGCGCGCCAGCGCGCCATGCTGGCCGAGATGGGCGTGCGCGTCTGGGCACCCAAGCCCGTGCCGCCGGCCGTGGCGGCCCCCCTGGTGGAGGCACCCCAGACCGCCGCCCAGACGCCCAGGGTCGCGGCGCCACCGGTCGTTGCGCCTTCGCGCCCGGTGCCAACCCCGCCCCCAACCCCAAGCAGCGCGCCGCCCGCGCCCGCCGAACCCCCACCCTCCCGCCCCAGCCACGTGGACCGCATGGACTGGCCCGAGCTGCGCGAGACCGTGGCCAACTGCCAGGCCTGTGGCCTGTGCAAGGGACGAAAGAACACTGTGTTCGGCGTCGGCGACGTGCAGACCGACTGGATGATCGTGGGCGAAGCGCCCGGTGAAAACGAAGACCTGCAGGGTGAACCCTTCGTGGGTGCGGCCGGCCAGCTGCTCGACAACATGCTGCGCGCGGTGGGCCGCAGTCGCCAGGGCGAGGGGGCGCAAGGCGCCTACATCGCCAACGTGCTCAAGTGCCGCCCGCCTGCCAACCGCAATCCGCAGCCCGAGGAAGTGGCGCGCTGCGAGCCTTATCTGGTGCGCCAGGTGACGCTGGTCAAGCCCAAGGTCATCGTGGCCATGGGGCGCTTCGCGGTGCAGTCGCTGCTCAAGACCACCGAACCCATCGGCCGCCTGCGCGGCCGGGTGCACCGCTACGAAGGCGTGCCGGTGATCGTGACCTACCACCCGGCCTACCTGCTGCGCACCCCCGGCGACAAGGGCAAGGCCTGGGCCGACCTGTGCCTGGCGATGCACACGCTGGACAACGCCTGAGGAAGGCCACGCGATCCGGCGCCGGGCCGCCCCGTGCCGGATCAGCCCCCTCAGGGGGCAGTGCCCCGCGCAGCGGCGGAGCGCGACGGCCACAACACCGACGCGATCGCCACCATCACCAGCGCGACGGCGGCCCAGTCCTGCCAATGCAGCACCTCACCCAGCCACCACGCGCCGGTGAACACGCCCAGCACGGGGATGAACATCACCGACAGCGTGGAGGCGATGGGCGGCAGGTCGCGCGCGAGCGAGAGCCAGGCCACCTGGGCGAAGGCGAACACGCCCAGCGCGTTGAAGACGATGGCCCACCAGATGCCCGGTGTGGGCCAGACCCAGGCCGAGCGCTCGAAGGTCAGCGACAACACGGTCATCCACACCGTGGTGAGCGCCGTGAGCCAGAACGAGATGGTCAGCGTGGGCGTCGGAATCGTCGTGCGGCGCATCATCTGCGTGCCCACCGCCCAGGTGGCAGCGGCCACCAGCATCATCACCACACCCAGCGGCTTGCCCGAGAGTTGCGTGAGTTCGTGCCACAGCAGCAGCAGCACGCCCAGCGCCGCCGCCGCCACGCCACCCCAGGCACGGCCCGCCAGCCGCTGACCGAACCACCAGCTCCCCACCAGCGCCGAGAACACCGGCATGGTGTACCCCAGGATCGCGGCGCGCCCGCTCGACAGCGTCTGGATTGCCAGGATCGCCAGCGTGTGCCAGAACAGCATGTTGAACACCGTGAGCACCGCCAGCTCCCGCCAGTGCTCGCGCGGGATGCGGAAGGGCACGCGCCGCCACCACAGGAACAGGCCCAGCACCGGCAGCCCGATCCACATGCAGATGGTGCGGAAGGTCAGGGGTGGAAAACCCGTCACACCAAACTTCATGATGGGCCAGTTGATGCCCCAGACGAGGGTGAGGAGGACGAGCAGGACGAGTTGTTGTCGGGACAGGGCGTGCATGGGCGTGATCTTAGGCGGCGCGGGGCGGCGGTGTCTGTCGCGGGACTGCCAAGACCTCGCGGCAGGCGGCCAACTAAAATCGGCCCATGACCTTTCTCGACATGCTGCGCACCGCCGAGCGCCAGAACCGTTCCCTGCTGTGCGTGGGCCTGGACCCCGATCCCGCCCGCTTCCCCGCGCACCTGAAGAACGACGCCTCCCGCATCTACGACTTCTGCGCCGCCATCGTCGAAGCCACGGCCGACACCGCCATCGCCTTCAAGCCCCAGATCGCCTACTTCGCGGCGCACCGCGCGGAAGAGCAGCTGGAGCGGCTGATGGCGCACATGCGCCGCGTGGCGCCGCAGGTGCCGGTGATCCTGGACGCCAAGCGCGGCGACATCGGCAGCACCGCCGAGCAGTACGCGATCGAGGCCTTCGAGCGCTACGGTGCCGACGCGGTCACGCTCTCGCCCTTCATGGGCTTCGACTCGGTGCAGCCTTACCTGCAGTACCACGGCAAGGGAGCGTTCCTGCTCTGCCGCACCTCCAACCCCGGTGGCGACGACCTGCAGAACCAGCGCTTCGCCTCCATCGATGGCGAACCGCGCCTGTACGAACACGTGGCACGCCTCGCGCAAGGACCATGGAACCTCAACGGCCAGCTCGGCCTCGTGGTGGGCGCCCCCTACCCCGCCGAGATCGAGCGCGTGCGCGAGATCGCGCCCACCCTGCCGTTGCTGATTCCCGGCGTGGGCGCGCAGGGTGGCGATGCCGTGGCCACCGTGAAGGCTGGCCTGCGCACCCAGGGCGATGAGACCACCGGTCCCATCATCGTGAACTCGTCGCGCGCCATTCTGTATGCGTCGGCCGGTGCGGACTTCGCGGACGCGGCGCGCCGGGTGGCGCAGAAAACACGAGACGAACTGCGCGCCGCGCGCACCTGAATTTCGACGGATGGCCACCGGGCAAACCCCGGCGGTAGCGCCGCCGGGCGGGTGCCGCGAACGCGCCACACCCACTTGTAACGACTTGAAATTCGGCCTTTTCCGCTGAAGGCGCCTCCCTACACTCGCGCTCGTCGAACCGAGGAGGGATCGTCATGATGGACATCGAAGAAGCGCCTGAACACGCGGCCGATGCGAGCGCGGCCGACACACACCACGAACCAGGCTCTTCGCCGGAGAACCCCACGCCAACGTCCCGGCACGCGCTCGCGCCGCTGGCGGCGGCCGCGCTGCTCGCGGCTTGTGGCGGCGGTGGCGGGGGCGGTGGCAGCAGCACCGCTGACGCGGCACCGGCGGTGGGCGTGATCGACTTTCCCATCGCCGGCTACAGCCACATCAACCCCACGAACGACGCCGAGGCCGCGCGCTTCCTTCAGCAGGCGCAGTTTTCCTCCACACCGGCGGAGATGGCCGAGCTGCGCGGCATGGGCTGCGCGCAATGGCTGTCCAACCAGTTCGCGCGCTATCAGGGCATCACCGGCTGGAACTGGCTGGAGGCCCGGGGCTACGGCGCGGTGGACGCCAACGGCTACTTCTTCAACCAGTACCCGGCCGACTTCATGATCTGGAACCAGCTTCTGAGCGGGCCGGACATGATGCGCAAGCGCGCCGCGCTGGCGCTCTCGGAGTTCTTCGTCTCCTCGCTCGCCTCGGCCGAGTTCACCTGGCGCTCGCACGCCTACGCGAGCTGGTGGGACACGCTGGTGCGCAACGCTTTCGGCAACTACCGCCAGCTGCTGGAAGATGTCACGCTGCATCCGGCGATGGGCTACTTCCTCAACACCAAGGGCAACCAGAAAGAGAACACCAACACCGGCCGCGTGCCCGACGAGAACTACGCGCGCGAGGTCATGCAGCTCTTCACCATCGGCGTGGTCGAACTCAACCTCGACGGCACGCCCAAGACCAGCGGCGGCGTGCCGCTGGAGAGCTACACCCAGGCCGACGTGACCGGCCTGGCGCGCGTGTTCACCGGCTACGACTTCGACACCTCCGACGGCGTGCGCCATCCGGTGGACAGCTACACCATCGAGTCGAAGGCCTTCGCGGGCAAGCGCATGTCGTTCAACCCCAACCGGCACTCCAACCTGGAAGCCCGCTTCCTGGGCACCACGGTGCCGGCCAACACACCAGGGCCCACCGCGCTGCGGATGGCGCTGGACGCCCTGTTCAACCACCCGAACGCCGGCCCGTTCTTCGCGCGCCAGATGATCCAGCGCCTGGTGACCAGCCACCCCAGCCCGGCCTACGTGGCGCGCGTCGCATCGCGCTTCAACGACAACGGTGCGGGCGTGCGGGGCGACCTCAAGGCGGTGTGGGTGGCGATCCTGCTCGACGACGAGGCACGTGGGCCGGCCTCGCTGCAAAGCACCACCTTCGGCAAGCTGCGCGAACCCATGCTGCGCTTCATCCAGTGGGCGCGCACCTTTGGCGTCACGTCGGCGGCCGGCAGCTGGAAGATCTTCGAGCTGAACAACGCGGCCACCCAGCTCGGCCAGAGCCCGCTGCGCTCGCCCTCCGTGTTCAACTTCTTCCGGCCGGGCTATGTGCCACCGGGCACCGCGCTCTCGGCCTCGGGCGCCACCGCGCCCGAATTCCAGCTGGTCAACGAGTCCACCGTGGGCGGCTACCTGAACTTCATGCAGGGCGTGATCGAACGCGGCATCAACTGCCCCGAACCCGGCGTGCCGCAGGCCGCCTGGACCAACTACGCCTACGACGTGCAGGCCAACTACAGCCGCGAGCTTGCACTGGTGGCCGATGCCACGGCGCTGGTGAACCACGTCTGCCTGGTGCTCGCGGCGGGCCAGATCTCCAGCGCCTCGCGCGCCACCATGGTCTCGGCGCTCAATGCCACGCAGGTGACCACGGCCAGCAGCGACACCGTCAAGCGCCGCCGCATCTGGGCCGCCATCCTGATGGTCATGGCCTGTCCCGAATACCTGATCCAGAAGTAAGGGGCCCGACATGCACTTCATCCAGCCCGATCTGCACACCCGCCGCGCCTTCCTGCGCCGCGCCGGCCAGCTGGCCTTCACCGGCGCGGCCCTGCCCACCGCGCTCAACCTCGCGGCCATGGCCGACGCGGCGGCGTTCAACGCCACCGACTACAAGGCCCTGGTCTGCGTGTTCCTCAACGGCGGCAACGACTACGCCAACACCGTCGTCAACTACGACACCGCCAGCTACGACCAGTACAGCGCCATCCGCGGCGGCGGCGCGAACCGCACGGCCGGCGGCATCGCCCTGGCGCAGGCCGCGCTCACGCCCACCGTGCTCAACCCCACCGTGGCCCTGCCCGGCGGCAAGCAGTACGCGCTGCATCCGTCCATGACCGGCCTGGCCGGCCTGTTCAACAGCGGCGTGGCGGCGGTGCAGCTCAACGTCGGCCCGCTGGTGGCGCCGGTCACCCGCCAGCAGTACCACAGCGGCAACCGCGTGGCCTACCCGCTGCCGCCCAAGCTGTTCTCGCACAACGACCAGCAGTCGGTCTGGCAATCGTCGCAGCCCGAAGGCGCCACCACCGGCTGGGGCGGCCACATCGGCGACCTCGCGCTCTCGGCCAACACCAACCGCGTGCTCACCTGCGTCTCGGTCACCGGCAACACGGTGTTCCTCTCCGGCGACCAGGCACTGTCGTACCAGGTCAGCACCAACGGTGCGGTGAAGATCAGCGCGGTCAACAACAACGTCTACAACTCGGCCGCGGTGCGCGCGGCCATCACCTCGCTGGCGCTGCAGACCCGCACCCACGTGTTGGAGAACGAATACAACCTCGTCACCGCGCGCGCGGTGGGCGCCGAAAGCGCGCTCACCTCGGCGCTGGCCGCTTTCCCGGCCACCGACGCACCGTTCAACGCCTTCCCCACCGCCAACGGCCTGGCCGACCAGCTCAGGATGGTGGCGCGCCTGATCGCCGCGCGCGCCCAGCTGGGCAACCAGCGCCAGGTGTTCTTCGTCTCCATCGGCGGCTTCGACCTGCACGACAACCTCATCGGCGGCCAGGCCACGCTGATGGACCGCGTGAGCTCGGCGCTCACCGCCTTCTACAACGCCACGGCGGCGCTCAACGTGGCCGACAAGGTCACCACCTTCACCGCGTCCGACTTCGGCCGCACGCTCAGCAACAACGGCGACGGCTCCGACCACGGCTGGGGCAGCCACCACTTCCTGGTCGGCGGTGCGGTGCGCGGCAAGGCCTTCTACGGCAAGGCGCCACCGGTGAGCGTGGGCAACTCCACCACCGACGCCAACGACCAGTGGCACGTGGGCCAGGGCCGGCTGCTGCCCAGCACCTCGGTGGACCAGTACGCCGGCACCCTGGCCACCTGGTTCGGCGTGCAGGGCGCCGAGATGAACGGCATCCTGCCCAACCTGGGCAACTTCAACAGCGCCGATTACCCCACCAACCTGGGCTTCATGCTGTAGAGAGCTCCCCCCGCGCCGCGCCTGCGGCCCGGCAGAGCCGGTTCCCCGGTGTTCCCGACCTGACACCTCTCTCTGGTGGAGTGCCCCTAAGATGGCCCGACTTCTTCAGCGGGCCTCTGCATGATCGATCTCTATACCGCCGCCACGCCCAACGGGCACAAGGTGTCCATCGCGCTCGAAGAGCTGGGCCTGTCCTACGCGCTGAAGGTGCTCAACCTGGGCGAAGGCGAACAGCGGCAGCCCGACTACCTGAAGATCAACCCCAATGGCCGCATCCCGGCCATCGTGGACCACGAGGCCGGCGGTTTTGCGGTATTCGAGTCCGGGGCCTGCCTGATCTACCTGGCGGAGAAGACCGGCCGACTCATGCCGTCGGACATGAAAGGGCGTTCGCTCGTGATGCAGTGGCTGATGTTCCAGATGGGCGGCATCGGACCCATGATGGGCCAGGCCAATGTGTTCTTCCGCTACTTTCCCGAGAAGATCCCGGCCGCGATCGACCGCTACCAGGGCGAATGCAAGCGCCTGTTCCGCGTGCTCGACGGCCACCTGGCGCAGCATGAGTACCTCGCAGGCGACTACTCCATCGCCGACATCGCCAACTGGGCCTGGGTGCGCACCCACCGGTGGTCGGGCGTGGACATTGGCGACCTGCCCCACCTCAAGCGCTGGCGCGACGCGATCCGTGCGCGCCCGGCGGTGCAGCGCGGCATCGAGCGGCCGGCCTCGACCATGGACCTGGAGCGCGACGGGGAACAGGGCGCACAGCGCTTCGCCGAGGACGCCCGGCGCCTGATGGAAACCGGCCAGAGCCTGAAGGCGGGCGGGGGGGCCGCATGAAGCTGTATGTATCGCCGCGCGCCCCCAACCCGCGCCGGGTGCTGATGTTCCTGGTCGAGAAGAACATCAACGGGCTGGAGCTGGTCAACATCGACCTCAACGCCCAGGAACACAAGTCCAGCGGCTACCGCGCCAAGAGCCCGCTGGCGCGCGTGCCCGCGCTGGAGTTCGACGACGGGCGCGTGCTCACCGAGACGCGCGCGATCTGCACCTGGATGGAGGGCCGCTACCCCACACCCAACCTGATGGGGCAGAACGCCGAGGAACGTGCCTTCATCGAGATGGCCGACCGGCGCATGGAGTGGTACTTCATGCTGCCCATGGCCAACGCCATCCGCCACACGCACCCGGGCCTGGCGCCGCTGGAGCAGCCGCAGTTTCCCGATTTCGGCCACTCGCAGGTGGCCAAGGCCCGCGAGACCGCCGCCTGGCTCGACGCCGAGCTGCAGCGCCAGCCCTGGGTGGCCGGCAACCGCTTCACCATCGCCGACATCACCGCTTTCTGCACCGTCGAGTTCGCACGGCTGATGCGCTTCAAGCCCGCCGACGAGGGCTTCCACGCGCTGCAGGCCTGGCGCGACCGCGTGGCCACGCGGCCCAGCGCCCTGGTCTGAAGCCCGGACTCAACCCCAGGGCGTGGGTGTGCGCGCCAGCGCGCGCTCCATGGCCGGCAGGGCCTGCAAGCCCGAGGCGAGCTGAGCCCGCAAACCCTCCTGCCAGCGCTCGACCCAGGGCGTGGCCAGGCCTTCTGGCACGGTGGCCAGCAAGGCCTGCGCGGTGCTCAGGTCGTTGAGCTGCCCGAGCAACTCCTGCGCATCCGCCAGCGCCTCGGTGCTGCGCTCCAACCGCCTGGGCGGCAACACGCTGGCCAGGAACTCCTGCGCGTACCGCAGCTTCTTCAAGGCGATGCGCAGTTCGTGCCGTCCCTCCGGCCCGAGCCGGCGCGCGCGGCGCGCTTCGGCTTGCAGCGCCCGGTGGCGCTGGCGCAGCGTGTCGCGCGCCCAGTCAGGCAGGCTCTGCGGAGCTTCGCCGCGGGCCTGCAAAGCCAGCACGGCCCGGGTGAATGCCAGCATTCGAAGCGCGTGCTCACATCCGCCAAGGGCATCGGCCGCGCGCTGGTGGGCCGCTTGGCGCTGGTCCCGCACCCAATCAAGCAAAGCCTGCTCGGCGGGCGCCATCGGTGCGCCCGGCACGGCCTCGGGTTGCCACGCGGGCAGGCGTTCGGTGGCGAACACATCCCAGTTGCGCGCGTCGCCGAGCTGGCCCGCGAGGGTTTTCCACTGGGCCGCCCAGTGCGCGACGAAACGGCGTGGCAGGTGGGCCCGGAACAGGCGCAGGCCGGTGCGCAGCCGCCGCAGGGCCACCCGCGCCTGGTGCACGAACTCGGGGTCGGGCACGGCGCCATCCGGCCCGGGCGGCCGCACGCCGGCCTCGTTGGCCTGCAGGTGGCTCAGGCAGCTCAGCGCGGCGGCCTGGAAGGCCTGCACCGGCGCCATCTGCTCATTCAGCGCGAGCGGCTCGGCCTTGCTGGGCCGCAGGCGTTCGCCGGTGAAGAGGGCATAGCCCCGCTCGGCCTTGCTGCGCTGGGCCGGCAGCAGGCGCAGCCCCTGGGCGGCCTGCCCGCTCGGGCCCAGGGCCAGCGTGTGCGCCAGGTCCAGCAAGGCATCGACCGGGCCGCTGAGCAATTCCAGCTCCAGCTCGAGAATCGCCTGGCGGTGGCTGCCCTCGGCGTTGCCGGTGGTGATGGACCCCTGGTCCAGCGCCACCTCCACCACCGCACCGCCGTGCGACAGGGTCCAGCTGCGGCGCGTGAAGTCGGTGCGGAACACCGGCACCAGCTGCCACGCCACGCACAGCAGTTGCTGCGCCAGCGCCTCGTCGTCGACCAGGGCCGCGAAGTCGAAGCGGCCCGGGCGGCAAGCGGCCTCCCACTCGCCGCGGCGCGACAGGCCCCCCACCGAGGTGCCCGCCGTCTTCACCGTCAGCAGGGTGCGGCGGCCCACGCGGCGCTCGCGCACCGCCATGCGCTGCGCGCGCAGGGCCAGCGTGGAGGGGTCGAAATAGGTGTTGAACAGGCGCTCCCGGTGCGGTGGGGCCGCGCCCAGCAGCGGGTGCGCCAGCAGGCGCGGCTGGTCCTCGGGGTGCAGTTCGAGCTTGAGTTCGGTTTCCTGGGGCATGGGGTCGTTGGGGCACGGGAGGAGCGGCGAGTCTGCCAGCCCCGCGGAAATTCATCTACCGCGCCACGCGGCGAGCCCGCCACAGCCTTACGCCTTGTAACGTCGACGGCCACGCGCCACGCCAGAATCGCGACAGATCGTGCTCCCCTGCGGCTCGGTCGTTCGACACAACACACAAGCCCACGACATGACCCATCCATCGCGCACGCGCCTCTCCATCGCCTTCTTCAGCCTGATGCTGCTGAGCAGCCTGCCGGCCCTGGCCGAAAAACCCGAATGGGCCGGCAAGCAGGGTGGCAAACACGACAAGCATGAAAAGCACGAGAAGCACCGGGATGACCGCCGCGATGACCGCCGCGATGACCGGCGGGACGATCGCCGCGACGGGCCACGCTCGCCCTCGTCCAGCGTGTCGGTGAACATCCAGATCGGCGGCTACTTCGGCGAGCCCCAGCGCCGCTTCGCCCACGAGTACTACGAGCCCCGGTTCAAGGCCGGCAAATGCCCGCCGGGCCTGGCCAAGAAACACAACGGCTGCATGCCCCCCGGCCAGGCGAAGAAGTGGCGCATGGGCTATCCGCTGCCGCGCGACGTCGTGTACTACCCGGTGCCCAACAGCGTGTCGGTGCAGATCGGCCTGCCCCCCTCGGGTTACAAGTACGTGCGCGTGGCGGCCGACATCCTGATGATCGCCGTGGGCACGGGCATGGTGGTGGATGCGATCGAAGACCTCGGCCGATTCTGAGTCGGCGGTGCGCCTCACGACCTTGGTGGCCGCCGCGACCCTGTTCACCCGGGGCGCGTGTGGACCCGGCGGCCTACGGCAACAACCAGGCCTCTAGACCGTCAGCAGGCGGCGCAGGTAGCGCCCGGTGTGGCTGTCGGGGTGCGCGGCGATGGTCTCGGGCGTGCCCTGCGCCACCACCGTGCCACCGCCGGAGCCCCCTTCGGGCCCCATGTCGATGACCCAGTCGGCGGTCTTGATGACGTCGAGGTTGTGCTCGATCACCACGATGGTGTTGCCCGCGTCGCGCAACTGGTGCAGCACCTTGAGCAGCAGTTCGATGTCGGCGAAGTGCAGGCCGGTGGTGGGCTCGTCCAGGATGTAGAGCGTGCGGCCGGTGTCGCGCTTGGAGAGCTCCAGCGCGAGCTTGACGCGCTGCGCCTCGCCACCCGACAGCGTGGTCGCGCTCTGGCCGAGCTGGATGTAGGACAGGCCCACGTCGAGCAGGGTCTGCAGCTTGCGATGCAGCGTGGGCACGGCGCTGAAGAAGGCGTGCGACTGCTCCACCGTCATGTCCAGGATCTGCGCGATGTTGCGGCCCTTGTACTGCACGTCCAGCGTCTCGCGGTTGTAGCGCTGGCCGTGGCAGACCTCGCAGGGCACGTACACGTCGGGCAGGAAATGCATCTCCACCTTGACCACGCCATCGCCCTGGCAGGCCTCGCAGCGGCCACCGGCCACGTTGAAGCTGAAACGGCCCGGGCCGTAGCCGCGCTCGCGCGCGGTGGGCATCTCGGCCATGAGTTCGCGGATGCCGGTGAACAGGCCGGTGTAGGTGGCCGGGTTGCTGCGCGGCGTGCGGCCGATGGGCGACTGGTCGACGTTGATGACCTTGTCGAAGTGTTCGATGCCTTCGATCGCGTCGTGCGCGGCCGGTTCGTCGTGCGAGCGGTAGAGCGTGCGCGCCACCGCCGCGTACAGCGTGTCGTTGACCAGGGTGGACTTGCCCGAACCCGAGACGCCGGTGACGCAGGTCAGCAGGCCGACCGGGAACGCCACGCTCGCGCCCTTGAGGTTGTGCCCGCGCGCGTTGACGACGCGGATCTCCTGCAGCTCACCCAGCGTGGCCTGGTGCGCAGCCTCGCGCGCGGCGCGGCGCTCGGCCGCCGGGCTGGGCGGGAAGCGCGGCTTGGCGGGCGCCGCCTTCGGGGCTTCGCCCTTCTTCACCACCGGCAGCCAGGGGGTGCGGCGCGCGGGCACGGCGATCTGGCGCGTGCCGCTGAGGTACTGACCGGTGAGCGAATCAGCCGTGGCCATGACCTGCTCGCAGGTGCCTTGCGCCATCACGCGCCCGCCGTGCACGCCCGCGCCCGGGCCCATGTCGATCACGTGGTCGGCGGTGCGGATCATGTCCTCGTCGTGCTCGACCACCAGCACCGTGTTGCCCAGGTCGCGCAGGTGCTGCAGCGTGGCGATGAGGCGGTCGTTGTCGCGCTGGTGCAGGCCGATGCTGGGCTCGTCGAGCACGTACATCACGCCGGTCAGGCCACTGCCGATCTGGCTGGCCAGGCGGATGCGCTGGGCCTCGCCACCCGAGAGCGTGTCGGCGCTGCGATCCAGGCTGAGGTAGTTCAGGCCCACGTCGTTCAGGAACTTCAGACGCTGGCGGATCTCGTTGATCACGCGCGCGGCGATGTCGCCCTTGGCGCCGTGCAGCTCGAGTTTCTGGAAGTAGGCCAGCGCCTCGCCCAGCGTGACGTGGCTGATCTTGTAGATGGGCTGCTTCTGTTCACCCTCACCCACGAACACGTGGCGCGCCTCGCGGCGCAGGCGCGAACCACCGCACTCCGGGCAGGGCTGCACGGCGCGGTAGCGCGCCAGCTCTTCGCGCACGGCGGCGCTGTCGGTCTCGCGGTAGCGGCGCTCGAAGTTGCGCACGATGCCTTCGAAGGGGTGCTTCTTGCTGATCTTCTTGCCCGCGCGCTCGCCGGATTCGAGCGCGTAGCTGAACTTCACCTCTTCCTCGCCCGAGCCGTAGAGCAGCACCTGTAGCACCGCGTCGGGCAGGCTCTCCCATGGGGCTTCGGCGTCGAACTTGTAGTGCGCCGCGAGGCTCTCGATCATGGCGAAGTAATAACCGTTGCGCCGATCCCAGCCCTTGATGGCCCCGCTGGCCAGGCTCAGCGAAGGAAAGGCGACCACGCGCGCGGGGTCGAAGAACTCGGTGTGGCCCAGGCCGTCGCAGGTCGGGCAGGCGCCCATGGGCGAGTTGAACGAGAACAGGCGCGGCTCGAGCTCGCCCACGGTGTAGTGACACAGCGGGCAGGCAAAGCGCGCCGAGAAACCGTGTTCGCGCGGCACCGCGCCAGGGGTTTCCGGCGCGTCCATCTCCATCGCGATGGCCCGGCCGTCGGCCAGGCGCAGCGCGGCCTCGAAACTCTCGGCCAGGCGCTGGCGCAAGGGATTCACGCCCTCTTCCTCACCGTCGACGCGCACCTTGATGCGGTCGATCACCACGTCGATGTTGTGCTTCTCGGTTTTCTTCAGCGCCGGCAACGCCTCGGCCTCCAGCACCGCGCCGTCGACACGGAAACGCACATAACCCTGGGCCTGCATGTCGGCGAAGAGCTCGGTGAACTCGCCCTTCTTCTCGCGCGCCACCGGGGCCAGGATCATCAGGCGCGTGCCCTCGGGCAGCGCGAGCACCGTGTCCACCATCTGCGCCACGCTCTGCGAGGTCAGCGGCAAGCCATGGTCGGGGCAGTGCGGCGTGCCCGCGCGCGCGAACAGCAGGCGCAGGTAGTCGTGGATCTCGGTCACCGTGCCGACGGTGGAGCGCGGGTTGTGGCTGGTGGCCTTCTGCTCGATGGCGATGGCGGGCGACAGGCCTTCGATCAGGTCCACGTCGGGCTTGTCCATCAGCTGCAGGAACTGCCGCGCGTAGGCCGACAGGCTCTCCACGTAGCGGCGCTGGCCTTCGGCGTAGAGCGTGTCGAACGCCAGGCTGGACTTGCCTGAGCCCGACAGCCCGGTGATCACCACCAGCGCGTGCTTGGGAATGTCGAGGTCGATGTTCTTGAGGTTGTGCGTGCGCGCACCGCGCACCGACAGGAACGCGCTGGCATGCCGCAGGGCGGCGCCCAGGTAACGGGGGGATGGCTCGCCCACGGACGGCGGCGTCCCGGGGGTGTCGGCGCCGGTCGATCCAGGCAATTTCAGGTCCGGGGGAAGGTTCTGGTTCAAGGCGCGGTGCGGGGTTCAGGGCAACCCGACATGATAAGCCGCCACGCGGTTTTGCGCCCCTCCGCCCGGCGGCCGCCGGCCTTTCGCCGACAATACGCCGTCCCCCTGTCTCCCCTGCCCCGCCCTGCCGGCCTCCGCTGCCTTGTCCACCCTGAGCCCCTCCCCCGCCAACGCGGCCACCACGCCGCCCGACGCCGCCCGCATGACCCCCGCCGAGCGCCGCGCCAGCGCCTCCCTGGCCCTGGTGTTCGCGCTGCGCATGCTGGGTCTGTTCATCGTGCTGCCGGTGTTCGCGCTGGAAGCCGCCCGCCTGCCCGGCGGCGAGGACGTGGCCCGGGTGGGCTTCGCCATGGGCCTGTACGGGCTGACGCAAGCCTTCCTGCAGATTCCCCTGGGCCTGGCGTCCGACCGTTTCGGGCGCAAACCCGTGATCGTGGCCGGCCTGCTGCTGTTTGCCCTGGGCAGCGGCATCGCCGCCTGGGCGCCGGACCTCACCTGGCTGGCCATCGGCCGCGCGGTGCAGGGCGCGGGCGCCATCTCCGCCGCCGTGACGGCCTTCCTGGCCGACGTCACACGCGACAGCGTGCGCACCAAGGCCATGGCCATGGTGGGGGGCAGCATCGCGCTGATGTTCGCGCTCTCCCTGATGCTGGCGCCCGCGCTGGCGGCCTGGGTCGGCCTCTCGGGCATCTTTGCCCTCACCGGCGCGCTGGCGCTGCTGGCCATCGCCGTGGTGATCTGGGTGGCACCGCCCGAACCGCGCGAACACCGGCCCTCCGACATGCAGCAGTTGCGCGCCGGCCTGGCCGAGGTGCTGCGCCACCGGGGCCTGCTGCGCCTGAACCTGGGGGTGTTCGTGCTGCACGCGGTGCAGCTGGCGATGTGGATGGCGGTGCCAGCCCTGCTGGTGGCTGCCGGCCTGCCCAAGGCGGACCATGCCCAGGTCTACCTGCCCGCCGTGGTGGCATCCCTGCTGGTGATGGGCGGCGCGCTCTTTCCCATGGAGCGACGGGGCCGTCTGCGCGCGGCCTTCCTGATCGCCATCGCCCTGATCGGCGCGGTGCAGCTCGCGCTGTGGGCCCTGGCCGACGGCTCACCCAGCCTGTGGACCCTGGGCGGACTGCTGTTCGTGTTCTTCATCGGATTCAACACGCTGGAAGCCAGCCAGCCCAGCCTGGTGTCCAAACTGGCGCCCGCGCACGCCCGGGGTGCGGCGCTGGGCGTCTACAACACCCTGCAGTCCGTCGGCTTCTTCGTCGGCGGCGCGGTGGGCGGCTGGCTGGCGCGCGCGCACGGCGCGCAGGGCCTGTTCGCGGTCTGTGCCGTGGCCATGCTGGTGTGGCTGGTGGTGGCCTGGCCGATGCAGGCGCCGCCACCCTCAGCGGCCCGGCGCTGAACCCTCGCCGGGCGGCGGCGGGGCCGCCGCGCCATCGCGCATCGAACGCATCATCAGCTGCGACATGGTGCTGTAGAGCGGTCGGCTGATCATGCGCGAGATCAGGCTGGCCAGGAGCGCGCAAGCCATCAGGCTGAGCACCATGCTGTGGCCATCGGTCATCTCCATCACGATGATCATGGCGGTGATCGGCGTCTGCGTGACGGCCGCCAGGAAACCGCACATGCCCAGCGCGATCAGGGCCGCGCCGTGCGGAGAATCGAGCAGCCAGGCCACGTCCGCGCCCACACCGGCGCCGATCGACAGGCTGGGCCCGAACAACCCGCCAGGCACACCCGCCCACGACGACAGCCACGAGGCCACGAACTTCAGGCCCGTGAACACCAGCGGCTGGTGCGACGCGCCCTGTGTGCCGACCTGTTCCAGCATCACCTTGGTGTGCTCGTGCCCACCGCCCACGGCCGTGCCGTCGCTGATCACGGCGATCACCGCCACCGCGAAACCGCAGATCGCCGCGAAGGTGACCGGGCGCTTGCGCCGGTAGGCGCAGAAGCGGTCGGGCAGGCCGATGAACGAGGCCAGCATCAGGCGCGACATCAAGCCGCCGAGCAGTCCGCAGCCCACGGCCACCAGCGCGCCGGGCAGGAACAGGCTCCACGACAGGGCCTCGGCCCGCACCCGCCCGAAGTACGACAGGTTACCGAACGCCGAGACCGCCACCAGGCCGGCGATCACGATGGCCGCCAGCATCAGGCCGCTGTTGCGGTCCTGCAGGCGCCGGGACAGCTCCTCGATGGCGAACACAATGCCGCCCAGCGGCGTGTTGAAGGCCGCGGCGATGCCGGCCGCGCCGCCAGCCACCAGCAGTTCGCGGTGGGTGATGCCCGAGTTCGGCGACAGCCAGCGGCGCGCGTGCAGCATCACCCCGGCGGCGACCTGCACCGACGGCCCCTGGCGACCGATCGACAGGCCGGCCAGCACGCCGCCCGACACCGCCAACACCTTGACCACGCTCAAGCGCAGCGAGACGAAGCGCGAGCGTTCGCGCAAGGGCGTGGCCGGGTCCAGCGCGGTCAGCACCTGCGGCACACCCGAACCGGCCGCACCCGGCGCCCAGCGGCGCACGGCCCACACCACCAGCGCGGTCAGCGCAGGCGTCCACACCAGCGGCGCCCACCACCAGCCGCTGCGCAGGCCGCTGTACAAGGCAAACGCCCCCTCGGCGAGCAAGGTGAACAGCACCACCGCCAGACCAGCGAGCACGGCGTAGAGCATCACCACGACCCGGTCCAGCCATTGGCGCCCGCCTCCCATTTCATCGCGCAGGTTCTGAAGGAAGTCCGGTTCACCTTTCATGGGGCCAGTGTATCGGCCGCCGCCGGCCCGGCCGGCACTTGCGGCACAATGTCAGGCCGCGTCCCGGCCGCGCCCGGGTCCGCCCTCTCTTCAGGACATCACCACCATGGCATCCGTCAACAAAGTCATCCTCGTCGGCAACTGCGGCCGCGATCCCGAAATCCGCTACCTGCCATCCGGCCAGGCCGTGGCCAACGTCAGCGTGGCGACCTCCAGCCGCCGCAAGGACAAGAACAGCGGCGAGATGATCGAAGACACCCAGTGGCACCGCGTCACCTTCTACGACCGCCTGGCCGAAATCGCCGGCGAGTACGTGAAGAAAGGCCGCCCGATCTACGTCGAAGGCCGCCTGAAGTACGGCAAGTACACCGACCAGTCCGGCGTCGAGAAGAACACGGTGGACATCATCGCCACCGAACTGCAACTGCTCGGCGGCCGCGAAGGCATGGGCGGTGGCGGTGGTGAAGAAGGCGGCGGTGGCGGCGGCTACTCGCGCCCCGCCGCGGCCCCCCGAGCCCCGGCGCCCGCGCCGCGCCAGGCCCCGGCGGCCGCGCCCGCGCGCCAGTCCAGCGGCTTTGACGACATGGACGACGACATCCCGTTCTGACTCGCGCCGCCAGGTTTCACGATCAGGCCCGCACGCGCCTCGGCGCTGCGGGCCTTTTGCCGCCCCCTCAGCCCACCCCGAAGTGCGCGGGCAACTGCAGGGCGACGGCGTAGAGGGCATGGCGCGTCATGCAGGCGTGTGCCTCCCGCATGAGCAGGTTGCTGCGTTGCCACTCCTGGCCGGCCACGGCCTGAGCGAACGCCATCGCGCCTTGAGATCCGGTGTGACACCCGGGCTCGGCCAGTTGGCGCACGCGATCGGCGTGCGCCCATCGGGCTTGCGCCAGCTCCCAATCCATGACCGCCTGCAGGTAGGTCTCCCTGGCCTGGGCAAAACGATCGCTCGCCGAGGTGCGATGCCCATCCGGCGTCTTCGAAATGGCCTCATCCCCTTGCCGCTGCGCTTCGAGCGCCAGCCGGTCGATCTCGGTGGGCGCCGCCGGGATGAAGTGGGTCCCATTCGTGTCCAACTGGGCCGGCAACAGGCGCGTCACCCGCGTGAAGTGTCGGCCTGCCGCCTCCCACATCGTCGTGGCCATCTCCACCGTGCATCGCAAGTCGGCCAGCATTTCCGAGAGCTTGCGCTGCTCAGTCCCTGGGTCCAACCCAGCGCGCCCCCTTGCCGCGAGGAGGTGGGCCAGACTTTTCAAGGTCTGCTGGGTGTTCAGGCTGCCCATCAGCCGTCGCCGGGCCGTGTCCACCTCGTGGCATGCGGTCAGCACGCACAGGAGCCGCCCGTTGAGCCGCCGCAGATCGGCGGGCCCGCGCGCATCGCGTTCGGCTTCACGCACGTACACGTGCTGCAGCACGTCCCGAAACGCCATGCCCGTGACGCCGTGCCCGGCCGCACTGCCCATGACCTCGGGCGCGCCACCCTCGTGCCGCCCACGCCTCCCCCACCCCTCTCCCCTGTGATGGGTGGCACCAAACCCCCCACCTTCGTCGAATGCGTCGAACATGCCCAGGTCTTTCCCGAATCAAGTTGGATTGAAGCCACGGAGCACCACCGTCCGGCACGGTCCGACCATCGCCGGCATGAGGTACCCATTGGCACTTGCTGCGCAGAGCCCGTCTCTGGTGGACCGTTCAAAACACCCACGCGCCGAAATTTATAACACTGTTTTCTACAAAACCAATGCCTTTTCGGTATGAAATGAACAAAAAGGTTATCGAAATTCAAAACCAGCCGGCGTACCGTGGATCGTTCAGGCGCCCCATGCATGGACGAAGGTGGCCCGCTTCCCAGGCGCTGGCATGATGTCGGACTTCGCAGCCCCGCTGCCGGTCCCACTCCCAGCCATGAACACAGCCACCACCCCGCCCGACGCGCCCGCCACCGCCCAACCGGCTCGGGCGCGCCGCGGCGCACCGCGCAACAAGGCCCCCCGCACCGATGCGCGCCCACCCCGCCAGCACCCGGTGCTCGACCAGCTGGCCCAGCTCGCGCCCAGCCTCTTCGGTGAGGTGCTCAAGCCGCTCAAGCGCGGCATCTACCAGGACCTGCTCGACGCCCACCCAGGCGTGCTGGACGCCGAAGGCCTCAAGGCAGCGCTGGCCCTGCATACCCGCTCGTCGCGCTACCTGACCGTGGTCGCCTCGGGCCAGCCGCGCCACGACCTCGCAGGCCAGCCGGTGGAGGCCCTGGCGCCCGAGCACGTGCACCATGCGCTGATCGAGGTGTTCCGCCGCCGCCAGGGCCGCTCGCCGGAAGACCTGGTCCCCAAGCTGCGCCAGCGCATCGTGCAGGCCTTCGAGGCCTCGGGCCTGGGTCGTGAAGCCTACGCCACGCTGGTGATGGGGCGCGACGAGACCGTCAACGCCATCACCGCCGAAGCCCTGGCCGAAGCGGCCAGCCGCGCCGCGCGCGACGAAGCCCTGCTGCGCGCCTTCGACGCCAGCGGGCAGACGGTGGAGGCCTTCGCCGACATGTACGGCATGCCGGTGCACGAAGCCCGCCGCACGCTGGAGCGCGCCCGCGCCCGCCAGTCACCCCGCGCCGCATGAGCCCCGCGACGGCCACCGAATCACCCTACGCGTGGTGGCGGCTGGTCGTCTCGCTCGTGCTCATGACGCTGGGCGGCGTGGGCATGTACTCGGTCACCGTGGCGCTGCCGCGCATCCAGGCCGAGTTCGGGGTGGATCGCGGTGCCGCGTCGCTGCCCTACACGCTCACCATGGTGGGCTTCGGCGTCGGCGGCATACTCATGGGCAAGCTGTCCGACCGTTTCGGCGTGATGGTGCCGGTGCTCGGTGGCGCCGTCGGCCTGGGCCTGGGCTTCATCGCCGCCGGCGCGGCCACCACGCTCTGGCAGTTCAGCCTGGCGCAAGGCCTGCTCATCGGCCTGCTCGGTACTTCGGCCACCTTCGCGCCCCTGGTGGCCGACACCTCGCGCTGGTTCGACCGGCGCCGCGGCATCGCGCTGGCGATCTGCATGAGCGGCAACTACGTGGCCGGTGCGATCTGGCCACCGGTAACGCAGCATTTCATCGACCACGGCGGCTGGCGCGAGGCCTACACCTTCATCGGCGTGTTCTGCCTGCTCACCATGCTGCCGCTGGCCTTGGTGCTGCGTCGACGTCCGCCGCCCGAAGCGGCACCGGTGCCGGTCGCTGCGCCCGCCAGTGCAAGCCTCGCACGGGGCGATCGGCCACTCGGCCTGTCGCCCGGCACACTGCAGGCCCTGCTGTGTGTGGCCGGGGTGTCGTGCTGCGTGGCCATGTCCATGCCGCAGGTGCACATCGTGGCCTACTGCACCGACCTGGGCTTCGGCGCCGCGCGCGGCGCCGAGATGCTCTCGGTGATGCTGGGCATGGGCGTGGCCAGCCGGCTGATCTCAGGCTGGATCTCCGACCGCATCGGCGGCCTGCGCACGCTCTTGCTGGGCTCGGTGCTGCAGGGCGTGGCCCTGCTGATGTTCCTGCCCTTCGATGGCCTGGTGCCGCTGTACCTGATCTCCGGCCTGTTCGGCCTGTTCCAGGGCGGCATCGTGCCGAGCTACGCCCTGATCGTGCGCGAGCACTTCGCGCCCATGCAGGCCGGCGTGCGCGTGGGCACGGTGCTGATGGCCACGCTGCTGGGCATGGCGCTGGGCGGCTGGATGTCGGGCGCGATCTTCGACCTGACCGGCTCCTACCAGGCCGCCTTCCTCAATGGCATCGGCTTCAACCTGCTCAACGTCAGCATCGTGTTCTTCCTGCTGCGGCGCGCGCGGGCGCGCGGCATCGGCCTGGGCCGGTCGTCTCAGGGCATGGTGAACACGGTGAGCACGCCGGTGTAACCGTAGAGGCTGTGGTGAGCGATCTCACCACCGGCGAAGAAGCCCACCAGCGGCACATCGCCGAGCGCGCGGCGCACCACCTGAAGCTCGGCACTGGGGCTGCCGAAATGCGGCCCGCCGCGCCCCGAGCAGCTGACGTACACCGCTCCGGCGATGCGACGCGCGGCATGCGGGCCGGCCTCCACGTCGGTGGACGAGAGCGCCGTCGCCATCGACAGGCCCAGCTCTTCGGGTTCGAGCTCTTCACGCACCTCGGCGCACACGCGCACGAGGTCGGCGCGCGCGGCCTCGGCGTTGCGTTCGCAGAAGGCCAGGCGCGTGCCCACCGGCGCCACGTCGGCAATCGCGATGCCGCGCCGTCCCGGGTCCAGGCCGATCAGGTGGCGCACCAGCACCTCGGTGCCGAACTGGCCGCGCACGCGCGGGACGGGCGCTGAGGCGGCGCTGTGCTCGGGCAGCGGCGGCGAGAGCCCCACCAGCGTGGCGCGCAGGCGCGGCATGGCTTCTTCGGGTTGCTCCAGCGAGATCACGCGCTCGCGCAACAGCACGTCCAGCGCGGGTTCGTCGTCGAGCATCAGCACCAGGTTGCCGTCGGAGGCGGTGACCGTGCGCTCGCGGTCCACCGGCTGCGCACCCTGCGTGACGCGCGAGACCAGGCCCACGTCCGCCCCGAAGGCCACGCCGCTCAGGCCGCCATGGAACACCCCGCTGGCCGCGCCCTGACCGTCGAGGTTGCCCGCGCTGCTGAGCGAAAACTGCACGCTCTGGTGCCGGCTCGCCGCCAGCCCGCCGAACACGTAGCCGCTGCGCGTGCGCTCGGCCATTTCGGCGATGAGTTCGGCCAGCTCGGGCGTGCCGCCATCGGCATGCACCAGCGCCGTGTGTGCCTCGAAACGGTCGGCGGTCGCCGGGCGGCCACTGGTGGAGAGCGGCGCCACCCCGCTGAACACACGGTACTGGCCCGGGTGCAGATCGCACAGCATCACGCACATCGCGGGCTCGTCGAAGTACTCCACGTTGTTGGCCGCGATACCCACGCCCACGGTGCCGGCCCAGTCGATCGCCTCGGACGACAGCTCGGCGCTCAGGTGCTTGAGGATGGCCTCGGCTTCGTCGGCGTAGTGGTCGGTGATGTAGAGCAGCCCCAGGCAGGGTGACTTGGCGTATTCGGGCAGCGCCATCTGCGCGCGCAGTTGCGCGAGCACGAGAGCGGCGGCCATCCGCCATTGCGGGTGGGTGGCGTGGGCGTAAGGAAAGAGTTTCATGAGGAAAAGGCGACGCGCCGCGGACGCGGCGGCGCGGGAGGTTCAACGTCGGCTGGCGGCCTTGCGGGCCGCGGCCTTCCTGGCGGCCGGCTTGGCGGCGGATTTCGCGGCAGGGCGCGGCGCAGAAGGGCTGGCGGCCGGCCGGGCCACCGCCCGCGCGGCGGCACGGCCCACGCCCCGGGCGGCCTTGCCGGCCATGCCGGTGGCGGTCTTCAGGGCCTGGTCGGTCAGGCCGCTGGCGACTTGCCGCGTGGTGTCGAGCGCGGTCTGCTTGGCCACGTCCTTCATGGCATTGCTCGCGATCTGCTGGAACTGCTGCGACAGCGCGCCCCACCATTGCATCGGGTCCACCACGCCACCGGCGGCCGGCGCGGCGGCCGCCGCCTTGCGGGCCGGTTGCGTCTTCTTGCGCGGCGCCGGTGGGGGTGCTGGCGCGGCTTCGGGCTTGGCGGGGGTGCCATAGGTGCGCGGCGGCACTTCCAGGCCGGCGAACGGCGTGGGCGCGGCGGCGGGGGAACCGGTGAAGCCGGCCAGGGTGTCGGCGGCCTTGATCTTGAGCGCGTTGGCCACATCGCCCATGCTGAAGTTCATGGTCTTGAGCGTGGACAGCGTCATCCTCTGCACCTCCAGCGCCTGGATGGTGGCGCCCAGTGCCTTGGCGTTCTGGTCCAGCCAGAAGTGCACGGCCTTGAGTTCCTCGATGCGTTTCTCGAGGTCTTCCACGTTGAAGGTGGGCGCCACCCAGCTGCCGAGGTTGGGCAACTGCGGGATGTTCTGGCTGATGCCCTGCGCCACCCCGCCGGCCGCCTGGCCCGCGAGGTTCTGCAGGAACTCGAAGCCGGGAACGAATTTGCCGAAACCGCTGCCGGGGGCGTCGCTCATGGAGATCTCCTGTCGTGCCGTCTAGGTCTTGGCTGTCTCAGCCGTCCACGCCGTAGCGGGGTGCGCGGCGCTCACGCAAGGATGCCACACCTTCGCGCACATCGGGCCCGGCAAAACCCATGAATTCGAGCGCCAGGGAGGTGTCGAACGCGGGGCCGGCCTGGCGCAGCCAGTTGTTGAGCGAGTACTTGGTCCAGCGGATCGCGGTCTGGCTGCCACTGGCCAGGCGATCGGCCACTTCATAGGCCTTGTCGAGCAGGGCCGCGTCGTCCACCGCGAGCGAGACCAGGCCGATGCGCTCGGCCTCCTCGCCGCTGATGGGGTCGCACAGCATCAGGTAGTACTTGGCCTTGGCCAGGCCGCACAGCAGGGGCCAGACGATGGCCGCGTGGTCACCGGCCGCCACGCCCAGGCGCGTGTGGCCGTCGACGATCTTGGCGCTCTTCGCGGCGATCGAGATGTCGGCCAGCAGGCCGGCCACCAGGCCAGCGCCCACGGCCGGGCCGTGCATGGCGCTCACGATGGGCTTGTCGCAGTTGATGACGTTGTAGACCAGGTCGCGAGCCTCCTTCCAGACGCGGGTGCGCACCTCGAAATCGGTCGCCATGTCCTGCACCAGCGTGAGGTCGCCGCCGCCGGAGAAGCCCATGCCGCTGCCGCGCAGCACGGCGCAGCGCACGCTGTCGTCGCGCCCCACATCGCGCCAGATCTCGCTGAGTTCCCAATGCCCGTCGTGGCCGGCGGTGGGCAGCTTGCCGTTGCCGCCCGGGCCGTCGGCGCGCATCTGGATGTCGAGCACGGAAGGCACGCCGTCCACGGTGGGGCCGCGGCGGGTGATGGCGAGGGTCTGGTAGCGGCTGTAGTCCACGGGGCTGCTCATGCGGGTCTCCTGAAGGGCTGGGTTCTGTCGGTCATTGTGCTCGACCGCGCGCCAGCGTCTATGCTGGCGGCCATGAACCCGTCCACCGCTCCGCTGCACACCCGCAGCCTGTTCCATTTCGCCTTCAACGTCACCGACCTGGATGCGGCGCGCCGCTTCTACGGCGGCGTGCTCGGCTGCGCCGAGGGCCGCAGCACCGATACCTGGGTGGACTTCGATTTCTTCAGCCACCAGATCTCGCTGCACCTGGGCGAGCCGCTGAAGACGCAGCGCACCGGCCGCGTGGGCGAGCACCTCGTGCCCATGCCGCACTTCGGCCTGGTGCTGCTGCTGCCGGAGTGGCAAGCGATGGCCGCGCGGCTTCAGGCCGCGGGCGTGGACTTCGTGCTGCCGCCCCAGGTGCGCTTCGAGGGGCAGCCCGGCGAACAGTGGACGATGTTCTTCTGCGACCCCTTCGGCAACCCGATCGAGGTCAAGGGTTTCGCGTCGATCGAGCAGGTTTACGCTGCTTGAACGCTGGCCTCAGGCCAGCGGCGCGATTTTCTGGTCGATCGCGCCGAACACGGACTGGCCGTCCTTGCCCTTCATCTCGATGCGGATGGTGTCACCGAACTTCATGAAGGCGGTCGAAGGCTTGCCATCCAGGATGGTTTCGATCGCGCGTTTCTCGGCGATGCAGCTGTAGCCCTTGGGCCAGTCCTTGCGGCCGTCCACCTCCGTGCCCTTGTTGCTCACGGTGCCACTGCCCACGATGGAGCCGGCGCGCACGTTGCGCGTCTTGGTGATGTGGGCCACGAGCTGGCCGAAGTGGAAGGTCATCTCCGGGCCGGCCTCGCACATGCCGACCTTGCGGCCGTTCCAGGTCGACTGCATGGTCAGGTGCACGCGGCCACCCTGCCAGGCGTCGCCGAGCTCGTCGGGCGTGACCGCCACCGGGCTGAACGCGGTGGCCGGCTTGCTCTGGAAGAAGCCAAAACCCTTGGCCAGTTCGGCCGGGATCAGGTTGCGCAGCGACACGTCGTTGGCCAGCATCAGCAGGCGCACGCCCTCCAAGGCCTGCTCGGGCGTGGCACTCATGGGCACGTCGCCAGTGATGACGGCGATCTCGGCCTCGAAGTCGATGCCGAAGTCTTCACTGGCCACCACCACGTCTTCGCAAGGGCCGATGAAGTCGTCGCTGCCGCCCTGGTACATCAGCGGGTCGGTGTAGAACGACGCCGGCACTTCGCTGTTGCGCGCGGCGCGCACCAGCTCCACGTGGTTGATGTACGCCGAGCCGTCGGCCCACTGGTAGGCGCGCGGCAGCGGGGCCATGCACTGGGCGGGGTCGAACGGGAAGGCGTGGCGCGCCTTGCCCTGGTTGAGCGTGACGTACAGGTCGTGCAACTGGGGGCTGATGAAGTTCCAGTCGTCCAGCGCCTGCTGGAGCTTGTGGGCGATGCCGGTCGCATAATGCGCCGTGCTCAGGTCGCGGGAGACCACCACCAGTTGTCCGTCGCGCGAGCCGTCTTTGTAAGTGGCGAGTTTCATGCAAGTCTCCTGCTGTCAGGTTGGGGTCAAAGCGGGCACATTGTCCGCCTGGGGGCGGATCGGTGGCACACTCGGTGGATGCCTTCGAATTACGGATAGTGAAATTGATTCACCTATTCGTAAAATTGGGATTCTAGACGAAAGCCCCGAGAACCGCTGCAACACCCGCCACCGGCCCGGGGAACCCACCGCCCGACCGACCGTCCAACCTTCGTGACCCTGATTCAGATGCCTGTTGCCCAACGCCCCGCCATCGACGCCGAAACCCGTGACGACGCGGAACCGTTGCGCGCGGGCATCCAATCGGTGGAAGTGGGCTTCGAGCTGCTCGATGCCCTGTCGCAGGCCGACGGCGCCCTGATGCTGCGCGACCTGGCCGCCGCGGCGGGCATGAGCGCGGCCAAGGCCCACCGCTACCTGGTGAGCTTCCAGCGCATGGGCCTGGTGGTGCAGGACCCGGTGAGCACGCGCTACGACCTCGGCCCCGCCGCGCTGCGCATCGGGCTGGCCAGCCTCGCGCGCCTCGACGCCGTGAAGTTCGCGCGCGAACGCATCGATGGCCTGCTGGCCGAGACCGGCCACACCCTGGCCATCGCGGTGTGGGGCAACCAGGGCCCCACCATGGTGCACTGGATCGAGGCGCCTCAGACGGTGCCCGTCACCTTGCGCCTGGGCGACGTCATGCCGCTGCTGACCTCGGCCACCGGCCGCTGCTTTGCCGCCTTCATGGGCACTGAAGGCCGCGACGCCCAGCGCATCGCCCCCATGGTGCGCGACGAACTCGCGCGCCTGAAGAAGCTGCCGCAACATGGCGACCTGCCCCTGGTGGACGTGCCCCAGTCGCCGCAAGAGGTGCAGGCCCTGCTCGAAGACACCCGCCGCAGGGGCCTGGCGCGGGTGGTGCACAGCCTGTTGCCCGGCGTGGGCGGCTTCTGCGCCCCCGTGTTCGACGCCCAGGGCCGGCTCGCGCTGGGCCTGGTGGTGCTCGGCTCCGTGGCCACGCTGGACACCGACTGGCAAGGGGCCCCCGCCACCGCCCTGCTGCGCTGCGCCCGCCAGCTCAGCGCCGACCTGGGGCACCGCCCCGCCCCTTCCAGCACGTGACCCAAACGCCCGCATCACCCTCTGCCTCGCCACGCCGGTCCGTGCTCACCGCGCTGGTGGCGCTGGTGCTGGGCCTGCACCTCGTGCTGCTCGCTGGCGGCATCACGCTTCAGCTGCCCGGCACCGCCCGGGCGCCAGCGCCACCGGCCACCGGCGCCAGTGCATCTGCCGCAAACGCCGAACCGCCCGCCACCGCCCCGGCAGCGCGCCCGCAGCCGGTGCAGGTGAGCACGGTGCGCTGGATCGTGCCCGTCGCTCCGGCGCCCGCGCCACGCCCCGAACCCGCATCCCGGCCCAAGCCCGCCCCGAAGGCGGCGCCCATGGCCCTCCCTGCCCCGGTTCCCGAGCCCGTCGCCGTGGCCCAGGCAGCGCCCGAACCCGCCGAGGCCGTCGCCCTCGCGCCGGCTGAAACGCCGGCCATCGCTTCGCAGGAAGTCGCCGTGAGCGAACCTCCGACACCGGCACCTGAAGCACCAGCAGAAGCTGTGGCGGCGCCTCCTGCCACGCCCGAAACGGCCCCAACCAGTGAACCCACCAGCACCACGCCGTCGGCAGCAACCGATGGCAAAGCCAGCGCCCCCGTCGCCCTGCCACCCGCCACGCCGCCGCCCAGCACCCGCCTGCACTACGACGTGACCGGCAATGTCAAGGGCATCGGCTACAAGGCCCAAGGCACGCTGGACTGGGCCGTGGCCGACGGCCGCTACGAGGCCCGCATGGAGATGCGCGTGCTGCTGCTGGGCAGCCGCTCGCAGACCAGCATCGGCCACGTCGGCCCCAACGGCCTCATGCCCGAGCGCTTCGCCGACAAGAGCCGCAGCGAGAAAGCCGCCCATTTCGATGCCGCACAACAGCGCATCCGATTCAGCAGCAACGCGCCCGAAGCACCGCTGCAACCGGGGGCGCAGGACCGCCTGAGCCTGTTCCTGCAGCTCGCCAGCCTGCTGCAGGCCCGCCCGCAGGCCTACGCCGCCGGCCAGACGGTGGACATGCAGGTGGCCGGCACGGGCGACGCCCCTGTCTGGCGCTTCGACGTGGGCGAAGAATCGACGATTTCGCTGCCAGCGGGCGAATTCAGGGTGCGCCACCTGGTGCGCCAGCCCCGCAAGGAATTCGACAGCACGGTCGAAATGTGGCTCGCGCCCAGCTTGCACCACCTGCCCGTGCGCCTGCGGGTCAAACAGTCGAACGGCGATGTGGCCGATCAGCAACTCAGCCAGATGCCGTAAGGCAAACACTTGTAGGACAAACACCCATCTGTGCCAAAAAAGACACGCATCTTGAAGTCCGGGGGAACGTCGCCACGTAAAGCTGCATCTGACCTATAAATCGGCGCGTATTTGCCGATATAAGGTTGTCAGGAACGCAGATTTTTTCTATTCAAGGATTTCAGTCATGCACATGCTTTACGACTCGGATGCCTTCGCTGTGGTCCACATCCTAGCCAAGGCGCCCGTCGAGGGCGACAACGAAGTGGCAGACGGCCCGCAGATTCCCCGCCACGGTTTCGAGATCGTGGACAAGCGCTCGGGCAAAGAGGTGTACCTCGACGGTTCCTGGGCCGAGATGTTCCAGCTCCAGATCACCGCCTGGCAGCAGAGCACGCCGTCCCAGGAAGAAGTGGAAGACACGCTCGAGGGCTATGCCACCCTGGCCCAGATGCCCGTGGTCATGCACTGAACGAACGCACTTCCTCTGAAAAAAGGCCGCTGCACCCCAGCGGCCTTTTTCATGCCGGGCCATGGCGCCAGCGGTACAGCGGCTCGGCCAGCACCAGCACCGCCACCAGCCGGCAGACCTGGAACGCCGTCACCACCGGCACGCCCAGCTGCAGCACCTTGGCGGTGATGGCCATCTCGGCAATGCCGCCGGGCGCGGTGCCCAGCAGCAGCGTGACCGGGTGCAAACCTGTCAGCTGCGCCAGCACCCAGCCGAAACCGGCGCACAGGCCCATCATGACCAGCGTGGCGAAAGCCACCGAGGCCAGCCAGCGCGGCGCCGTGTGCACGAAGGCGGGCGTGAAACGCACGCCCAGGCTCACACCGATCACCAGCTGCGCCGCGTTCGACAGGCTCTGCGGGATGGCCGACAGGGTGTGGCCGCTCAAGGTCACCACCATGGTGACCACCAGCGCGCCCATGAACCAGGGGTTGGCGCGGCCCAGGCGCTGCATGGCCAGCGCACCCAGCAAGGTAAGCCCGGCCAGCGCCAGCAGCCCCAGCGCTTGCACGTCCCGCACGCCTTGCGCCAGGGTGTCGAGCCCGCTCACGCCCCCGAGCTGCAGCGCAAACGGAATGGTGACCGTCACCAGCAGCACCCGCAGGCTGTGCGCGGCCGCCACCAGATCGGTGCGCGCGCCCTGGCGCTCGGCGATCAGCGTCATCTCGGATGCGCCGCCGATCGCGCCAGCGAAATAGGTGGTGCAGCGCAACTCCGCGGGTGTCAAGGCCACCAGATGCCCCGCGTGCAGCCAGCGCAGCCAGGCCGCAAAACCCAGGCCCAGGGCCAATGCCCAGGCGATGCCGAGCGCGATCGCCCACCAGAGGCTGGCCACCAGCGCGCCCACCGCTGGCGTGAAGTACAGGCCCAGCGCGGTGCCGATCACCCACTGCCCGCTGTTGCGCAAGGGCGTCCAGCTCTCGGTGCGCATGCCCAGCACCGACACCAGCGCGGTCGCCAGCAGCGGACCGATCATCCAGGGGATGGGCGTGCGCAACCAGCGACACAGCAGGGCGGCGGCCAGGGCGATCGTCAGGGTGAGGCAGACGCGCGGCCACGAATCGGGCCGCCAGGAAGGCAGAAGGGACACGCGAAAAGGGGGCGGTGAAGGGGCGTCGGGTCCGCTTAGTATCCACGCATGACCTGTCGAACCGCTGTCGCCCTTGCCCTGGGCCTGTCTTTGCTCGCGGCCTGCGCGCACCGCCCACCCACCACCGTGCCGGCCCTGCTCGACCGCGTGCTGCCCGCACCGGTGTTGCTGCTCGGCGAGCAACACGACGCCGCCGAACACCAGGCGCTGCAGCGCGACGTGGTGCTGGCCCTGGCCCGGCGCCATCAGCTGGGCGCGGTCGTGATGGAAATGATCGAACAGGGGCGCAGCACGCAAGGCCTGCCCAGCGACGCCGACGAGGCGCGCGTGCGCGAGGCCCTGGGCTGGACCGAGCAGGGCGGCTGGCCCTGGCCGGTGTACGGCCCGGTGGTGATGGCCGCCGTGCGCAGCGGCGCGCCCGTGATCGGCGGCAACCTGCCGCGCGCGCAGATGCGCAGCACCATGGGCCAGGCCGAGCTGGACGGCCTGGTGAGCGAGAGCGTGCTGCGGCGCCAGCGCGACGGCATCCGCGAGAGCCATTGCGGCCTGCTGCCCGAGAGCCAGATCGCGCCCATGACCCGCATCCAGCTCGCGCGCGACCGGTCGATGGCGCAGACGGCCACGCAGGCCCTCATCCCGGGCAAGACGGTGCTGCTGGTGGCCGGCAACGGCCATGTGCGCGAAGACCTCGGCGTGCCCCTGCACCTGCCCGCGACCGTGGGCCACAAGGTGGTGATGGCGCAGGCCGGCCCCCCGAAAGATGCCAGCGCACCGCCGGCCGACGCGGTGTGGCAAACCCCCGCGCTGCCCCCGCGCGACCACTGCGCCGAATTGAAGCAGCGCATGCCGGCGCGCTAAGTCCAGGGGCACCGAGGGTCCGGCTCCGCCGGCCCCAGGTGCCGTCCCCCCACCGGGGGGAAGCCGCGCCAGCGGCGCAGGGGGGGACCTTCTACCCCAGCCTTTTGATGGCGTCGGCCAATGTGCCCACCATGGTCTCGATCTGCGCACGATCGACGATGTAGGGTGGCGCGAACACCAGGTTGTCGCCCGCGTTGCGCACCAGCACACCCCGGTGGTAGCAGTCCATGAACACGTCGAACGCCCGCTTGCCGGGCAGGCCAGGCTGCGGCGCGAGCTCCACGGCGGCCGCCAGCCCGAGGCTGCGGATGCCGATCACGTGGGGCAGGCCCTTGAGCGCGCTGTGCATCGCATCGCCCAGCACCGGGCCCATCTCGCCCGCGCGGGCGAACAGGTTTTCCTCGCGGAACAGGTCCAGCGTGGCGATCGCCGCCGCGCAGGCCACCGGATGGCCCGAGTAGGTGTAGCCGTGGAAGAACTCGATGGCGTGGTCCGGCGCGCTGCCGTGCGCGCCCATCATGACGCCGTAGATGCGGTCGGTGCAGACCACGCCACCCAGCGGGAACACGCCGTTGGTCACCGCCTTGGCGAAATTCAGCATGTCGGGCTGCACGCCGTAGTAGTCCGACGCGAAAGCCGTGCCCAGGCGGCCGAAGCCGGTGATCACCTCGTCGAAGATCAACAGAATGCCGTGCTTGTCGCAGATCTCCCGCAGGCGCTTGAGGTAGCCCTGGGGCGGCACGTACCAGCCCGCGCTGCCGGCAACGGGCTCGACGATCACGGCCGCCACGTTGCTCGGATCGTGCAGCGGCAGGATGCGGTTCTCCAGCTCCAGCAGCAGGTCTTCGTCCCACACCGGTTCGGTGTTGTGCACGTAGGCGTGCCTGACCGGGTCGTGGATGAAGCGCAGGTGGTCCACGCGCGGCAGCAGGGCGGCGCCGTAGACCTTGCGGTTGGCTGGGATACCGCCCACGCTCATGCCGCCAAAACCCACGCCGTGGTAACCGCGCTCGCGGCCGATGAAGATGTTGCGGTGGCCTTCGCCGCGCGCGCGGTGATAGGCCAGCGCCACCTTCATCGAGGTGTCGGCGGCCTCGCTGCCGGAGTTGCAGAACAGCACCTTGTTCAGATCGCCCGGCGCCATGGCGGCGATCATCTCGGCGGCGCGAAAGGCCTTGTCGTTGCTGACGCTGAAAGCGGTGCTGTAGTCCAGCGTGTCCAGCTGCTGCTTGATGGCTTCGTTGATCGGCTTGCGGTTGTGCCCGGCGCCCACGCACCAGAGGCTGGAAATGCCGTCGATGACCTGGCGCCCGTCGTGCGTCGTGAAGTACATGCCGTCGGCCGCCACGAAGACCCGGGGGTCTTTCTGGAAACTGCGGTTGGGCGTGAAGGGCAACCACTGGTTGTCCATGCGGAAATCGTTGTAGGCCATGCGGGCGTCTCCTGCGGCAAAAGGACGGGGAAGCGGCATTTTGTCACCGCCTCCGGCTGCCAGGGGCTCCATTGCGCCGGGTTCGGCCAGGCCCACCGCGCCTTGCTGCGACAATTCGCACGCCATGAATCACACCTACGTTCTTACCCTGTCCTGCTCGGACCGCCCGGGCATCGTGCACGCCGTTTCCGGCTTCCTGCTGGAGCACGGGGGCAACATCGAAGAAGCCGCGCAATACAACGACCACGCCACCGGCCTGTTCTTCATGCGCGTGCAGTTCGCCTGTGGCCAGCTCACCCAGGACGACCTGCGCCTGCGCCTGCAGCTGTTCGCCGAGCCGTTCGCCATGCAGTGGAGCCTGCACCCGATGGCCGAGCCGGTGCGCACCGTCATCTTCGTGAGCAAGGAAGGCCACTGCCTCAACGACCTGATGTTCCGCTGGAAGAGCGGCCTGCTGCCGCTGGACATCCGGGCCATCATCAGCAACCACCGCGACTTCTACCAGCTCGCGGCCAGCTACAACGTGCCCTTCCACCACATCCCGGTGACGGCGGCCACCAAGCCGCAGGCCGAGGCCAAGCAGCTGGAGATCATCCAGAACGAAGGCGCCGAGCTGGTGGTGCTGGCGCGCTACATGCAGGTGCTCAGCAACGACCTGTGCCGCGAACTCTCGGGCAAGGCCATCAACATCCACCACAGCTTCCTGCCCAGCTTCAAGGGCGCCAAGCCCTACTACCAGGCGCACGACCGGGGCGTGAAGCTGATCGGGGCCACCGCCCACTACGTGACGGCCGACCTCGACGAAGGCCCCATCATCGAGCAGGACGTGGCCCGGGTGGACCACACCGACGCGGTGGAAGACCTCACCGCGCGCGGCCGCGACACCGAAAGCCAGGTGCTGGCGCGCGCCGTGAAATGGCACAGCGAACACCGCGTGCTGCTCAACGGCCACAAGACGGTGGTGTTCAAGTGAGCGAGATGCAGCAGGGCCGCCCCAAGGCAGCTCAGCCCCCTCGGGGGGCAGCGACCACGCGTCAGCGGTGGAGCGTGGGGGCGCCATGACCATCCGGATTCCTCCCATCCAGTGCCTCCTGACTTTCGAGGCGCTGGCGCGCCTGCGCAGCGTGACGCAGACGGGGGAGGAACTGAACGTGACGCCCAGCGCGGTGAGCCACCGCGTGCGCCAGCTCGAGCAGATCCTGGGCACCAAGCTGTTCGGCCGCGCCGATTTCTCGCTCACCACCGAGGGCAGCGAATACCTGGCCCACGTGCGCGAAGGCCTGGGCATCCTGCAGCGTTTCCCGGGCGGCAACACGGCGCCGGGCAAACGCAAGCTCAAGCTGGCCGTCACCCCCACCTTCGCGCGCTCGATCCTGATGCCGCGCCTGCGCCAGTTCACCGAGGCCTACCCGGAGATCGACCTGACCCTGCAGGTCTCGATCCCGCTGCTGGACGTGGTGGCCGAGGACGCCGACCTCACGGTGCGCTATGGCACCGGACGGTACGCCGACGTGGAGCACATCTGCCTGCTCAAAGACGAGGTGACGCCGCTGGCGTCTCCTGCCTACATCCGCGAGAACGGCCCGTTCGACACGGTGGAAGACCTGCAGCGCGCCGCCCTGCTGCGCAGCCCGCTCGAACCCTGGCGCACCTGGTTCGCGGCGCACGAACTCGACTGGCCCGAGCCGGTCGAGGGCTCGTCGTTCAACGACATCGGGCTGATGTGCGATGCCGCGGCGCAAGGCCTGGGCGTCGCCCTGGTGCGCCTCAAGCTGGGCGCGCCCTGGATCGAGAACGGCTCGCTGGAACGCATCTCGGAACGCAACATCCCATCGCCCCATGCGCACTACCTGTGCTGGCAGGCCGGTGCGATGGAGCGATGGGAATGCGCGGCGTTCGCCGAGTGGCTCAAGAAGAGCGTGAACTGACGAGCCGTGCAGGCGGATCGCGGGTTTACTCGATCGCCAGGCGCTGGGCCGCGGCAGCGGTCTTCTTCGGCAGCGTGAGCTGCAACACACCGTTCTCGTACTTCGCTTTCGCGGCACTGTTGTCCACGTCGACCGGCAGCTGGAAGCTGCGCGAGACGGCACCGTAGTACCGCTCGCTGCGCAGCAGCCTGCCGCCTTCGGCCGGGTTGGACTGCGGCTTGATTTCAGCGCGCAAGGTCACCAGCTTGCCGTCGACGTTGACGTGGATGTCGTCCTTGGAGACGCCAGGCACTTCGGCCTGCAGGGTGTAAGCCTCGGGCGTCTCCTTCACATCGACACGGATCTGCGCCGGCAGGGACGCGGGTGCGACGTCATTGAAGAAGTCGAGGAAGTTGCGGTTGACAACGAAGCTCATGGAAAACTCCTGGTGGGTGATGAGGTTCCAGGGTGCGACAGGCGCCCTGCGGTGAACACAACTTGATGCCACCGGCCGCCGATTTCAAGGACCCTTCGTCACCAACCGCCGAAGCGTTCACAAAACGCTGCAAGTTTCTTCAATCCGGGCGCGGGGCTTTCGCCTAGACTGGAGCGGCCCTTGATCCGACCCGCACCGGCCCCACATGAACGCACCCGCCCGCCCCGCCGAAAACACCTCCCTGCAACGCGCGCAACGGCAGGCCGACGTGGTGCGCGCGCTGCAGGCCGTGGTGCCGGCGCATGCACTGCTCTGGCAGGTCGAGGACACGGTGCCCTACGAATGCGATGGCCTGACCGCGTACCGCGAGCGCCCGCTGGTGGTGGTGCTGCCCGAGACCGAGGGCCAGGTCGCGGCCGTGCTCAAGGCCTGCCACGGCCTGGGCGTGCCGGTGGTGGCGCGCGGCGCGGGCACGGGGCTCTCGGGGGGTGCCATGCCGCACGCGCTGGGCGTCACGCTGTCGCTGGCCAAGTTCAACCGCATCCTGCGCATCGATCCGCGCGCGCGCACCGCGGTCGTGCAGGCGGGCGTTCGCAACCTCGCGATCTCCGAAGCCGCCGCCCCGCAGGGCCTGTACTACGCGCCCGACCCCAGCAGCCAGATCGCCTGCACCATCGGCGGCAACGTGGCGGAGAACTCGGGGGGCGTGCACTGTCTCAAGTACGGCCTGACCCTGCACAACGTGCTGGCCGTGCGCGGCTTCACCGTCGAGGGTGAGCCCGTCACCTTCGGAGGCGACGCGCTCGACGCACCCGGCCTGGACCTGCTGCCCCTGGTGATCGGCAGCGAAGGCATGTTGGCCGTCACCACCGAGGTCACGGTCAGGCTGGTGCCCAAGCCGCTGCTGGCGCGCTGCATCATGGCCAGCTTCGACGACATCCGAAAGGCCGGTGACGCGGTGGCTTCGGTGATCGCTGCCGGCATCATCCCGGCCGGCCTCGAAATGATGGACAAGCCCATGACCGCGGCGGTGGAGGACTTCGTGCACGCGGGCTACGACCTGAGCGCCGAAGCCATCCTGCTGTGCGAGAGCGACGGCACGCCAGAGGAGGTGGAAGAAGAGATCGGCCGCATGAGCGCGGTGCTGCGCCAATGCGGCGCCACCGCCATCGCGGTCAGCCGCGACGAAGCCGAGCGCCTGCGTTTCTGGAGCGGGCGCAAGAACGCGTTCCCCGCGAGCGGGCGCATCAGCCCCGACTACATGTGCATGGACTCGACCATTCCACGCAAGCGCCTGGCCGACATCCTGCTGGCCATCGCCGAGATGGAGAAGAAGCACGGGCTGCGCTGCGCCAACGTGTTCCATGCGGGCGACGGCAACCTGCACCCGCTGATCCTGTTCGACGCCAACGACGCCGACCAGTTGCACCGCTGCGAGTTGTTCGGTGCCGAGATCCTGGAGACCAGCGTCGCCATGGGCGGCACGGTCACCGGCGAACATGGCGTGGGCGTGGAAAAGCTCAACAGCATGTGCGTCCAGTTCTCCGCCGAGGAAAACGCACAGATGTTTGCCGTCAAACGGGCCTTTGATACCAATGGGCTACTGAATCCGGGCAAGGTCATCCCGACCCTGCAACGTTGTGCTGAATACGGTCGGATGCTGGTGCGCGCGGGGGCTTTGGCTCACCCGGAGCTACCGCGTTTCTAGCTGTCAAATATCACGCTGGAGAAAGAAGGCCCTGGGGTACAGTTGTGCCGGATGAGCACCCTTTTCCCCTCGGAGGACAAACGCGTTGACAGCCACAGAGCCGAACGCTCGGCTGTGGAGCGTGAGCGTGCGTTGCTTCTGGAGCTGGAAACCCTGCGGGCGGAGAACGAGCACCTGCGCCGCAGCTACGCGCAGCGGCTCAGCGGCCAGCCCGACAGCACCGACCTGAAGCGCCAGGCCACCCTGCCACTGCCCCTGGAAACCGCGCTGGAAGCGGCCGACACGGACCGGGCTGCGCACACCGCGCAGATCGAGTACGAAGCGCTGTTCTCGGCCCTGGCCAGCGTCTTTCCCATCGGCGTCTTCCGCACCGACCATGCGGGCGTGCTCACCCACGTGGACGAGCAGCTGCAGGCGATCTTCGCACTGAAGAAGCAGGACTTCCCCAACTTCGGCTGGTTCAGCCGCGTGCACCCCGACGACCTGGAACGTGTGCAGCAGCACTGGTTTCGGGCGATCTCCGAGGCCGAAACGCTCAGCGTGGAGTTCCGCCTGGTGCGCCCGGGCAACGAGGTGGTCCATGTGCTGGTGCGCAACGCACCCTTGCGCGATGCCAACGGTGCCGTCGTCAGCCAGCTCGGTTTCATGCAGGACATCACGCCCATGCGCACGCTGGAAGCCGACGCGCGCATCAAGGACGAGCTGAACCGCCAGATCATCTCCAGCAGCCCCGATTGCACCAAGGTGCTCGATCTGCAAGGCCGCGTGGTGCAGATGACAGCCCAGGGCTGCCGCCTGGTCGAGGTGGACGATTTCGAACAGGTGCGCAACAGCGAATGGGTCACCTGGTGGCCGGACGACGGGGCCTTGCTCTCGCGCGAGGCCCTGGAGAGCGCGCGCCAGGGCAAGAGCGCGCGCTTCGTGGCGTTCGGCAACACCTTCAAGGGCACACCCAAGTGGTGGGACACGGTGGTCACCCCCATCTGCGATGCGCAGAACCGGCCCGTGATGCTGCTGGCCGTCTCGCGCGACATCACCGCGCTGCACCAGCAGCAGGAAGAGATCCAGCGCTTCAACGTCGAGCTGGAAGACCGCGTGCGGCAACGCACCGACGAACTGGCCGAAGCCAAGGAGCGCATCCACCAGGCCCTGCGCGATGCCCAGGCCCTCTACAACCAGGCGCCCTGCGGTTACCACTCGGTGGACGCCGACGGCGTGTTCGTGCTGATCAACCGCACCGCGCTGGACTGGCTGGGCTACGAGCGCGACGAGGTGGTCGGCAAGCTGCGCTTCCACGATATCGTGCCTCCCGAGCACCAGCACCTGGTCGGCGAACGCCTGGCGCGCATGACGCGCGGCGAAAAACTGGAGGCTGCCGAGTTCCCGATCCGCCGCCGCGACGGCAGCACCTTCCTGGCCCTGCTCAGCAGCACGGCAGTCGTCGATGAAAACGGCCGCTTCGTCCGCACCAACAACACCCTGGTGGACATCACCGAACGCAAGGGCGCCGAGAACGCCCTCGCGGGGCAGCGCAATTTCCTGCAGGCCATCACCAACAGCGTGCCGGTGCAGCTGGCGTTCTTCGACCGCGACCTGATCTGCCGCTTCGCCAACGCCAGCTACGCGCGCTGGGTGCAGGGCGATACCGAGCAGCTCATCGGCATGCACCTGAGCCAGATCGCACGGCCCCAGGATTTCGAGGCCACGCGCCTGAACCTGGCCGCCGCGCTGTCCGGCGAAATCCAGCGCTTCGAGGGCGAACGCGCCTTCCCCGATGGCCACAGCTTCTACGCCGGCATCGAATACACGCCGTACTGGCATGCGGGTCAGGTGCAGGGGATCATCATCCAGATGATCGACCTCTCCCAGCGCAAGGCCTCGGAAGACCTGGTGCGCCAGGCCAACGGCCAGCTCAACAGCGCACTGCGGCAGTCGCAGGACCTCTACAACAACGCGCCCTGCGGCTACCACTCGCTCGACGTCAACGGCATCTACGTGTCCATCAACGACACCGAGCTTGAATGGCTGGGCTACCGCCGCGACGAGGTGGTGGGCAAGATGGCCTTCCGCGACATGATGGCGCCGCGGCACACGGATCTGCTCGAGAACCGCATGCAGAAGATCCTGAAGGACGATGCCTTGGAGGCCGTGGAGTACGAGATGCGCCGCCGCGACGGCAGCACCTTCCACGCCCTGCTCTCGTCGTCCGCCGTGCGCGATGCCGACGGCCGCTTCCTGCGCAGCAACACCACGGTGGTGGACATCACGCTGCGCAAGGCAGCCGAGATGGCGCTGCGCGACAACCAGCGCTTCCTTCAGACCATCACCGACCACGTACCGGGCCTGATCGCCTACCTCGATGCGGGCCTGCATTTCCGGTTCGCCAATGCCGAGCACCTGCGCGTCTATGGCATGGATCCGCAGTACATCATCGGTCGGCACATCGGTGAATGCGTGAAACCCGACGTCTGGGCCGACATCGAGCCGCGCATGAGGACCGCGCTGGCCGGCCAGCCCCACCACTTCGAGACCTGGCGCCCCACCATCGATGGCCAGCAGATCTTCGTGAGCGCGAGCTACCTGCCCGACTTCAATGACGAGGGCAAGGTGCAGGGTCTGTTCGTGCAGATCATCGACATCACCGACCGCAAACGCATCGAAGAGCGCGTCGTCCACCTCAACGAGGAACTGGAGCAACGCATCAGCGAGCGCTCGCTGGAACTGCTGGAGAGCGAACAGCGTTTCCGCCTCATGGTGGACAACCTGCGCGACTACTGCATCTTTTTCATGGATGCCGACGGCGTCATCACCGACTGGACCGACAGTGCCCAGCGCATGGACGGCTATTCGCCCACGCAGATGCTGGGCCGCCACTACGGCGTGCTGTTCGATCCGGTCAACCCGGACCATGGCAAGGTCAGCGCCATGCAGATGCTGCGCCTGGCAGCCTCGCGTGGGCAGCACGAGCTGCACAACTGGCACACCCGCAAGGACGGCTCGCAGTACTGGTCGCACTCGGTGCTCATTGCCCTGCGCGACGACAGCGGCGAGCTCAAGGGCTTCGCCAAGGTCAACCGGGACATGACCGACGCCAAGCGGCTCGACGACCTGATGCGCAACATCAACGACGAGCTGGAGAACCGGGTGGTCGAGCGCACCGAACAGCTGCTCGCCGCCAACAAGGACCTGGAGTCGTTCTCCTACTCGGTCTCGCACGACCTGCGCTCGCCCCTGCGCCACATCTCCAGTTTCGTCAGTCTGCTGGAGGAACACCTCGGCGGCCAATGCGACGAGGTGAGCGCCCGCTACCTGAGCACGATCGGCAATTCAGCCCGGCACATGAGCCAGCTCATCGACGGCCTGCTCGCGTTCTCGCGCCTGGGGCGTTCGGCCGTGAACCTCACGGCGGTGGACTTCACCCTGCTGGTGGATGCGGTGGTCGGCCAGATCGGGCACGACACCGAAGGCCGGGTGGTCGACTGGGTGGTGGCGCCCGACCTGCCCGTGGTGCAGGGCGACGCCCTGCTGCTGCGCGAGGTCTGGGCCAACCTGTTGGGCAACGCCTACAAATACACCCGTCCGCGTGAAAGAACGCGCATCGAGGTGGGTTGGAGCATGGACCCTGTTGTCGGCTATACCTTCTTTGTTCGTGACAATGGCGTGGGTTTTGACACAAAATACGCCCAGAAGCTGTTTGGCGTTTTCCAACGCCTGCATCGCGCCTCGGAGTTTGAAGGCACTGGCATCGGCCTGGCACTGACGCGGCGCATCATTGAGCGACACGGCGGCACCATCTGGGCTGAAAGCCAGCTCGGAGAGGGCAGTGTGTTCTATTTTTCGCTACCTTTTGAAGGCGCCCATGGGTTCGAGTCCCCTCCCGACTCCATGCCGGCCGCCCTGGAACCATGAGCAAAAACGCCGACGCCATCCTTCTCGTTGAAGACAATCCCGACGATGCCGAGCTGACCAAACTGGCCCTGGCGCGCCATGGGCTGGACGGGCGGGTCACGCACGTCTCGGATGGCATGCAGGCGCTGGACTACCTGCACCGCCGCAATGGCTTCACCAACCGCTCGGGCAGCAACCCCATGCTGGTGCTGCTGGACTTGAAGATGCCCCTGCTGGACGGCATCGGCGTGCTCCGGGAAATCAAGGGTTCGGACAACCTGCACCACATCCCCGTGGTGGTGCTGACCTCCTCCACCGAGCCGAGCGACCTGCTGCGCGCCTACGACGCGGGCACCAACGCTTACATCGCCAAGCCCACCGAGTTCTCGCAGTTCCTCAGCGCGATGAAGCACGTGTGCGAGTTCTGGATCAACATCAACCAGACCGCGCCGCAGCTGCCCAGCGCAGGCGTGCGCACCACCGGTTTCGGCGACCTGATCTGATGAACCCGGGGCCCTGCTCGGGGCCTCACCAGGTGTCGATGAACCGCCCCGGGCGGGGCTCGGACACCTTCGCCCCCGCCAACCCCCTGACCAGCCAGTCGCGTGTGAGCGCCGGGTCGATCACGGCATCGATCTCCAGCGTGGTCGCCATCTGCACCGCCGAACCATTGGCGACCTGCTGCGCCAGCAGGCGGTCGAACAGGGCATCGCGCCGCGGCCCTTCCGGTTCCGCCTCCAGCTCCTTGCGGTAGCCCAGGCGCACGGCACCTTCCAGCCCCATGGCGCCGAATTCGGCCGTGGGCCAGGCCACGGTGAAGGCCGGTGAATGGAACCCACCAGCCGTCATGCCCATGGCGCCCAGGCCGTAGCCCTTGCGCAGCACAACGCTGAAGAACGGCACGCGCAGGTCCGCCGCCGCCACGAACAGGCGGCTGACGTGCCGCACCTGCGCCCGCGCTTCGATGTCGGGCCCCACCATGAAACCCGGGGTATCGACCAGGCTCACGAGGGGCAGGCCGTGTGCGTTGCACAGCTGCATGAAACGCGCGGCCTTGTCGGCGGCGTCGGCGTCGATCGCACCGCCCAGGTGCAGCGGGTTGTTGGCCATCAGGCCCACCGCGCGCCCCTCGATGCGCGCCAGCGCCGTGTGGATGCCCGCGCCGAAGCCGGTGCGCAGGGGCAGCAGGCTGCCGACATCGACCAGCCCTGCCATCGCCGCCTGGGTGTCGTACACACGCAGCCGGTTCTCCGGCACCACGTCGCGCAGGGCCTGGGCGTCGGGTGCGCGTCCGCCATCGACCGTGCCCTGGAAGAACGACAGGTATTGGCGGGCCACCGCCACCGCTTGCGCTTCGTCGTCCACCAGCACGTCAATCACGCCATTGGCGTGCTGCACCGCGCTCGGGCCGATCTGCTCGGGCCGGAACACGCCCAGCCCGCCCCCCTCCACCATGGCCGGACCGCCCATGCCGATGTTGCTGCTGCGGGTGGCGATCACCACGTCGCAGCAGCCCAGCAAGGCGGCGTTGCCCGCAAAGCAGCGGCCACTGGCGATGCCCAGCACCGGCACCTGGCCCGAGAGGCGCGCGAACGCGGCGAAGGTGCCTACATGCAGGCCGGCGACGATGGGCATGTCGGTGTCGCCCGGTCGGCCACCACCGCCTTCCGCGAACAGCACCACCGGCAGGCGCTGCGCCAGCGCCACACCCAGCAGCCGATCGGTCTTCTGGTGGTTGCGCATGCCCTGCGTGCCCGCCAGCACCGTGGCGTCGTAGGCCATCACCGCGGTGCGCGACCGCCCGGCGCCGTGTTGGGTGGCATTGACGGAACCGATGCCGGTCACCATGCCGTCGGCCGGGGTGCGGGCGATCAGGTCGTCTTCGCTGCGGCGCTGGCGCTGCGCGGCCACCGCCAGCGCGCCGTACTCGATGAAGCTGCCCTCGTCGCACAGGTCGGCGATGTTTTCGCGCGCGGTGCGCTGGCCCAGGGCATGGCGGCGCGCCACCGCCTCGGGCCGGGCCGCGTCCAGGGTGCGGGCCTGGCGGTCAAGCAGTCGCTGCAGGTCGGGCCTGAGCGCGGCCGGCCCGGCCTTGGCGGTCGCCTGCGGTGCGGTGGTGGGCGGGGTGGCGGCGCGGGCGACCGGCTCGGCGCGCAACAGGACGTCGCCCTGCTGCACCGACTCGCCCGGGGCGAACAACAGCTCCAGCACACGGCCAGGCGCTTCGGCACGCAGCTCGTGCTCCATCTTCATGGCTTCGAGGATCACCAGCACGTCGCCCTGGCGCACCGGGTCACCAGGGGCGACCAGCCATTGAACGATCTGGGCGGCCAGGGGAGAGCGCAAGGCATTCATGCGCCGATTCTGCGCGGCACCGGGGCGCGCAGAGGTCAATCGGGAGACAGGGAAAAGAGCCTGAGCGAGGAGCTCCCTTTCCAGAGATACCGAGGGTCCGGCTTCGCCGGCCCCAGGTATCGCCCCCCTTCAGGGGGTGGCGCCGAAGGCGACGCGGGGG